>JAHDDY010000014.1:0-6263 GCA_020629115.1 Paracoccaceae bacterium | reverse complement strand
AGGCCCCCGCCCATGCCCCGTCCCCCGCTCATGGCCATCGACGGCTCCGACGACGACGCCGACCCCGGCCTGCTGGAACGGCTGAGCGACGGCACCCCCGCCCATCCCGACCGCCGCGCCCGCGAGACGCCGGTGGGCGACGACGACCGGACCCCGGTCCCGGACCCGACCGAGATCCCCTATCGCCGCATCTGCCAGATCAGCTACCGCACCCCGCGTGCAAACTCCTCGCGCACGACGCCCCGGCGGGGCACGGGCTGGCTCATCGGGCCGCGCACGCTGCTGACGGCGGGGCACGTCATCCTCGATCTCTCGAACAGGGACGACCCGGAGCTGCTCTCGACCGATTTCCGCATCGCCCCGGGCCGGACCGGCAAGGGCAGCGACGGGGATGCGGTGCCCTACGGCCTCTACCGCGCCGCGCGGCTTTCGGCGCATCCGCGCTGGCTGAGCGACTGCGATCCCGAGTTCGATATCGGCTGCATCCATCTCGACCGCCCGGTGCCGGGGCGGGTCGGGTACTGGGGCTTCGCGGCCTTCGACGACGCGGCGCTGGAGGGCGCGGAGGTCAACATCGCGGGCTATCCGGTCGAAGGCCCGCCCGAGGACCCGGACGGCCCGCCCATCCCGATCAAGCATAACGGCATGAAGGCGTTCTGGCACCGCAACCGCATCGGGCGCGTCACGCCCCAGCGGCTCTACTACGACGTGGACACGTCGAGCGGCCAGTCCGGCGCGCCCGTCTGGATGCGCCTCTCGGCGCAGGAGCCGCCCGTGGCGGTGGGCGTCCACGCCTACGGGTTCCGCGATTCGGATACCGGCGAGGACCGCGCCAACAGCGCGACCCGCATCACGCCGCAGCTCGTCCAGACCATCCGTCGCTGGATCGACGAGGACGAGCGGGCCGCCGACGCGCCCGACCCTGCCCCCGCCATTGCCACGCCGAAGCCGGACAGGGACGCCCTGTCCGAGAGCGGGCGCGGGGCGGCGATGTTCGAGTTTCGCCAGTTCCTCAAGGCCAATGCCGGGGAGGACGCGCCCGCGATGGTCGAGACCACGGAGGCGGGCGGCCTCGGCCCGGACGCCGCCGCCTTCGCCATCTCGGCGCTGGCCGCGGCGGCGGAGGCCTGCGAGACGATGATCGCGCGGCTGCTGCGCCGGACGCGGGTGCAGCAGCGGCTCGACCTGTGGGCCTCGATCCTGACGCTGGTGCTCGGCTCCAGCCTCTTCGCCGCCGCGCAGTCGGGGGACAACGACTGGACCGTGCCCCTGGGCGTGGCCACCGTCGTCGCCTCGATCCTCTCGCTCATCGCCAAGCGCATGGGCGGCGGGGAGGGCGGGCTGATGGCGAAATACGTCGAGCTGCACGGCCTCGCCGCCGAGGCCCGGCTCCAGGTCGACACCCTGCGCCACAAGCAGCGCCACGATATCGAGGTATCCGACGGCGATTTCGAGAAGGCCCTCGCCACCACCCGCCGCCTGACCCGGGAGAAGGGCTGGATGCAGGCGAGCGACTTCCTCTTTCCCGACGACGGGGCGATGATGTGGGTCCTGGGCGGCAGCGGACGGTCCTGAGCCTTACCCGCGCCCCGTCAGCCGCCGTCGAGATCCGCGAACCGCCCCCCCTCCCCGGCCAGGCGGTGCAGCAGGGGGGCGGGCCGCCACAGGAAGGCGTCCTCCCCGGCGAGGCGCTCGATATCGGCGAGGATGCGGGCGAGGCCGGTCGCGTCGGCATGGTGCATCGGCCCGCCGCGCCAGCGGGGAAAGCCGTAGCCGTTCAGCATGGTGACGTCCACGTCGAGGGGCCGCCGGGCGATGCCCTCCCCGACGATGCGCGCGCCCTCGTTCACCGTCGCGGCCACGAAGCGGGCGACGATCTCCGCATCCGGGACGGGGCGGGGCGCGATGCCCTTCGCCGCGCGCTCGGCGGCCACGATAGCCTCAACCTCCGGGTTCGGGACCGGCTTGCCGTCCCCGTGGACGTAGAACCCCCGCCCCGTCTTGCGCCCCAGATGCCCCGCCTCGCAGAGCCGGTCCGAGAAGTCGGCATAGGTCTCGCGCGGATCGCGGGTCGGGGCGAGGCGCTTGCGGTTGGCCCAGGCGATGTCCAGTCCCGACAGGTCCCCCACCGCGTACGGCCCCATCGCCAGCCCGAAATCGACCAGCGCGCGGTCCACGTTGAAGGGGCTGGCCCCGGCAAGCACCGCGCCGTCGAGCGCCTTGCGATAGGCCGAGAGCACGCGGTTGCCGATGAACCCGTCGCACACCCCCGCCCGCACCGCGACCTTGCCGAGGCGCTTGGCCAGCGCGAAGCCGGTCGCCACGGCGTCGGGGGCCGTCTCGCGCCCGACGACCACCTCCAGCAGGCGCATCACGTGGGCGGGGGAGAAGAAATGCAGGCCCAGCACGTCGCCGGGCCGCGAGACCGTCGCGGCGAGGGCGTCGACGTCGAGATAGGACGTGTTCGTCGCCAGCACCGCGCCGGGCTTGCAGACGGCGTCGAGCGCGGCGAAGACCTCGCGCTTGGCGTCCATGCTCTCGAACACCGCCTCGACGACCAGATCGGCCGTCCCGAGGGCGGCGTAGTCGGTGCCGGTAGCGAAGGCGTCCGACAGGAGCATTGCGCGGGTCTCGGCGTCCAGCTTGCCGCGCTTCACCGCGCCGTCCAGCATCCCGGTCACCGTCTCCCGCGCGCGGGCGGCCGCGTCATCGCCGCGCTCCACCAGATGCACGGGCAGGCCCGACAGCAGGGCGGCGGCGGCGATCCCCGCGCCCATCGTGCCGCCGCCGACGATGCCGATGCGCTCCAGGGGGCGGGACGTCACGCCCTCCAGTTCGGGCAGCTTGGCCACCTGCCGTTCGCTCAGGAACGCATGGATGAGCGCCGCGCGCTGATCCGATTCCATGAGCGTGCCGAACAGCCGCCGCTCCTCCGCCAGCCCCTCGCGCAGGGGCAGGCGCGTCGCCGCCTCGACCGCATCGACGCAGGCGAGGGGGGCGAGGCGGCCCTTCGCCGTCCTCGCCAATGCCGCGCGGGTCGTCTCGAACAGGTCGGGCGCGGCGGGATGGACGGGGCGCGCGCCGGTGGGGCGGGGCACGGTACCGTCGGCCACGAGGCGGCGGGCATGGGCGAGGGCGGCATCCGCCACCGCCTCCCCCGGCTCCGATACCGCGTCGACCAGGCCCAGCGCGCGCGCCTCGGCGGCGGAGATCGGCTTGCCGGTCGTGATCATGTCGAGCGCCCTGTCCACCGGGATCAGCCGGGGCAGGCGCTGCGTGCCGCCCGCGCCGGGGAGGATACCCAAGCTCACCTCCGGCAGGCCCAGCCGCGCGCCGGGGTCGCAGACGCGGACATGCGCGCCCATCGCCACCTCCAGCCCGCCGCCGAGGATCTGCCCGTGCAGCGCGGCGACGACGGGTTTCGCGCAGCCCTCGATCCGGTCGACCACCGCCGGAAGCCACGGGTCGACGGACGGCTTGCCGAATTCGCGGATGTCGGCCCCGGCGGGGAAGGTGCGGCCCGTCGCGCGGATGACGACCGCGCGCACGGTATCGTCGGCCTCCGCCGCCGCGATGGCATCCCACAACCCCTGCCGCACGGCGTGGGAGAGGGCGTTGACCGGCGGATTGTCCACCGTCAGGAGGGCGATGTCCCCGTCGCGTGCGATGCTCACGGCCATGATCCTACCCCCGTGCCCTGAGCAGTCGCGCCGGGTTCACCGACACCGTCCGCCCCAGGAACAAGGCGGCGGCCAGCAGCGTGGCGCCGATGCCGAAGACCGCGACCAGCAGCGCCGGGCCGAGCCGGGGCGTGAAGTCCGCCTCGAAGACGTAGGTCGTCACCCCCCATCCCGCCGCCATGCCGAGGGCGATGGCGGGCAGGGCGGCGGCGAGGCCGAGGAGCACGGTGCGCAGCAGGCTCGCCCGCAGGATCGCCCCGCGCGTCGCGCCCAGCGTCTTCAGCACCGCCGCGTCGTAGGCCGCGCGCGCCTGCGCCGCCGCCGTCACCCCGATCAGGACGATCAGCCCGGACAGGATCGTCGCCCCCGACGCCGCCCGCACCGCGTCCGCCAGCCGTCCGAGCAGCACCTGCGTCCGCGCGATGGCGTCGCGCACGGGGATGGCGACCGCCGAGGGGAAGCCCTCCGCGAACAGTCGCGTCAGCCGCCCCTCCTCGCCCTCGGGCGCGTAGAGCGTGGCGATGTGGCTGTGCGGGGCGGCGCGCAGCGCGGCGGGGTTGTAGACCATGGTGAAGTTCAGCCCCATGCGCCGCCACTCCACCGTGCGGAAGTTCGCCACCCGGGCGGTGAGATCGCGGCCCAGCACGTTGACCGTCACCGTGTCGCCGATCGCCAGTCCCATGGCCCGGCCCTCCTCGTCGATGAAGGAGACGAGCGGCTCGCCGGCATAGTCCGCCGGCCACCATTCGCCTTCGGTCAGGGTCGTGCCCTCGCCCGGCTCGTCCGAATAGGTCAGCCCCCGGTCTCCGCGCAGCATCCAGCGCGCTTCGGGGTCGATGCTCTCGGGGTCGGGGGCCGCGCCGTTGATGCCGGTGATGCGCCCGCGCAGCATGGGGGCCGTCTCGATCCGCTCGACCGCCGCATCGGCGCGGGCCGTCTCGACGAAGGCGTCGCGCTGGGGGGCGGGTATGTCGAGGTAGAAGAAGGCGGGGGCATCGTCGCTGACCTCGCCGTCGATCATGCCGCGCAGGTTCGTGTCGATCTGCCCGATGGCGGCGAGCAGCGTGAGGCCGAGACCCATGGCGAGCATGACGCCCGTCGTCTCGCCCCCCGGCCCGCCGATGCCCGCGAGCGCGAGCCGCAGCGTGGGCCGTCCGCGCACGAGGGCGGGTCGCCGCGACAGCCAGCGCGCCAGCATCCGCACGCCCCGCGCCAGCACCACGAAGACCACGAGCGCGATCACCAGCCCGCCGACGAACCCCGCCCCGAGCATCGCGTTCCCCGCGAAGAACACCGCCGCCCCGGTCAGCACGGCGAAGAGCGCCGCGCTCGCCGCGATGTAGGGCCAGCGCGGCCAGCGCCGCCGCGCGCCCGCCACCTCGCGGAACAGCACCGCCGCCTTGGTATCGCGCGCCACCGCCAGCGGCCAGAGCGAGAACAGCATCGCCGTCAGTGCGCCATAGGCCGCCGCCTGCCCCAGCGCCCCCGGATAGACCCCGAACCGCGCGGGCACCGGCAGCGCCTCGGCCAGGAACGGGGCGAGCAGCAGCGGCACGCCCGCCCCGACGACCAGCCCGATGGCGATGCCCGCCAGCGTCAGCAACCCGATCTGGATGAGGTAGACCGAGAGCACCGTCCCCCCACTCGCGCCCAGCGTGCGCAGCGTGCCGATGGTCGCGGTCTTGCGGTCGAGGTATCCCCGCGTCGCCGCCCAGATGCCGACCCCGCCCACCGCCAGCGCGGCGAGGCCGACGAGGACGAGGAACCGCGCGATGCGCTCGACGTTGCGGGTCGTGCCGGGGGCCGGGTCGCGCAGGTCGCGCCAGCGCCAGCCCGTCTCCGGCAGGGCGGCCTCGCTGCGTATCCTGAGGTCCTCGGGCGTATCGCCCGGCGAGAGCAGCAGGCGGTAGGAGACGCGGTAGAGGCTGCCCGGCTGCAAGAGGCCCGACCCCTCCAGCGCGCCCCGCGCCACCATCAGGCGCGGGCCGAGCGAGAGGCCCGCCGCCTGCCGGTCCGGCTCGTCCGCCACGATGCCGCGCAGGGTCACGTCGACCGTGCCGAGGCGCAACGCGTCGCCGATCTCCAGCCCCAGCCGGTCGACCAGCGCCTGTTCCGCCAGCGCGCCCCGGCCGGCCAGCGCCGCCTCCGGCACGCCGCCGCCTTCCAGCGTCAGCGCCCCGACGAGGGGATACGCCGCGTCCACCGCCTTCACCTGCGCCAATGCGCGGGTGCCGTCCGGCGCGCCGACCATGCCGCGAAAATCCACGATCTCGGACAGGGCCGTCGCGTTGGCGTCCATCCAGGCGCGCTCCTCCTCCGTCGCGAAGCGGTGCGTCAGGCGCAGTTCGACATCCCCGCCGAGGATGGCACGCCCGTTCGCCTGCAACCCGGCGGTGATCGCGCTCGCCACCGAGCCGACCCCGGCGATGGCCGCCACCCCGATGGCGAGGCAGGCGAGGAAGACGCGAAAGCTGCGCAGCCCCCCGCGCAGGTCGCGCCGGGCGAGGGTCCAGGCGAGGGCGAGGCGGGTCATGGGGTGCGGTCCCTTGTTCCATCGAGGTCCCCGGTCTTCGCCGGGGACGG
>JAHDDY010000271.1 GCA_020629115.1 Paracoccaceae bacterium | reverse complement strand
TTAGCTACCCTCCACCCCCATCCGGAAATCGAGAGACCGTCCGGGAATGGGGATATGACGAGAGTGTCGGGCGAAGGGGCTGGCCACCGCCTAACCGTCGATGCGTCATGGGACTCAGCCCCAGCCCTTCACCCCCACGCCGTCCTCCGACAGGAACTTCTCCGCCTCCAGCGCGGCCATGCAGCCCATGCCCGCCGAGGTGACGGCCTGGCGGTAGACGTGGTCCGTCACGTCCCCGGCGGCGTAGACGCCCGGGATGGCCGTCGCCGTCCGGCCCGGCTCCACGACGACGTAGCCGCCGTTATGGGTGTCGAGCTGATCCTTCACCAGTTCGGACGAGGGCGAATGGCCGATGGCGACGAAGATGCCCGCGCAGTCCACCTCCCGCGTCTGGCCCGTCGTGGCATGGGCGAGGCGCGCGCCGGTCACGCCGCGCGGCTGATCGGTGCCGAGCACCTCGCCCAGCACGTGGTCCCAGATCACCTCGACCTTCGGATGCTCCATCAGCCGCTTTTGCAGGATCGCCTCGGCGCGCAGCGTGTCGCGGCGGTGGACCAGCGTCACCTTGCTCGCGAAGTTGGTCAGGAACAGCGCTTCCTCGACCGCCGTGTTGCCCCCGCCGATGACCAGCACCTCCTTGCCGCGATAGAAGAACCCGTCGCAGGTCGCGCAGGCGGAGACGCCGAAGCCCTTGTACTTCTCCTCCGATTCCAGCCCCAGCCACCGCGCCTGCGCCCCGGTGGCGAGGATCACGGCGTCGGCGGTGTAGCGCTTGCCGCTGTCGCCCGTGGCGGTGAAGGGGCGCTTCGACAGGTCGAGCGCGGTGATATGGTCGGAGACGAGCGTCGTGCCCACCGCTTCGGCATGGGCGCGCATGCGCACCATCAGGTCCGGTCCTTGCACCTCCGTATCGCCGGGCCAGTTCTCGACCTCCGTCGTGATGGTGAGCTGGCCCCCCGGCTGGATGCCCTCCACGAGCACGGGTTCGAGCATCGCGCGGCTGGCATAGACCCCGGCGGTGTAGCCCGCCGGGCCGGAGCCGACGATGAGCACGCGGGTATGGATGGAATCGGTCATGGCACGGGTCTCCTGAAGCGGTCGGGATGCTGTGTAGGAAAGTTCCGCGCCCGGTGCGAGGATTTCGATGGAGATAAGGCCCGCGACCGGCAAACGATGCGTATGCGGCGCGGATAATATGTCGCAGGCGCATTCCTTGGCGTTATTTTATTTCGCCAAATGCCCCGGAAATATGGTTTAACCTGCCCGCGCCATTATCTATGACGCATGTCGGCCGCCATCGCGATGCCGGAATCAGACCGGAGGGGCCATGCCCGCGCTGAAACTCGATACGATCGACCGGCACATCCTCGCC
>JAHDDY010000108.1:5073-11028 GCA_020629115.1 Paracoccaceae bacterium | reverse complement strand
TCGATCAGCGGAAGTGGATGACGGAGAAGGTCGTGAAGGCGCTCGAGACGGTGCCCGACGCCGACGCCGCCATGGCCTTCCTGGCGACGACGAACGAGCACCTCCAGGCGAACCGGGAGATGTTCGACAAGCGCGTCGAGCGAGGCTGACGAAGGCGCCGTCGTGGTCGACTCGCTCCGCCTGCAGGTCCAAGCCACCGAGGAGGAGTTCGGCGGCGGCTTCGAGGTGCAGATCTTCGTGAACGACGTCGAGATGACGAGCGCCGGCGCAGGCATGGGCATGGACACGAACGATCTGGTCGTCCCGGCCAACCGGCTGCGGGCGACATCGTCGCCGACCCGAGTCCCGGTGGCCCGATGCGAGTGCGGCATCTACGGGTGCGGAGCTACCGACGTCGTGATCACCCGGGCGGACGGGCTCGTCCACTGGGATTGGGAGGTCGAACGCCCGATGGACCGGCGAGTCACCTTCGACGAACTCGACTACGACGCGGAGTTGGACCGCTTCGAGGCCGATCGGTCCTGGGAGACCCCCGAACGAGTCGTGGTGCGACACGTCGCGCAGTTCGCCTCGGCTCCGGCGTTCGCCGAGCAGGGTCTCACCTATGCCTGGGCTTCGAACTGGTACCGAGACACGGGCACGTTCGTCGTCTGCTTCTTCTTCGAGCGCACCCACCAAATCTTCGTGAGCCACCGCTGGAAGGGGCGGTCTCCCGAAGAGCTGGCGGCCACGATCGTCGACGATCTTCGCCGAGACCCGTCGCGATGGCAGGCGAGGTGGTCACCGATCGGGGTTCCCGGGTCTTCGGGGCCGCCTCGTATTGCCGGGCGGAGATGGCGCCAGGGCGGTCCATTCTGACTGTTCGCGACCGACGGTGAGGCCGTGGCGAGGAGTGCTGTCGAGCCTGTCTTGACCTCGATTTCCCGAGACGACCAACGAGCACCTCAAGGCGAACCGCGAGATGTTCGACGGGCGCATCAAACGAGGGTGACCCGGGGGCAGCGCTCCGACTCGTGCCCTCGCCGAGTTCGATTTCAGTGGCTCGAGCTACCGTTCCCGTATGGACCTCAGCGAGACGTCGCCCAGGGTCGACCCGGATCGGGTCGATCAACTGGTCGAGACGGCTGTCGCTGGGCGTCCCTTGTCTCCGGGGGCCACGGCCTCCTTGGAGCGAGCCATCGCACGCCTGCCCGAGGCGATCGCCGAGTCAGAAGCCGAGGCACGAGCCGAGCAACGGTGAGCGCAGCGGTCCGCGTTCCGGACCATGTACTCGTGAGTGTGCGGCACCAGCTCGACAACGATCAGGCTGCAGCCTTCCTGACGTTGGACTTGCCGGAGGCTGTTGCCGCACTGGCTGCGGTCGACTGGTGGACCCTGCCGGAGATCGCGGCGTCGCCGGGCACCCGTCGGTTCACGATCGAGGCCGGTCGAGCAGTGGCAGGCTTCCACCTGCTGGTCGGCCTCGACCCATGGTCGGAGGACGCAGGCGGTCTGGTCGTCCACGTCATCGACATCTGGCCCGAGAGATGGCACGAGTGAGCTGACACGACGCGAATAACCCGTTGACGGGTCGGCGGCGGCTCGTTTACAACTAGCGGCCCGCCACGCACGACGGACGTGCGGGCGCAGGACCGGAACCATGCACACCTTCAGCTTCGAGCAACTGAATACATCCAGGCTCGGCCTCGATGCCGAGTTGCTCGTGCTGCCCGCCCTGCGTGGTCGGCGCTCGAGCGAGCCCCGTCCGGCTTCGGAGGTGTGGCGCCCCTAGGCGACCCACCAAGACGCTCCGTCCCGAAGCCGCCGCTCACTGAACGAGCGTGCGGCTTCTGTCGTTTTCGGACACCAACTCACATAGCTGCGCGGTGCATGCCGGTTCAGGAACAGACCCCACGAAGGTTCCGGCGAAGAGGTCAGCCACGCAGCGTTCGTTCCAAGAGGCCCTCGATGCGGGATAGCTCAGTCGGTAGAGCGGGTGGTTGTTGCCCACCGTCGGCGGAGGTTCGACCCCTCCTCCCGCAGCGTCATGTCTCGCCCCCGTAGCTCAGTGGACAGAGTGTCTGGTTTCGACCCAGCGGGTCGGAGGTTCGATTCCTCCCGGGGGCTCCACGCTCCTCTGGCGAAACCGGAAAACGCAGCAGGCTCAGACCCTGTGGCCCTCGGCGGGCTTGTGGGTTCGAATCCCACGGGGAGTACCACGGTCTCTTGGAACATCGATCTGCTTCCGTTGTGACGGCAGGGAGTTCTTCAGGACCGCAGCCGCCCGCAAGGGCACTCGGTGACAGTGCCCGGCCACCGGACCTCCGGGTCCCGTTCTCGGAAGCATCGACCGGACCCCGGCCTCGTTGTGACGGCCGGGACTACTTCCACTCTTAATGGTGCAGGTCGCGGGTTCGAGTCCCGCCGAGGTCGGCGCCCCGCAAGGGGACCGCCTCGTAGCTCAGATGGCAGAGCGGCAACGTGCCCAGCCACCCGGAGCCCTCGGGCTCCACGTGCTCGGGGCGGGGTCCGGTCACACCGATCGCGGATCAGCTGCGACGAGCGGGGTTACTTCTGGCGCAACCCGGTTCGAATCCGAGTCACCCCGACCACAACTGCGGGGTGCGGCCTCGCTCACCCGGTTCTCTGATCCGCTCCGACCATCCACATCGCACGACGACCCGGCCTGAGGGGAGGCCCGACTCATGGCGAAGTTCAGCAACCTCAACCGCATCAACCCGCTCGCGAGCGTGAAGACGCAGCGCGGGATCACGCTCCCGACCCACGAGGACGGGCGCGGCCACGCACCCACGCTCGAGACCGAGCTGTTCCTCATGGCGGCCACCTACTTCGCCGGCGAGGACACGTTCTACGAGCGAGCCGAGGACCGTGAGGATCGAGTCGTCGACCTCGTCCATCGCGTCGTCGCGACCAACCCGGACTTCGTGGCCCGCCTGGCGCCGTATCTGCGTGACGAGCTGAAGATCCGATCGGCCTCGATCGTCCTGGCCGCCGAGTACGTCGCGGCCGGTGGCGAGCGTGGTCGACCGGTGATCGCCTCGGTGCTGCGCCGCGGCGACGAGCCGGCCGAGCTGATCGGGTACTGGCACAGCCGACACAGCCGTCGCCTGCCCATGGCCGTGAAGCGAGGTGTCGCCGACGGTGCCGTGCGGCTCTACAACGAGCGGGCGGCGCTCCGCTACGACGGTGTCGGTCGCGGGATCCGCATGGCCGACGTCATCGAGCTGACGCACCCGAAGCCGCGGGATGCGGCGCAGAGTGCGCTGTTCGCCTGGCTGCTCGACCATCGCCACCGTGACGACGCCGTCGCCGACCCCGAGGTGCTGCCCATACTGGCAGCGGCCGAGGAACTGGCTTCGGTCCCGGTCGACGCCCGACGAGCGGTGCTCGCCGAGCGGGGCCCGGGTGCACTCGCCGAGGCGGGTGTGTCGTGGGAGCGACTGTCGGGTTGGCTGCCGGGCGGCATGGACGCCGAGGCGTGGGAATCGGTGATTCCCACCATGGGTGTCATGGCGCTGATCCGGAACCTGCGCAACTTCGACGAGCGGGGCATCGGCCCGGCTGCGGTCAAGACCGTGCTGGCCCGGATCACCGACGCCGACGAGGTGGCGAAGGCCCGCCTGTTCCCGTATCAGGTGTGGGCGGCCTACAAGCACGCTCCGTCGGACGACTGGAAGCGTGCGCTCGGCACCTCGCTCGAGCTGACCACACAGAACATCCCGGCGCTCGACCGCACCCTCGTGGTGATCGACATGTCGGGGTCGATGCAGGCACCGGTGTCGAACCGGTCGACCATGACCCGGGTCGAGGTGGCGTCCGTGATGGGCGCCGTGACGGCTCGACGTTCGGCCGACGCCGACGTCGTGATCTTCGGCCACACCAACCGGGCCGTGCGCTTCCGCAAGGGAGCCTCGGTGCTCGGTCGGGTCGATCATCTCGCGAAGATGGTCGGCGTGGTCGGTCACTCGACGTTCGGCCACCAGGCCATCGCACGCCACTTCGATCCGCGCAAGCACGATCGGGTGGTGCTGTTCACCGACGACCAGATGCGTGACGCTGGTCGGGTCGACCTGTCGGGAGTTCCGCTGATCTACACCGTGGATCTGGCGGGCTACCGACCCCGGTCGACCCCGGCCGGAGCGCGTGGTCGATACACGCTGGCCGGCTTCAGCGACGCGACGTTCCGTCTCCTGCACACGCTCGAGGCGGGACGCGACGCCGACTGGCCGTTCTGACGGCGAGGGCAGGGGCTCCGGCTCCTGCCCTCGACGCGTCTCTGTGGGCCACGTGTGGCGGTCTCACGGGTCGCTAGAGAGTCGGATTGCGGACGCTCCTCGCAAGGACGCTGCGGGTGAGCGCCTCTGTCTCGGCAGCTGCCTTCCCGACCTCGTCACGGCTCGGGCGCTTGATGTCGGCATGGACGAGACGACTTCGGATCTGGTATGCCCGCTTGAAGACCGCCTCACCCCTGCCGCCCGCTTCCGCATCGGATGACTTCGCGAGCCGACGACCGGCTGAGGAGATCGACTCCGTGCGCAGTTGACCGATGCCTTGGGCCAGGGCCCTCTTCTCTTCCTTCGAGAGCGAGGAGGAGTACAGCCTCTCAAGGGTCTCCTGGAGGAAGCCCTTGGCCTCCTCGGATCTCGACTCTCGGTGTGAGAGTGCTTCGAGCGCACTCGTGAGCAAGACGAGGCGAGCGTCTGGGTTCGTCTCCTCGAACGATGCGGCGTAGAGGTCGTAGGCGAGGGTCTGCTTCTCGGTGAGTCTCCAATCGTTGGCCTGCGCCTCCTCGTAGCAGTCGGCCAGCGATTCAGAGCGTCGAGTAACTGACAGATTCCCACCTTCGATAGCCGCAAACAGGGGATCCACGTGACCTTCTTCGAAGACGGGAGTCTCATACGCATCATTCATGACCCTTCGTCCGCCAACTGCCTCCATCTCGGTGAGGGCTATCTGGGTGAAGCTGCTTCTAGGGCGTCGCTCGCCAAAGTCCATTGGAAGCCCGGCTGCAGCTAGCGCTGTGCGCAGTCGGTCGCGAGTCGCGTCGCCTGCCTCCTGGGCGGCCTCGGCCGTCGGGAACGAGCGGCAAGTGACTGCGAACTCGCAGCCGTTGCTACTCGAGGTGCCGGTTGACCGGGTCATCGTGACTGAGCCGACTGTGTGATCTCGCAGCACGAGACTTTGGTCGTCTTCTAGGTCGAGTCGCGACCTTGCACCAAGTCTTACTTTGAAGCGGAAGCAGTAGGACATCCAGCGACGTTCTCATGTCTCGGCGCCATCGGAAAAGTGACCGACGCTGAGACTTGGTTCGTGTGCCACTCGAAGAGCACGGCTCACAATGAGGCAGGCGGAAGAATTGAGCGCTTTAGGTCTCGACAGCTCGTATGGCTATGCGTGTCGGTGAGCGCGCGGGTTCTGCGCCGGACCCGGCGGGCTGCTGACCTTGTCGCCAAGGGTTGTCGACACGGGACGGCTGGCGTCGGCGCCGCGATCTTCCGGCCTTGCCCCTGCTTGGAGCGGCTTGAGAGGACGATCGGCGACGGGCGCGTTGCAGCCAAGAGCAGCGGCATCGTCACCGTCAGCGCGGTCAGGGACTCCAACTCGCTGATGGGTGCGACCACGTGCCGCCAGCATGCTGAAGCCGACGAGCGATGGTCGCCGAGGCTTGCAGCATTGCGCCCGTCGGTGTTGCCGCCGCTCTCCGGGGTACGGCAAGTACCGCCAGCGCGCGAGCCACCGGACGATCCGGGTGTTCGTCTGAGCTCCCGGTGACGGGTCGGGCGGCGCCACCACGTGTGGCGTTAGTCGCCGCTCAGTCGGTCGTGCGTGCGTCGAGTGCCTTGATCGCCCGCTTGAGGGCCGTGGCCCGGAAGCTGTCCTTGAGGAGCTCGGCGACCTCACCCCAATCGGTGTCGTCGTCGAGGTCGAGGCCGATCCAGCCGTACGGGCCCCAAT
>JAHDDY010000108.1:3301-5063 GCA_020629115.1 Paracoccaceae bacterium | reverse complement strand
AGGCGGGCACGAACGTGCGCTCGTCCTCGAGGAGTGCGTGACGCTCGTCCTCGTCGGCGAGCACCACGATCGACTGCGGGTGCTGCACCCACTCGCCGGCGTCGTTCTTCAGCGACGCGCCGTACATGCAGAAGATCTTCTTCGTGTGGAACGCGGCCGTGGCTGACCTTCTCCGCAGCCTCGGGCAGATCGAGGGCCAGCTCGCGGACACGAGCGAGCATCGGATCGTCGTCGTCGAACATCTGCGGATGGGCCATGGTCACTCCTCGGTCTCATCGTCAATCGGTCGTCGATGCGGCGATGCCGACCATCCACGGACGGGCCGTCGGTCGGACCGTCCAGAGGTGCACCCCCCACCACTCGTGGCCTGCATCGAACCAGTTTGACCAGTCGGTCGACCACGAGCGGATCTCCAGATCATCGCTGAGACCGCCGAGCAGGGCGTCGTTGATGGCTCCGAACCATCGGTCGGCTCGGTCGAGGCCGACCTGCAGGCCATACGGCGGCTCCAGGAAGGCCTCTGCGTAGCCGTCGGTCAAGGAGTCCCCGTCCGGAGCGGCCGACTTGGACCTCGTACCGTTCGCGCCGGGCGACCATGCCGATCGCAGGCACTTCTCCTCGGCATCCCAACATCGGCCGAGGAATTGCGAGAGCGAGACGGGTGTGTCGGTCGCCCCGGCCGGCGCTGCGTCGATGCGAAGGAAGCGGTCGCGCCGGAGCTCGGGGTGCTCGGCGAGGCGGTCGGCGATCCAGGACTCGTGCCGGTGCCTGATCTCTTCGATCGTCGCTTCCATCGTCTGTCGATGCGGGTCGTCGGTGTTCAGCGCGTCGACGAGGACGAACTCGAGCACACCGCCGCTCGACCCGTAGGTTTCGAGGAGATCCTGCGTGCTCCCGAGCGGAATGATCGGCGGTGGGCCGGTCACAGCGCCGGCCACTCCGGTGCTCGCTTCTCGGCGAACGCGGCCCGGGCCTCGGCGACGCCGCCGCTCGAGCTGCACATGATCTGCGTGCGGTTCTCGATGTCGAGCGCATGGCGGAGCGACGGTGCGTCGATGGTCTGCCACATCGTCTCCTTCGTCATCCAGGTGGCGAACGGAGCGTTGCCCCGGATGAGTCGGGCCGTCTCGAGTGCTCGGTCGACGACCGTGCCGCCCTCCACGAGATCGACCACCAAGCCGATCCGGTCGGCTTCCTCAGCGTCGAAGATCCGAGCGGTCAGCATCAGTTCGGCGGCTCGGGACGCACCGATGAGGCAGGGCAGGAAGTAGCTCGTGCCCATGTCGCAGTTCGACACGCCGATCTTCAGGAACACCGCACCGAAGGTCGCCGACGTCGCGGCGACTCGGATGTCGCACGCAAGCGCCATGGCGAACCCGCCACCGACACACGGCCCGTTCACCGCCGCGATCCACGGCTTGCGGGAGCGGTGGATTCGCTCGTGGAGCGTGGCCAGGTGGTCCTGCCACATGAAGCTCCGCACGGTCGGCCGGACGTCCTCCGCCCCCGGTGCCACGCCCTGGTCGCCGAGGTCGAGCCCGGCACAGAACCCCCGACCGGCACCGGTCAGGATCACGGCCCGTACCGACGGGTCGAGGTCGGTGGCAGCGACCACCTGCTCGAGTTCGGTGATCATCGTCGAGGTGATCGCATTGAGCCGGTCGGGGCGGTCGAGGGTGACGAGCACGATCCCGTCGTCCGGCTCGGCGACCGTGATGGACGTCGTCTCGAGGCGGCGGAGATCGGAAGCGGCGGCGGTCAT
>JAHDDY010000108.1:0-3266 GCA_020629115.1 Paracoccaceae bacterium | reverse complement strand
GCTGGCTGCGCATCCAGGCCGACATCTCCTCGCCGACCGTGACGAGCGGGGCCGTCGATCGCTGCGCCCGGGTCAAGAGCATCGCCCCCTCGAAGGCGGAGAGGACGACGAGTGCGGCTCGCTCCGCTCGCTTGTCGGTGAGTCCGGCGTCGACGAGGCCGTCGGTGATCGCGATCTGCCAGGCCCGGAAGGCATCGGCGCACGCGTCGCCGATCCGCTCCGAGTCGTGCGCCATCTCGAGTGCCACCGTCGCCACCGGGCACCCCTCGGCCCAGTCGGTGGTCTTGAGTTGGTGCGCTGCGGCGGCCGCCCAGAGTTCGACCGCCGTCGCCGGGTCGCCGTCGGCGAAGGCGTCGCGCAGCAGTCGTTCGTAGCCCGCGCCGCTGCGGGCGAGTGCGTCGACGGTCAGCTCCTCCTTGCCGCCGGGGAAGTGATGCGACTGCGAGCCCCAGGGTGTCTCGCTCTCGGCGACGACCTGGCGCCAGCCCGTTGCTGCGTACCCCTGCCGCTGGAACAGGCGGGCCGCCGTCCGCACCATCTTCGATCGTGTGTCCGAGCTCCGAGGCATGCCGCCAGATTAGGAACACTCTTACGCTCGTCCTACTATGACGACCGTCCTAGTTCCTGGTGTGGAGGTCCGAGATGCAGCAGCTCGTGTTCGAACGACCCGGCGTGGTGCGATGGCACGAGGTGCCCGACCGTACGCTCGACGGTCCCGATCTCGACGGTGCAGCGCTCGTCCGGGCCGTCGCCGTGGCGCTGTGTGACCTCGACACCGGGGCCCTGCGCGGTCGCTTCCCGATGGCTGGGCCCTATCCGTTCGGACATGAAGGCGTCGCCGAGGTCCTCGAGGTCGGCCCCTCGGTGACCGGGGTGCAACCGGGTGATCTCGTGGTCGTGCCCTTCCAGATCTCATGCGGCTCATGTGCGCCGTGCCGGCGGGGTCGCACGGGCAACTGCGCCGCTCACCCGCCGTTGTCGACGTTCGGACTCGGGCAGATGGGCGGGCTCGACTGGGGTGGGCTGCTCGCCGACCACACGCTCGTGCCGCACGCCGACGCGATGCTCGTGCCGCTTCCCGCGGGCATCGATCCGATCGTCGCAGCCAGCTTCAGTGACAACGTGCCCGACGGCTGGCGCTGTGTCGGTCCGCAGCTCGCAGAGGACCCGGGTGCCGACGTCCTGATCGTCGCCGGGGATGCCGGCCCGAACTCGATCGGGCTCTACGCCGCCGGCCTCGCCGTCGCAGCGGGCGCCGGTCGGGTGGCCTACCTCGACCGCGACGCCGAGCGCCTCGCCATCGCCGAGGCTGTCGGGGCCGACGCGATCGACGGTCCGCTCGATGCGAAGGTCGGCAAGTTCCCGATCACCGTCGATGCGAGCGGGCAACAAACCGGCCTGCGCACCGCGATCAACGCCACGAGCTGGGATGGCACCTGCACGAGCCCATCCGTGTACCTCGAGGACCAGGCGGTGCCGATGCTCCAGATGTACTCCCGCTGCTGCACGCTCCACGCCGGACGCGCCCACGCTCGACCGGCGATTCCCGAGGTGCTCGCCCTCACCGCAGCGGGCTTCGACCCCGGGCTCGTGACCTCCAGTGTCGTCTCGTTCGACGACGCCGAGCAGGCCCTCGCCGACCCACCGATGAAGGTCGTGCTCCGCCGGGACTGAAACGAGCCTGGCGCCGCCGGCGACGAAACTCGATTGCCTCGAGGTTCAGCGAGGGCCCACACTCTCGGTCATGCGCGACGTCTTCGTCTCCGACCTCGAGAGCCAGGCCTTCGACCCGGGCTCCGTCGCGCTCGCCTTTCCGGGCGATCGAACCTGACCCCTTCCCAACGCCGTCGGAGCCCGGGGAACGGGGTCCGACAACGGGTGTCACACCTCGCGCCGAGCTGATGCTCGGCGAAGGGCTCCGAACGTCGACCCACAGTGTGTGGAGCGACGTCCATCGCACACCCCGGCGGCGCCGCGCTCACGAGGAGATCTCCTGCGGCCCGCCATCCCGAATGGAGCCAGGCCAATGGCAACGCAGGAGTTCGTGCGGACCAAGCCGCACCTCAACATCGGCACGATGGGTCACGTCGACCACGGCAAGACGACCCTGACCGCCGCGATCACCGCCGTCCTCGCCCGCTCGCAGGGCACCGACTCGGCCGTCGCCTTCGACGAGATCGACAAGGCATCCGAGGAGCAGGCTCGCGGCATCACGATCAACATCTCGCACGTCGAGTACGAGACCCAGACCCGCCACTACGCCCACATCGACATGCCCGGCCACGCCGACTTCGTGAAGAACATGATCACGGGGGCGGCCCAGGTCGACGGCGCGATCCTGGTCGTTGCAGGCGACGACGGCGCCGCCCCGCAGACGCGGGAGCACGTCATCCTCGCCCGGCAGGTCGGCGTCGAGCATCTCGTCGTCGCGATCAACAAGGCCGACGTCTCCGACCCCGAGCTCCTCGACCTCGTCGAGCTCGAGATCCGGGAGCTGCTCGGCCAGTACGGCTACGACGGTGACACCGTGCCGGTGATCCCGGTCTCCGCACTCGGCGCCCTCCAGGGCGAGCCGGAGTGGGAGGCATCGATCCTCCGGCTCGTCGACGCCGTCGATGCGGCGATCCCCGAGCCGACGCGTGATCTCGACGAGCCCTTCCTCCTCGCTGTGGAGGGGGTCCAGACGATCACCGGTCGCGGGACCGTGCTCACCGGCATGGTCACCCGCGGCCGGCTCGAGGCCGGTGCGACGGTCGAGGTGGTCGGGCTTCGCGAGCCCGTCACCGCGGTCGTGACCGGGATCGAGTCGTTCAAGCGGACCCTCGATGAGGCCAGGGCCGGCGACAACGTCGGTCTCCTCCTCCGGGGAGTCGACAAGGGTGCTGTGCAGCGCGGGATGGTGGTGACAGAGCCCGGCTCGATCGTCCCCCGGACCTCGTTCACGGCCAACCTCTACGCCCTCGGTGAGGCCGAAGGCGGTCGGCGCCGACCCTTCGGGTCGGGCTACGCCCCGCAGTTCTTCTTCCTCACCGCCGGCGTCACCGGCATCGTCACGGTGCCGAATCAGGCCCTCGTGCACCCCGGCGACCACGCCGAGGTGACCGTCGAACTGCAACGTGCCGTCGCCATCGACGTCGGGCTCGACTTCGCCATCCGCGAAGGCAGCCGGACCGTCGGTGCCGGCACGATCACGGCGCTCGGCTGACGGGCGCGTCCGGCCCGGGTCGATGACCGCCACGGTCATCGACCCGGGCCCACCCGGGAGC
>JAHDDY010000270.1 GCA_020629115.1 Paracoccaceae bacterium | reverse complement strand
CGAATCGGTCGCCGTGATCGTCAGGTCGTGGGACGTGGCCGTCTCGTAGTCGAACCACGCCCCCGCCGCGACCACGAGCCGACCCTCCACGATCTCGAACAGGTGGGCGCCGGGCCCGGACAGGGAATACGCGATCGTATCGCCCGCATCCGGGTCGTTGTGCAGCACCGTCCCGACCACCGTGCCCGGCCCGCTACCCTCCGCGATGAGTGTCTGGCCGGCAAGGACGAGATCGGGACGCTCGTTCACGTCCGTCAGGGTGACGACGACCGTCCGGGTATCGCGCAGGCCGCCCGAATCGGTGGCCCGGACCTGGACGGTCCGCGTCGCGCCCGCCTCGAAATCGAAGGTGACCCCGCTTTTCAGCACGATGTCCGTGCCCGATATCTCGAACAGGCTCTTGTCGCCCCCGTGCAGCGAATAGGTGATCGTGTCGCCCGCATCGGGATCGGTATGCGAGAACGAACCGACGATGGTGCCGGCGTTCGAATTCTCCGCGATCGGGCCGGCATTGCTGGCGTCGATCTCGGGCGCCTCGTTCAGGTCCGAGACGGCGATGGTTAGCGGCTCGACGGTCGTGTTGTTCTTTGCATCCCGCGCGACGACCGTGATCGAGTAGTTCGATTTCGTCTCGAAGTCCGGCTCGGCGCCCGCGCGGAACACGACGGTATTGCCCGCGATCTCGAAGAACCCGGCATCCGCGCCGCCCAAGCTGTAGGTGATCGTATCGCCCGCATCGGCATCGGTGGCCGAGAAGGTGGCCGCGACCGTCCCGGCCGGGGAATTCTCCGCGACGGGGCCTTCGTTGATCACCGTCAGGTCGGGACTTTCGTCGTTCAGGTCGTTGATGACGACGGTCAGGGCAATGGTGTCTGACAACCCGGCGGCCTCCGTGACGGTAACCGTGACCTCGCGGGTATCGCCCTCCTCGAAGTCGATATCGGCCCCGGCCTTGACTACCAGCCGGTCGCCCGAGATGGCGAACAGACCCGAATCGGCACCGCCGAGCGCATAGGTCCGCGTATCGCCCGCATCGGGATCATCGGTGACGAGATCGGCGACGACGGTGCCGGCCACGCTGTTCTCGACGTTGTCGTTCTCGTCGGCCGCGACGATATCGAAGGTGACCGACGTCCCGGCCTCGTAATCGAGCGCCTGGCCAGGGGCGAGCGCGATATTCCCGTTCTTCACGCGGAACAGCCCGGCATCGGGACCGGCCAGCGTGATCGTCACGCTATCCCCCGCATCCGCGTCGGTCACCGCATACTGCGCGACCGGCTGGCCGACGGCCAGATCCTCGCGCACCGGCCCGAGAGACGTGATATCCAGCTCGGGGGCTTCGTCGTTCAGGTCGGCGAGCTGCACCGTGATGGTCTCGGACGTCGCGTGGCCCG
>JAHDDY010000269.1 GCA_020629115.1 Paracoccaceae bacterium | reverse complement strand
GATCGACCAGGCCCGAGGCCGAGCGGAACGCGTCGAGCGGTTCGTAGCGGGGCTGTTGACCAGCTCGCTCTTCCGGCATCTCCTCGGCGAAGAGGGCGTTGACCGCCGCGACGATCGGCTCGACCGTGCGGAAGTTCGTCGAGAGTCGGGCGATCGCACCGTGCTCGTCGGGCGGTGCATCGTCGTCGCCGGTGCCGCCGCCGAAGCGGTCGCGGGCGGCGAGGAACAGCTCGATGTCGGCCCGGCGGAAGCGGTAGATCGACTGCTTCGGATCACCGACGAAGAACAGCTTCCCGTCGGGCGGGTCGAGCTCGTCCCACCGTCGGGTCTCCACGCCGTCGGTCGCCGGGGAGGCGATGAGGGCGGCGAGTTCGATCTGGGTCGGGTCGGTGTCCTGGAACTCGTCGAGCAGCAGGCAGTGGTAGCGCTCGTGCAGGGCCGCCCGGACGTCGGGCTTCGTCGCCAGCAGCTCCCGCCCGAGCACGAGCAGATCCTGGAACTCGAGCGCACCCGACGCCCGCCGCTCCCGAGCCGACTCGCGGACCAGCGTCGACATACGAGCCAGCAGATGGGCGAGCACATCGTCGATCGCCCGGCCGAGGGTGGCGTCCTTGGCTGCGTTGATCTCATCGACGACGGCCTTGGCGGCCTTCACGTCGGGCCAGTTCGCCGCCTTGCCGCCACCGCCCTTCTTCACGTCGCCGAAGGCGATCAGCAGACGCATGCGGCGCAGGTCGTCGTCGACAGCGAGCAGCGCGTCGAGGCTCGGCAGCAGGTTGTCCTCGACGTGGCGGAAGAACTTGTCGGCGGGGTCGGAACAGTCGGCCTGGCCCCGCCGAAGCATCGAGACGGCCTCCCGGAGGGGTCGGTCGTCGAACGGGCGGAGCTCGGCCGGCGGTGGCGTGTCGCTGAGACGGTCCCAGTCCTGGTCGAGCCGGTCGGCGACCTCCCGCATCGTCTGGTGGCCGGGATAGGTCGGCTCGAGCGGCACGTTGAGCGCCGCCGCCCGGATCATCAACGCCTCGGCTGCGCGGTCGGCGTGCAGTTCGTCGACGAACCGCTCCCACCGCTCCTCACGAGCCAGCGCCGAGGCCACCTCGTCGCGCACCGCCAGCGCCGGCGGCAGGCCGATCTCCATACCGAACTCCGACAGCAGGCGGAAGGCGAAGCCGTGCAGGGTCGAGAAGGCGGCGAGGTCGGTCTCCTCAATTGCGGCCGTGACGAGGGCTCGCTGCACGGGGCCGGTGTCGGGGTCGCGCGCGACCTGTTCGAGGCGGGCCCGGATGCGGGTGCGGAGCTCGGCCGCCGCGGCCTCGGTGAACGTGATGGCCGCGACCGAGCGCAGCTGCACCCGCTCGTCGAGCACGAGATGCACGATCCGCTCGACCAGGGCGG
>JAHDDY010000107.1 GCA_020629115.1 Paracoccaceae bacterium | reverse complement strand
GCTATCGCCCTCGCCGCTATCGTCATATTCTGGCTATGAGTCCTGAGCCTAGGACGCGTGTTCGCGCAGGACAGCGGTGTTCATCATGTCCTCGCGGGCCTTCCTCTCCTCGTCGGCGGTGATGCCGAATTCGGGGATGTAGACCTTCAGGAGGCGCACGACCTCCTCCTCGTTCCCCTGGCGCGCGGCGGTGGCGATCAGGGATATCTGGTTCTGCACGGCTTCACGCTGGACGAAGCGCGGTTGGACGACCATCAGGCTCTGATGCATCGTCGGGAGCAGGTTCTCCTTCTCGTGCATCGGTTCCTCGCAGAGCTTCTCGCCAGGGCGAAGGCCGGTGTAGACGATCTTCACGTCGATATCGGGCCGCCGTCCGGACAGGCGGATGACCTGGCGCGCGAGATCCACGATCTTCACGGGCTTGCCCATGTCGAGGACGAAGATGCCCTGATGAACCTCCTCGTCATCCATGCCGATGCGCATCGCCTCCAGGACGAGGCGCGAGGCTTCGGGGATCGTCATGAAGAACCGCTCGACGTCGGGATGCGTGACCGTGAGCGCGCCGCCCCGGGCGATCTGCTTCTGGAACAGGGGCACGGCCGGACCGTGGACGTTGCCGAAGCGTACGGTGACGAACCGGGTATCGCCGCCCCGCTCAAATCGGTCTGCGTCCATCGCCTGGCAATAGGTCTCGGCAAGTCGCTTGGTCGCCCCCATGACGCTGGCGGGGTTGACCGCCTTGTCTGTGGAGACCATCACCATCGCCTGCGCGCCGACCGCAATGGCCGCATCCGCCACGTTCTGGCAACCGACGACGTTGGTGATCACGCCTTCGCAGGGCTGGCCCTCGACGACGGGCACATGTTTGAGCGCGGCGGCGTGGAAGACGAAGGCCGGCTTGTTTCTGTGCATCAGGTTCATTACGGCCCCCTCGTCGCGCACGTCGAGAATGCGGCAGGTGAAGGGTACGTTCGGGAAGGAGACCCCCATTTCGCGCCCGATCTCGTGGAGCGCGTGTTCGGAACTGTCCGTCAGGATCAGCTCGCCCGGCGAGAGGGTGGCGATCTGCCGGACCAGTTCGGAACCGATGGCCCCCCCCGCGCCGGTCACGAGAACCGTCGCCCCGGAGACCAGCCCCTTGCAGGCGCGGGCATCGAAGGACTGGGCGGGGCGGGGCAGGATATCCTCGAACGCGAGGGGGGGTAGCTCGTCCCCGTCGTCCGTGTCGAGCCGATCAACGCGCGGCAACCAGGCGATGTCGGCCTGGACAGTGTCGACGCACGACAGGATGTCAGTCACAGAGCGCCCGGCCATCTCGTCGCGCGTCAGGATCAGGATATCGGGATCGTGCTGCTTTCGGGCGAGCGTCGCGACGATCGCGTCGATCTCGTTCAGCGATCCCAGCACGGGAATGCCTTGCAGGCTGGAGGCCCGAGCCAGCGGCTCGATGCTGACGATCCCGACGATCTCGAAATCGGCGTCGCGCCGACGCCGGTTGCGCAGGAAGGTTTCTGCGTTCTCGCCGTATCCGATGGCGAGGGCGGTCTTCTTGCGCGATCCGCAAGATGGTTCGACCCGCCTCACCGGATTGCGGATCGTGGCCGTATCGCTGAACCAGCCATGGCTGTAGGACAGGCGGGCCATGGTGCGAATGCCGACGCTGGCCAGCACGGCGCTCGCCGCGACGACGATCCAGCCCGCAGACGGCAGGAAGGAGAACCAGATCGCCGTCGCGACGGCGGAGGCGAACAGCGCCGTCACCCCGCACCGAATCGCTTCGGCAGCGGAGAAGAGGCGCCAGGCGGCATGGTATCCGCGAACGATCAGAAGCGAGGCCACATGTACGCCCGCGATCGTGGCACCGATCAGCGACGCCTCGGCGGGCGTTCGGGAAAGGCCGTCGATCCAACTCGCCAGAAGGACCGCGACCGTTACGAGGATGAACAGGGAAAGCGCGTCGGCGACCTCTCTGCGCAAGCGGCTTCGCGATGCGGTCTCGTCAATCCAGGCCATGCTATCCAATACCATTACAAAAAACTCCACGGCACTATAAAAAGACCCCACGGAAATTCGTTCCGGTCGGCGATACATGACAAATGCATAGATATGCGCCTCTCGTAATCCCCAAGGCCAAGGTTGTCTCCTTTTAGTATAAAACCGCGTAGAGGGGCAAGTGATATGGATCACTATATACAACCTATACGGAGGTTTTGTTTAGATCATGGCCGACATCAGGTCTCTTTGCTGAAAACGCGAAGGTCTTCGATACGCTGGCGGGTCAGTCGCTCGCGGCAGGCGAACACCATCACCGGAGCCATCGACCCGCCCCACACCTGATAGCTTTCGGCGGTGCAGGCGCGGTCCATGTAGGCGTTCCACGCTTCCTGCGCCCGGGTCACCGCGTCGACAGCGGTCGGATCGGGGGCTTCGTCGCCGTAGGTTTTCCTCAAACCTTCGTCGAGGGATTCGGCCCTGCTCAGGGCGAGGTCGTAGGCCAGTTCCAGATCCTCCTCGGCGGCGCGATAGAACTTCCGCGCGCAGAGGGTCATTTCCGCTTGGGTCGCGGGGGCGTCGCAGCCGATGACCGCGCCGTCACCGTCTTGGGCGAGCGTCGGCGTGGATAGTAGAACGAGCGGGGCGAGGGGGAGAAGGCGATGCATCATGTCCGGGTCCTTTACGTTGCGTTTGCGGACATGACCAATGTACACGGTGACGAGGCGTTCCGTTGATATCGCGGACGCATCTCCAGGCCTTCCACGGTGCGGGGCGGGGATGGATATCGTGACGATCTGGTTCCTCGTCGTGTATTTCCTCGCGCTGCTCCCGGCGCGGTCGGCTCGACGGCCTGTTCGGCGGGCTACTGGAAGTCCGAGCCGCCTCGGCCTCCTGGTGGCGGCCATGTTCGTCGCGACATCGCCTTGCGCTCTGGCCGAAAGCTCGACCATCGGGGCGCTGACGGCCTTCGCCGCAGTGGTGCTGAAGGAACGGATGACGCGGATCGTCTTCGCGGCCCTGGCCTCGGGGCGATGTTCGACGTGTGGAGTGCCCCCCGTTTCACCGGACAATCTGGCGTATTGCGATATCTACGCCTCCATCACGCCCTTCATGCCGGGATGGTCTGCGGCTGACCGATAAGGGGGGGATCGGAACAAGCCTGACCCCGCGCCATTGCTCTCCCATGAAGGACGCGCGGTCGGCATACCGATGCCCGCGCCTGAACTAAGGAGAAAGACGATGGACAACTTTCCGTTCCTGCTGCTGCTTTTCGGCGCGACCATGGCGATCGTGCTGCTCTACGCCGCCAAGACGCGCAAGAAGGCCGACGACAAGCTCGACGAGGACACGCCCGATACGGCGCGGATGCCCGAAGGGCGCAGCCGCACCGGCAAGGTCATCGGCGCGACGATGGAAAGCAAGTAAACTCACGAAAAAGCCCCGGCCGATGCCGGGGCGTTTTCGCATTGAAGACTGCTCTGCCCCGGACTTGATCCGGGGCCTCCTCGAACAGCGTACGATAGTCGAAAAGGCCCCGGATCAAGTCCGGGGCAGAAATGCTCCTCCTAAAACAGGAAATCCGCCGCGTCCACGGTACCCGCCCCGTTCAGCGTCATCTCGACCGATCCCGCATCGACATGCCAGCCGCCGCCGCCCTCGGTGACGGTCAGGTCGTCGATGCCGGTCAGGCCCAGCGCGGTCAGGTCGATGAGGTCCGTCCCGTCCTGCCAGTCGGTGACCGTATCGGCCCCGTCGCCCGCCCGGAAGACGAAGGTGTCGGCCCCGCCGCCGCCCGTCAGCAGGTCGTTCCCCTGCTCGCCGGTCAGGATGTCGTCGCCCGCCCCGCCCGTCATCGTGTCGTTGCCGTAGCCGCCGTAGAGCGTGTCCGCCCCCGCGCCGCCGTGAAGCGAATCGTTCCAGCCATCGCCGGTGATGGTGTCGTCGCCCCCTTCGCCGTAGATGGTGTCCGCCCCGCTCTGGCCGACGAGCGTGTCGTCGCCCGCCCCGCCCGCGATGAAGTCCGAGCCGTTGCCGCCCCGGACGGTGTCCGCGCCGTCATACGTATAGATCTTGTCGTCGCCCGCCCCGCCGAGGATGGCGTCGTCGTGGTCGGTGGTGCGGAAGCGTTCGATGTTCGCATAGGTGTCCCCCGCCGCGTCGCCCGCCGTGCCGCCCCCGTCGATGGAGAAGGCCACGCCGTCGGACGCGCCGCGATAATCGACCGTGTCGTCGCCCGCGCCGCCGTCGAGGGAATCGGCCCCCGCGCCGCCGAGGAGCGTGTCGCGTCCGTCGCCGCCGTTCAGGGCATCGTCGCCCGTACCGCCGTCGAGCGTGTCGTTGCCGCTATCGCCGTTCAGCGTATCGCCCCCGTCGCCGCCCCCGAGCCAGTCGTTGCCGCCCGCGCCGTGCAACGTGTCGGCCCCCGCGCCGCCGAGCAGGGTGTTCGCGCCGTTCGTGCCGGCGATGGTGTCGTCATGGGCCGAGCCGGTCGCCCGCTCGATCGAGGTGTAGCTGTCCCCCGCCGCATCGCCGCCCGTCCCGCCGCTGGCCAGGTCGAGCGCCACGCCCGCCATCGCGTCGGCATAGGAGACGGTGTCGCTGCCCGCGCCGCCGTCGAGCGCATCGGCCCCGGCATCGCCGAGCAGCGTGTCGTTGCCCGCGCCGCCCTCCAGCACGTCGTCCGAGGCCGAGCCGCCGAGCGTGTCGGCATGGGCCGAGCCGACGAGGCGTTCGATGGCGGCGTAGGTGTCCCCCGCCGCATCGCCGAGCGTGCCACCATCCGCGATGGTCGCCTCGACCCTGCTTCCCGCCGTGGCGTAGCTCGCCGTATCGAAGCCCGCGCCGCCGTCGAGGGCGTCGGCCCCGCCGCCGCCCTCCAGCACGTCGTCCCCGTCCATGCCGAACAGCCGCTCGCCCGTGCCGGAGCCGTAGAGCAGGTCGTCATAGGCGGTGGCGATGACGGTCTCGATGCCGGTCACGGTCGAAAGGCGCATGTCGGCGGTGACGCCGCCGGCGAAGTCGGCATAGGTCAGCGTGTCGTGGCCCCCGCCGCCGTGCAGGGCATCGTTACCCGCCGTGGCGACCAACGTGTCGTCGCCGCCCCCGCCCGAAAGGGTATCGTCGCCCGCCGAGCCGGTCAGGGTGTCGGCATGGGCCGAGCCGTCGACCCGCTCGATATTCGTCAGCGTGTCCCCGTCCGCATCGCCGCCCGCGCCGGTGCCCGCGCCGAGATCGACGATGACGCCCGCGCCCGACCCGGCATAGCTCGCCCGGTCCGCGCCGTCGCCGCCGTCGAGCGCATCCGCCCCCGCGCCGCCCGTCAGCGTATCGTCGCCTGCATCGCCCGCGAGAGTGTCGTCGCCCGCCCCGCCGAGCAGGGTATCGTCGCCGTCCCCGCCCTGCACATCGTCGTCTCCGTCCCCGGCATCGACGAAGTCGTTTCCGCCCGCCGCGCGCACGGTATCGGCTTGGGCGCGGGTGTAGATGAAGTCCTGCTCCGCCGAGCCGTCGACCGTGTCCGCATGGTCGGTGGTGGAGAAGCGTTCGACGGCGACGAAGGTATCGCCCTCGGCATCGCCGCCCGTCGCCGTGCCCGCCGCCAGATCGAGCTGCACGGCCGATGCGCTGCCTCGGTAGTCGAGGCGGTCGTCCCCGTCGCCGCCGTCGTAGCTGTCGGCCCCGGCCGAGGCGATGAGCGTGTCGTCGCCCGCGCCGCCGTCATGGGCATCGTCTCCCGCGCCGCCCCGGAGCGTGTCGTTGCCCGTCCCGCCCGCGAGGGTGTCGTCGCCCGCGCCGCCGTCGAGGTAGTCCGTCCCGTCGCCGCCGATCAGCGTATCCGTGCCCGCGTCGCCGAACAGGCCGTTATCCTCGGCGTCCCCGGTGATCGTGTCGTCGTGGCGTGAGCCGACGACGCGCTCGATGGCCGCGTAGGTGTCGCCCTCGGCATGGCCGCCCGCGCCGGTGCCCGCCGCCAGGTCGACGGTTACCGCCGCCGCGCTGTCGCGGTAGTCGATGCGGTCCTTGCCGTCGCCGCCGTCATGGGCATCCGCGCCGTCGTCGCCGAGGAAGCGGTCGTCTCCCGCGCCGCCGTTCAGCGCATCGTCGCCGGTGCCGCCTGCGAGCGTGTCGTCGCCCGCATCGCCGTTCAGGGTGTCCGCGCCGGTCCCGCCGTACATCACGTCGTCGCCGCCCCCGCCCGAGAGGGTGTCGTCGCCCGCCCAGCCGTGGACGATCTCGCGCGTGTTGGCGCCGATGACGGTATCGTCCTGCGCGGTCGCGTGGATGCGGTAGAGGTTGGCGAGGGTGTCGCCCTCGGCCAGCCCGCCCGCGCCCGTCCCGGCACCGAGATCGAGCGTCACGGCATCCGAGCCGCGATAGTCGACCGTATCCTCGCCCGCGCCGCCGTCGATGGCGTCGGCCCCGGCATCGGCGAGGATCGTGTCGTCCCCCGCGCCGCCCTCCAGCGTGTCGTCGCCCGTCCCGCCATGGAGCGTATCGCCGCCGTCCCCGCCTCTCAGCGTATCGTCGCCCGCGCCGCCCCACAGCCTGTCCGCGCCGCCGCGTCCCTCGACGGTGTCGTCCCCGCCCTCGCCGAACAGCATCTCGCCCACGGTTTCGGTGCCGCGGATGATATCGTCGAAGGTCTCGGAGCCGATGACGCGTTCGATGCCGTCCCAGGTATCGCCCTCGGCATGGCCGCCCGCGCCGGTCGCCATCAGGTCGACCGTGACGCCCGCGTTCGAGTCGCGGTAGGTGGCGGTGTCCGTGCCGTCGCCGCCTTCCATGCGGTCGGCCCCGAAATCCCCGAACAGGCGGTCGTCGCCCGCGCCGCCCCGGAGCGTGTCGTCCCCTGCGGTGGTCAGGAACACGCCGTCGATCAGCGCGCCGGACCCGTCGCTCTGGCCCGCGATCTCGCGGATCTCCAGCGTCTCCTCGCCGCCCGTGCCGGTCAGGTCGAGGGTCAGGGTCTCCCAGCCCTCGGAGGAGGGCGCGACCGTCCGCACCACCTGTCCGCCGAACACGATCTCGACCCCGCTGCTCGCCCCGTCCGCACCGGGCTGGCGCGCGAGGTCGAGCGAGAGGGTGTAGGTCTGGCCCGCCTCGGTCGCGACCGTCTGGCGGATGCCTTCCGCCGCCTCGCCCGATCCGCGCGCGTCGAGTTGCAGGAACACCTCGCCCTCGGTCGCGCCCGTGCCCTCGTGCCCGCTCTGCCAGAAGGTCAGCGCGCCGTCCGTCTCCCAGTCGCCCAGTTCGTATTCCAGCGCGGTCTGGTCCTCGGCCACGGCGATATGCTCGAAGCCGCCACCGCCCAGCAGGTTGCCGGTATCGCCGCGCAACGTGTCGGCTCCAGCGCCGCCGATCAGCGTGTCGTCACCGTCCCCGCCGCGCAGGATGTCGTCGCCGTCGCCTCCCGACAGCGTGTCGTCGCCCGCGTCGCCGTCGAGCGCATCGTCGCCGCCCGCGCCGTCCACTGTATCGTCGCCGTCCCGGCCCCTCAGGGTCTCGTCCGCGCCCGAGCCGGTGACGGTGTCGGCATGGTCGCTTGCCGTGACGACCTCGATATCGCTCAGGGTATCGCCTTCCGCATCGCCGCCCGCGCCGGTGCCCGCTGCCAGGTCGATGACGACGCCCGACGCCGAATCCGCGTAGGTCGCCTCGTCGATGCCCGCGCCGCCATCCAGCGCATCCGCCCCCGCGCCGCCATGCAGCAGGTCGGCCCCGCCGCCGCCCGACAGCGTGTCGTCGCCGTCGCGGCCATGCAGCCATTCCGCCGCCGACGAGCCGGTGACGGTATCGCCGTATACGGAGCCGGCCACCTTCTCGATGCTCGTCAGCGTGTCGCCCTCGGCATGGCCGCCCGCACCCGTGCCCGCCGCCAGATCGACCGTGACGGCGGCGTCCGATGCCGCGTAGCTGACGGTATCGCGCATCGCGCCGCCGTCCAGTACGTCCGCCCCCGCCCCGCCGTCGAGATAGTCCTCGTCGCCGCCGCCGTTCAGCACGTCGTCCCCGCCGTAGCCGTAGAGCTTGTCCTCGCCCGCCGAGCCGGTGATGGCGTCGCCGTGGGCCTGCGAGCCGTAGACGCGCTCGATGCTGTCATACGTATCGCCCTCGGCCATGCCGCCCGCGCCGCGTCCCGTGCCCAGATCGACGGTCACGCCGGCCCAGGAATGGCGGTAGTCCACGCTGTCGAAACCGTCGTCGCCATGGACCGCATCGGCCCCCGCGCCGCCGACCACGTGGTCGTCGCGCTCGCCGCCCGAGACGGTGTCGTCGCCCGCGCCGGTCTCGATGTAGTCGCGGCCCCGGTCGCCGGCGAGGGTGTCGCCGCCCGCCGTGCCGCTCGTGGCCTCCATGATGTCGGCGACCGGGATCTCCAGCGGATGCACCGCGCCGTCCGCCTCGACCGTCACGGCGAGGGACAGGGCGCTCTCGAAGTCCGTCGCGGTTCCCGGCCTGAGGCGCAGCACCGCCGCGCCGTTCTCGAAGGCGACGTCGATCAGCCCCGCATCGCGCCCCGATACGCTCAGGGTCTGCGGCGCGCTCTCCAGCGCGACGGTGGCGACGACCGGCGAAGCGGCCGCGTTCTCGGTGATGGATGACATGGCGATCCCCCCAGATGCGCAAAACGAATGTCCGGGGAGCGAAAATGACGGTGAAATCTTAGGCGCGAACTAAAAAGCGGCGTTAAGAGACATTAGTCATCGTATTTGTTCTTGCCGTTGCCAGTATCGAGGCGTGCGATGGTGTCGGGAACACATGGCCATCCTTGATCTCCGCGACGCTTTTCATGGACATTGTCCGATTTGAATGGTTAGGGTGGGGTCGATGAAGCCCCATGTCTCGACCCATCTCATGTTTCAGGGCGATGCGGCCGATGCCCTCGACGCCTATGCCGCCATCTTCCCGGATTTCATCGTCGAGACGGTCGAACGGCCCGCCGACGACGAACCCGCCGGCGTCATGCGCGCGTCCGTCTCCTTCGCCGGGCATAGGCTCATCGTCATCGACAGCCCCCCGATCCACGATTTCGGTTTCACGCCCGCCATCTCCCTGTTCGTCGATCTCGACGACGCGGCGGTGCTGAACGCGGCCTTCGCCCGGTTGTCGGAGGGGGGCGAGGTGATGATGCCGCTCGGCGATTACGGGTTCAGCCGACGCTTCGGCTGGGTGTCCGACAGGTTCGGCGTCTCGTGGCAGCTCAACCTGCCGAACATCTAGGAACCGGCGATTCGTGCGCGCAAGCGCGCGATGGAACCGATGCATCCCTGCCTCGTTGGCCTTCCATGACTTTCGCCACGGGCGACGACACGCCCTTGGGATGCAAGACGAGAAGGACCGACGCCATGATGCCCCTGACCACCCGCAAGCACGTCCAGAAGCTCCACGCCCGCCTGGTCGACAGCCTCAACGGCTACGAGACGGCGCTGGATCGGACGGAGGATGCCTCCCTGCGCCGCTTCATCGAGGATATCGCCGCCCTACGCCGCGAACACGCCGCGCAACTCGGCCGCGCCCTCGACGAGAAGGGTCTGGAGCCGCAGCCCGAGGGCGGCTGGATGACGGTCGTGCACGAGTCGATCATGAAGGTGCGCGATGCTTTCGGAAAGCTCGACGACAGCGCCAAGGACGATATCCTGAAGGGCGAGCAGGCGATTCTCGATCTCTACGACGAAGCCATCGAGGCGCTCGACCCGGCACCGGAAGGCAAGGACCTGGCCGAGCTTCTGCGCCAGCAGCGCGCCACCCTCGACATGAAGACCGACGCGAAGGACGCCTCCAGCGCGGCGGCCTGAGCGAGCATACCCCGCCCCGGCCATGCGTCGGGGCGGGGCGCGGTCCTACAGGCACGCCTCCAGCAGCGCGCGCGTGTTCGCCTCCGTCATCGGGACGGGATTGCCCCCCGTGCTGGGGTCCTTCAGCGCGTCCGCGACGAGGCGGTCGATATCGGGGTTCGTCACCCCCAGCGCCGTCAGCGAGGCCGGAATGCCCATCGCGCCGTTCAACTCGTCCACCCAGGCGCAGAACCCCTCGTACCCGCCCGCGATGCCCAGATAGGCCGTCGCCCGATCCATCGCCGCTTCGATGGCCGGGCGGTTGAAGCGCAGGACGGCGGGCATGACGACGGCGTTCGTCGTGCCGTGATGGGTATGATGCATCGCGCCGATGGGATGGGACAGCGCGTGGATCGCGCCGAGGCCCTTCTGGAAGGCCGTCGCCCCCATCGCCGCCGCGCTCATCATCTGCGCCCGCGCCTCGATATCGGTGCCGTCGGCATAGGCGCGGGGCAGGTACTCGCGCACGATCCGCATCCCCTCCAGCGCCATGCCGTGGCTCATGGGATGGTAATGGGGCGAGCAATACGCCTCGACGCAATGGGCGAAGGCGTCCAGCCCCGTCCCGGCGGTGATGGCGGGGGGCATCCCGACCGTCAGCTCCGGGTCGCAGATGACGACGGTCGGCAGAATCCTCGGATGGAAGATGATCTTCTTCTCGGCCGTCTCGCTGTTGGTGATGACCGACGCGCGGCCCACTTCCGAGCCGGTTCCGGCGGTGGTCGGCACGGCCACGATGGGGGCGATGGCGTCCGCGTCGGCCCGGGTCCACCAGTCGCCGACATCCTCGAAATCCCACAGGGGCCGCGTCTGCCCGGCCATGAAGGCCAGCACCTTGCCGAGATCGAGGCCCGAGCCGCCGCCGAAAGCGACGACGCCGTCATGCCCGCCCTCGCGGTAGGCGGCCAGCCCGGCGGCGACGTTGCGCTCGTTCGGGTTCGGGTCCACCTCCGCGAACATCGCCCGGCCCAGCCCCGCCGCCTCCATCCGGTCGAGCGTGCCGGTCGTGATGGCCATCCCCGCCAGCCCGCGATCCGTCACCAGCAGCGGTTTCGCGATCCCCGCCGCCTTGCACGCGCGGTCGATCTCCGCGATGCGCCCCGCGCCGAAGCGGATCTGCGTGGGGTAGGACCAGTTCGCCGTCAGGGTCATGGGGTCAGCCTTTCTTGAGGTGGTAGGATTTGGGCCGGGTCAGGGTGTGGTAGCCGATGACGGACAGCCCCCCGCCGCGCCCGGTATCCTTGCACCCTGTCCAGCACAGGGCGGGGTCGAGGTAGTCGGCGCGGTTCAGGAAGACGGTTCCCGTCTCGATGCGGGCGCCGATGGCCTCGGCCCGGTCGGCGTCGGCGGTCCAGAGGCTCGCCGTCAGGCCGTACTCGCTGTCGTTCATCAGCGCGACGGCCTCGTCGTCGTCCGCGACGGGCATGATGCCGACCACGGG
>JAHDDY010000106.1 GCA_020629115.1 Paracoccaceae bacterium | reverse complement strand
TCCGGCAGGCGCACGGCCCGGTTCGCGTCGATCCAGACCAGATGCGCGCTCACCGTGCGCCCCTCGAAGATATCCGACAGGGCGGCGTGGTACAGCGCAAGCTGGCGGCGGTAGGGCGCGGGCACCGGCTCGGCGGGCCGCCCGCTCTTGAAGTCGATGACGTGCACCTCGGTCTCGTGCACCACCAGCCGGTCCATCGTCCCGAGGATCGCCCGCCCGCCCAGGGCCGCGACCGGCCCGTGCACCGGCACCTCGGCCATCGAGCCGGGACCGAACATCCAGGCGAGGTCGGGATTGTCGAGCACGGCGAGGACCGGATCGAGCAGCTCCGGTTCGTCGGGCGGGTCCATGCCCCGCGCCCGCGCCGCCCGGTCCTCGCCCTCCAGCCCCGCCAGCCTTTCGAGCAGCAGATGCAGCATCGTGCCCCGCTCGGCGGAGGAGAGCGGCGGCTCGGCATCCTCGCTGTCGCTCGGCTGGGGCATCGGGGCGAACGGCTCCGCCGCCCCCTCGCCCACGCGGGACGGGGCGATGGGTACGGGCGCGCTCTTCTCCACCGGCGCGGCGGGGATCAGGGCCGGGTCGAGGGGCAGGGCGGTCAGCAGCCCCTCGCCCGCGCTGCCCTCGGCCTCGGGTGTCTCGGTTCCGCCCGTCTCGAAGACCTGCGCGACGACCGGCTCGCCCTGCGCGTCGAGCAGGGGGGTCGGCCCCTCGCTGGCCCCCTCGCCGAAGGCGTCGCGCACCAGCGCCGCCCAGCTTTCGGGCTTGAGATCGCCCGCCTTGTCCGGCGCCGCCCCGTGCCAGCCGCACAGGATCAGCCGGTCCCGCGCGCGGGTCATGCCGACGTAGAGGAGGCGGCGGTATTCCTCCAGGTCGCGCTCCCGCGCCGCCTCGCCCAGCGCCTTCACCGCTGCGGGGGCCATCTCCGACCGGGGCGACCACACGGGCGCGCCGTTCACGTCCGCGACCCGCGCGACCCCGGCGTTGCGGGGCAGGCTGCAGATATCGGGCATGAAGACGACGTTCGCCTCCAGGCCCTTCGAGCCGTGCACCGTCATCACGCGGATCTCGTCGCGCCCCTGCTCCATCTCGCGCTTGATCTCGACGGCGGAATCCTCGATCCGGGCGACGAAGCCCTGCAGGGTCGGGATGCCGCGCGTCTCGAAATCGAGGGCCTGGGTCAGCAGTTCGTCGATGGGGTCGGCGGCCTGCACGCCGAGCCGCGTCAGCAGCCGCTCGCGCCCGTCGTAATGGGTGAGCACGCGTTCGAGGAAGTCGTAGGGGCGCAGGAAGTCCGCGCGGTCCTGCATGTCGTCGAGCATGGCGAAGGCGCGGGCGTAGGCGGCGTCCTCCCGCCTCTCGTAGAGCGCGCGCCACAGCCGCCCCTCCCGCCCGTGGGCGAGGGCGAACAGCTCCTCCTCCGACAGCCCGACCAGCGGCGAGCGCAGGACGGTGGCGAGGGTCAGGTCGTCGTCGGGCAGCAGCACGAAGCGCGCCAGCGCCATCAGGTCGCGCACGGCGAGCTGCGTGTTGAGGGTCATCCGGTCCTTGCCCGCCACGGGCAGGCCGCGCGCCTTCAACTGCCGGATGAGGCTTTCGGCGAAGGCCCCGCGCGTGCGCACCAGGACGAGGATGTCCCCCGCCCGCACCGGCCGTCCCCGGATGCGCGCGTCGCTGTCCTTGGCGAGCCAGCCGTCGACATGATCCACGATCCCGCGTGCGAGGCGCGTCTCCGGCGCTTCGGGCGCGGGGGTGTCGACCGGCTCCCACCAGTCGGGCGGCTCCTCCGCCTCCAGCCGCCCGATGGGGGGCCAGAACTCGACGCGGCCCGGAGCCGTCTCGCGGAAGGCGAGGTGTTCGGGCGGCTCGTTCAGGGCGTTCAGGCCCTTCACCGCCTCGGGCCGCGCGAAGACGCGGTCGACCATCGAGAGGATGGCGGGGGCGGAGCGGAAGGAATGCAGCAGCTTCGGCTCGCGCAGCGGCCTGTCGGTCCCGCCCACCAGTTCCCGGAACCGCTCGCGCACGGTGTCCAGCTCCTCCGGCTCGGCCCCCTGGAAGCTGAAGATCGACTGCTTCTCGTCGCCCACCACGAAGAGCGTGCGCTCCACGTCGCGCCCGCCGATCCCGGCGAAGAACTCCTCGGCGATGGCGGCGATGACCTTCCATTGCTCGGGGGAGGTGTCCTGCGCCTCGTCCACGAGGATGTGGTCGACCCCGCCGTCGAGCTTGTAGCGCACCCAGGCGCTCGCGGCCCGGTCGTTGAGCAGGTCGCCCGCCCGGCGGATGAGGTCATCGAAATCGAGGCCGTCCGTGGCGCTCTTGAGCCGGTCCACCTCCTCCAGCACCGCCTTGCCGAACCGGATCATCGCCGCGGAGCGCTCGGCGGCGGCCAGCGCGACGAGGCGGGCCTGAAGGGCCGTCAGGCGCTCCTGAAAGCGGGCGATGGTCTCGTCGAGGCCGGGATTCGCGTCGAGGGCGGCCTTGGTCGGATAGCCCCGCCCGATCTTGCGCGGCTCCCCGGCGGCAGTCAGGACGGCAAAGGCGAGGGCCTGCATCCAGTCGCGCATCAGGTCGCTCTGGAGCAGCGGGGCCATCTTGGTCGCCAGGTCCTGCTCCTTCCTGCCCCCCTGCCGGAAGGCCGCCGCCAGCGCCTTCACGTCGCCCACTGGCGTCTCGGAGAAGAAGGCGGCGAGCGCCGCGCCCTCGGTCTCGCCGGGGGTCAGATCCAGCGCCGCGCGCATCGCGTCCACCCGCGCCCCGGTATCGCCCTCGAACAGATCGCGCTTCTCCACGATCTCGGGCACCAGCGCGCGGATGCCGAATTCCTGCCCGTCGAGGATGACGCGGTTCACGGCCCCGGCGAGGGTCGGGTCGTCCCCCTCGGCGGCCCGGGCCAGCACCCGGTCGAGCGCCTCGTCGTGGAGCACCTCCGCATCCGCGTCGTCGAGCTGCGAGAAATGCGGCGACAGGCCCGCCTCCAGCGGAAAGCGTCGCAGCAGGCTCTCGCAGAAGGCGTGGATCGTCTGGATCTTCAGGCCGCCCGGCGTCTCCAGCGCCTGCGCGAACAGCCGCCGCGCATCGGCCAGATCGACCCCCGTCTCCGCGCCGAGCGCCGCCAGCGTCGGGGCGAGCCGGTCGTCCTCCATCAGCGCCCAGTCGCCGAGCTGCGCGAACAGCTTGTTCTGCATGTTCGCCGCGGCCGCCTTGGTGAAGGTCAGGCACAGGATGCGCGACGGATCGGGCGCGCGCCCCCCATGGCCCAGCAGCAGCCGCGCCACCCGGTCGATCAGCACCTTCGTCTTGCCGGACCCCGCATTGGCCGTCACCCAGGCCGAATGGCGCGGGTCGGAGGCCTCGTTCTGCGGGCCGCTGGGGTCGAGGGTCATAAAATTCTCGCTCTGCCCCGCACTCGATGCGGGGCCTCTTCGAATTTCGCGCACTGCGGGTAAAGGCCCCGGATCAGGTCCGGGGCAGAGAGCGTTCTCCCCCTCACCGCCGCGCCTCCCATTCCCCGACCCGCGCCAGATGGTCGTAGTCGCCCTCCCAGATCACCGTCTCCGGCATGGCCTGCGAGACGTATTCCTGCTCCACGATGCCGTAGGCGGCGACGAGGCGGGAGAGGCGGTCGAGGGCGTTCTCGACCAGGGTCTCCGGCTCCTTGATCCGCACCTCCTCGCCCGCCTTCGCCCCACCGAGCAGCTTGATGTACTCCAGCCCGCCGACGGGCCGCGCGGGCACGTCGAAGGCCCCGGCGGCGACCATCGCGCCCTGGAGTGGCAGTTGCTGGGCGTAGCCGACCTGCACCTGATCGTTGGTCGGCCCGCTCGCGCCCTTGTAGTCGTAGACGGTGTAGGTGGCATCGGAGGTCAGGTCGATGCGGTCCACCCGGGCGCGCAGCTCGAAGGCGCCGAAGCCGGGCACGTCGAGACCGATGGCCCCGCTCGCCTCCAGCAAGACCGGCGTCTGGAGGTTCTCGCGCCGCGTCGTCTCGGTATCCACGAACCACGGCCCCACCCGGTCGGCGCGCGCCTTGTAGAACGCCTGGTAGCTCGGCCAGCCGTCGATGCGCGCCAGTTCGTCCTCGGCGATGCGGGCGAAGAGGGCGCGGGGGTCGTCCACGGGCCAGACGTGCTGCGTCTCGCGGACGAAGCGCTCCACGATCCCGTGCATGATCTCGCCCCGGGTGCGTGCATCCGGCTCCGGGACCAGCGAGGGCAGGGGATGCAGGCGCAGGACGTGGCGCGCGTAGATGGCGTAGGGGTCGCGGATCAGCGTCTCGACCTCCGTCACCGATAGGCGGCGGGGGCGCACGGCGACGGGGGGCGTGGCGCGGGGGCGCGCGCACGGCGCGGTCGGCCCGGTCGGCGTGCCCATGCCCATCGCCATGCGGGTATAGCGCAGTCCCCTCTCGCGCATCGCCGCCAGCACCTGGGGCGCGTAGCCCTTGCCCGCCTCGGCCCCCAGCAGCGTCACAATGCGCTGCAGCCAGCGCGACGGCACGGTCGGCGCGCCGTCGCTCTTGCGCGCGCGGGTCAGGATCACGTCGTCGGTGGAGAGCGCCTGCTGGAAGTCGTGCGCGGCCAGGCCCAGCCGCCGTTCGGGCGAGGGCAGGCCGAAGGCGCGGCGCATGGCGCGGCTCATCCACGGGTCGGGGTCGGGCAGGCGGGGCCAGCTATCCTCGTTCAGCCCGCCGAGGATCATCCGGTCGGCCCGCTGGGTTCGCGCCTCCAGCGTGCCGTAGATGGCCACGCGCGGATGCTGGCCGTAGGGCGCGCGGGCGCTGCGTCCCGCGATCAGGCCGCCGAGGAGCATCGGCACGGCATCCGACCCCACCTCGCCCAGCGCGAAGGCGTGCTCGGACAGATCGTCCATGAAGTCGCGCAGCGCCTCGCCGTTGGCCTGCTCCCACAGCTCGACCGTGCCGTCCTCCGTCTCCGCCATCGCCTCCGCCGCCCCGCGCAGCAGCGCGATGGCCTCGCCGAAGGGGACGGCCTTGCCGCGCAGGGCGTGGAACGGGTGCAGGACGGCCCGCAGGCGGGCGAGCCACGCCAGCGTCTCCGCCTGCTCGTAATCGCGCAGCACCGTCTCGATGGCATCGAGGTCGGCCCCCGTCGGCTGATGCGCGCGCCCATCCGCGCGCAGGGCCATCGTCTCGATGCGGCGCACGTGGCGCAGATGCTCCGCCGCGCCGAAGCCGAGCTTGCAGAGCGGGTTTTTGAGGAGCGCGAGGAAGCGCACCGGGTCGCCCGACAGCACCTGCTCGCCGCAGAACACCTCGTCCGCCAGCAGCGACAGGAACAGGCCCGGCGGGGTCAGGCCCAGCGGCACCCCGCCCGAATCGTCCGCCCGGATGCCCCAGCGTTGCAGCGTCGCGGAGACGCGTCGGCTGAGATTCCGGTCGGTGGTGACGAGGGCGACGGTGCGCTCCGGGACGGTCAGCGTCTCGCGGATGGCGATGGCGATCGCCTGCGCCTCCTCCTGCGCCGTCTCCGTCTCGATCAGCGCGACGCCCTCCATCGCCGCCGGGGCCGCCTCGGCGATGCGCTCGCGCTCGGCGAGCCAGGTGTCGGTGACCGGGGCGGGGCGCATGGCGACGGACAGGAACCGCCCCCGCTTGCGCCGCCGGCCCGCCCAGTCGGGGATATCGTCGCGCGCCACCGCCCCCTCGCGCCCGCCGAGGCGCTCCACGAGGCGCGACAGGCCCGCCTGGGGATGGTCCGGCTCGCCGGGGCGGTCGATCCCGTCGCGCAGGGAGGCGAAGGTCTCGTAGTCGAGATGCCGGTCGATGCCGGGCAGGATCACCGCCCCCTGCGGCAGGTTCGCCACCGCGACCATCAGTTCGGCGCTGATCCCCTTGCTGCCCGTCGAGCCGGCGACGATGATCGGATCCTCGGGCGGGTCCTCGGCCCACATCGCCATCTGCCGCTCGATCACCGCCACGCGCCGTGTCACCGGGTCCACGAGGCCGCGCCCGGCCAGGTATTCGGGCCAGGCATGGCGCAGGATGTCGAGGAACTTCAGCGTCTCGGACCAATGCGCGGCGTGGTCCTCGGGAAAGACATGCTCCAGGTCGTCGAGCGAGAGCCGCTCCTCGTGCGCCTGGTCGAGGAACTGCGCCAGATCGGTGGCTAGCGCCACCGCCGTCGCCTCCTGTGCCAAGTGCGGCGCGACCCCGGCCATGGCGCGCACGAGCTGCGTCAGCGCCAGTAGCCGCTCGGTCGGGTGGATCGCCGGGGTCAGGCCCGCCCCCGCGCCCTCGGGCGAGTCGATATCGCCGAGGGTCAGCACTTTCGGGGCGAGGATGGGAAGGCCCTTCGCCTCCGTCACCAGCGCCTCGGAGATCGTGCGCGCCCCGCGCCGGGTGGGGGCGTAGACCGTCACCCGGGCCAGCGCCAGGGGGTCGGAGCCGTCGAGCCGGTCCAGCAGGCCGCGCGCGAAGGCGATGCCGAAGGCCGTGCCCATGGGGATGTTGAAGACGCGCGGCCCGTCCTGCGGCGCGAACATCATCGCAGGGCCTCCTCGGCGGCGGCCAGCCCCTCCGGCGTGCCCACGTCGCACCAGCGCCCCGGATGCACCACGCCGAACGCCCGCCCCGCCGCGATGGCGCGGTCCCAGAGCAGGTTGAGCGAGAACGGCCCCTCCGGGCAGTCGCGGAAGAGGGCGGGGGACAGGACCTGCGCTCCCGTGAAGACGTACGGGGCGGTCGGCGCCGCGCCGCGCCGGACGAGCCGTCCGCCGTCGAGCGAGAAATCCCCCGCCCGCCCGTACCCCACCGTCCGCGCCACCGGCACGAGCAGCAGCAGCGCATCCATCGCCTCCGGGTCCCAGCGCTCCAGCAGAGGCATGAAGGCGCGCTCGCCGATCCAGATATTGTCGCTGTTGGCCACGAGGAACGGCGCGTCCCCCAGCATCGGCAACGCCCGCGCCACCCCGCCGCCCGTCTCCAGCAGGCGATCCGTCTCGTCGGAGAAGGCGATCCGGAGCGTGTTTTCGCGCCGGTCGTTCGATCGAGTCGTCACCCCCGGGCTTGACCCGGGGGTCCATTCCTCCGCCCCGTCCCGCGGATCGAGCGGCGAGATGGATGCCCGGGTCAAGCCCGGGCATGACGCTTCTCTACTCGTCAGATGCGCACGCAGCATATCGGGCCGGTAATGCAGGTTCACCACCGCCTTCGTCACGCCGATCTCGGCCACCCGGTCGAGCGTGCGGTCGATCAGCGTGCGGCCCAGTACCGGCACCAGCGGCTTGGGCCGGTCCGCCGTCAGATGGCGCATCCGCGTGCCCAGCCCCGCGGCGAGGATCATCGCCTTCATCGCCCGTGCTCCGCCGCGATGCGGGCGAGCCGCGCGTCGGTGGGGGGCGGGACGTGGGCCTCGACGAAATCGCGCATCCCGCGCGCCTCCTCCCGCCGCAGGTCCCGCATCAGATGCGCCCAGACGCGGGGGATCATCGACAGGTAGCGCGGCTTGCCGTCGCGCAGGCAGAGCCGGGCGAAGATGCCGACGATCTTGGCGTTGCGCTGCGCCCCGAGCAGGTCGTAGTCGCGCCGGAAGGCCCGCGCATCGAGGCCGGGCCGGGCCGCGACGAACCGCGCGACCATCGCCTCGGCCAGTCCGGGCGTCAGGTCCCGCCGCGCATCCTCCAGCAGTGAGACGAGATCGTAGGCCGGGTGCCCGATCAGCGCGTCCTGGTAGTCCAGCAGCCCCACCCGCGCGTCGCCCTCCCGCTCCGGCAGCCATAGGAGGTTCTCGGCGTGGTAGTCGCGCAGCACCAGCGCCGAGCGGTCCGCGGCCACGCCGGCCAGCGCCGCGCGCACCAGCCCGGCCCATTCCGCGCGCCGTTCCTCCGTCAGCGCCGCCCCCGCCGCCGGGCACCACCAGTCCGTCAGCAGCATCGCCTCGCGTTCCATGGTGTCGAGGTCGTAGGGCGGAAGGGCATCGCCCGCGCGGCTCGCCAGGGCGGGCATGAGGTCGACCGCCGCCGCGTAGAGCGCCGCCTCCTGCCCCGGGTCCGCCTCGCAGAGCCGCGCGAAGAGCGCGTCGCCCAGATGCTCCAGCAGCAGGAAGCCGTTCGCCGTATCGGCGGCGAGGATCGCGGGGGCGCTGAGGCCCCGCTCGCGCAGCATCGCGGTGACGGCGACGAAGGGGCGCACGTCCTCGCCCGCCGCGTAGGGCGCGTCCATGGCGATATGCGGGCCGGCGAGGAAGTAGCGCCGGTTCGACGCATCGCCGCGCAGGGGCGTCGCGTCCCCGATCCCCGCGCCGCGCAGGAAGTCCGCGCGGAGGTCGTCGCGCGACCGGCCGAGCGCCGCGCGCAGCAATGCCCCGCGCCCGCCCGCCGCCGAGAGAAGTGCCCGCCGCCCCGTGCCCTCCTGCTCAAGCGTCACGTGCAGCGCGCCGGGCGGCGCGCGGTCCTCCAGCCGGTCGGGCCATTCGACCAGCGTGACGGCATCCCCGAACGCCTCCTCCAGCCCCGTCTCCTCCAGCTCGTCCGGCCCGGACAGGCGGTAGAGGTCGGCGTGGACGATCCGACCGCGCGGGGTGTCGTATTCGGCGGTCAGGGTGTAGGTCGGGCTGGGCACCGGCTCGTCCGCGCCGATCATCGCCTGGACGACCGCCCGGGCCAGCGTCGATTTCCCCATGCCCAGATCGCCGGTCAGCAGGACGGCGTCCCCCGGCACCAGAAGGCCGGCGAGCCGCCTTCCCAGGGCGTCGGTCGCACGGGCGTCGGGCAGCGAAATCCGCAGCGTATCCACCGATCAGGCGGCCCGCGTCGGCGGCGGCTCGCCCTGGTGGTTGATCGCGGCGCGCACGGCATCGGCATCGTAGAGAAAGCGGCAGACGATGGCCTCGCGCGTATTGCCCTCGCCGGTCTCGATGGCGATGCGCCCGCCCTGGCGCTCGACGAACTGGCGCACGAGGGTGATGCCCATCTCCACGCGGCGCAGTTGCGGGATCGAGTTGCTCAGGTCGTTGCGCCCGAAGATGTCGCGGATGGCCATGGGAATGATCGACTCGCGGCATCCGATCCAGACGGTCATGTACTCCCCCTGCCGCCGCGCGCCGATCTCGATCACGTCGTCCGCATCCGCCTCGTTGCGCAGGGCGCTGGTCAGCGTGTGGATCACCTCGCGGAACCGGGGCGCGTCGCCCGGGATGGTGCCGACATCCCCGCCGCAATCGACCACGATCTCCGCCCCCTGGCCCGAGTTGCGGCGGATGAACTCGCCCACGGAGGTCAGCATGGCCTCGATCTCGATGGCCTCGATGCGGAACTCGAAATAGTCGGATTCGAGCATGGCGAGGTCGATGATGCCGCCGATGAGCTGGCGCAACTCGTTCGACGCCTGCGCGATGTTGTCGACGAACTCGTGCTGGCGGTCGTTGAGCGCGCCGCGGACCTCCTGGCGCAGCATGTCCGAGAAGCCGATGATGGTGTTGAGCGGGATCTTCAGCTCGTGCGACGCGCCGTGGATGCTTTCGAGGAACTGGCCCTTGAGGGCCGATATCTCATTGAGCTTCTCGTTCTGCTCCGTGAGCATCCGCTCCTTGTAGAACGAATCCGTCACGTCCTGGAACGCGAACATCGTCGCGCCATCGGGCAGGGGGGCCGAGGAGACGCGGATGACCGTGCCGTCCTTGCGCTTGAGCGTCTCCTCCCAGACCGCGCGCTCGCCGTCGGCGGCCGAGACGTGGGCGACGGCCTTGGTCCAGAGCGTGCGGTCGCTGAACAGATGCGCGCAGCGGCGGCCCAGCTCGGTGATGTGCATGGATTTCAGGTCGGCGTCGATCAGGTCCCACAGCTCGCGGAAGGCGATGTTGGCGAGGCGGCATCGCCCGTCCAGCCCGAACACCACCACCCCCTCGCCGAGGCGGGAGAAGGTGGCGTGGTAGACCGCCGAGACCGTCGCGGCATCGCGGCGCATGGCGTAATGGTGGGTCACGTCGTCGAACAGCACCATGATCCCGCCCATCGGGTGGGGCTGGACGATGATGTGCAGCATGCGCTCGTCGGGCAGGTGCCAGTGCCGCTCCACGGGGTCGGTGACGGTGCGGCAGTCGGCGATGAAGTCGTCGCGCCATATCTTGAAGTCCCGCGCGTGGGGCAGGCGGTTCTGGTCGCGGAGGTGATTGAGGATCTGCTGGAAGGTCGGATGCGTCTCCAGCCAGGCCGGGTCCAGCCCCCAGGTCTGGGCGAAGGTCTCGTTGGCGAAGCCGAGGCGCATGTCGGTGTTGAAGACCGCCACGCCGCGGTGCAGCCGGTCGAGCGTCTCCTCGTTGGCCCGCATCTGCCGGACCAGGGCCTCGGACGCGCCGACCTGCGCGCTGATGTCGGTGGCATAGCCGAAGGTGCCGCCGTCATAGGGCGTCTCGACGATCTGGAGGGTGGTGCGGGTACCGCCCAGGATGGTGCCGTGCCGGGCGGAGACCTCCTTGCCGTTCTGGCGGGCCTGCTGCGCCATGGCCCGGGCCATGTCGCCCCCGTCGCCGCTCAGGATCTCGATCTGGCATTTCAGGACGGTATCAAGGCCCGGTGCCTCGACCCCCTCGACGTAGCGCCGGTTCACCCAGTCGATGCGGCCCGCCCGGTCGCGGCGCCAGGCGTAGAGCGGGGCGCTGGAGAACCCCGCATCGAGCATCCGCGCCTTCTCCTCCGCCGCGACGAGGCGGTCGCTCAGGCGGGGGAGCTGATCCTGCGCGCCGCGGGCGTCGATCAGCGTCACCAGCGCGCGCGCCCCCAGGGTTACGCCCGAGATGCGGCGCTGGCGCTCGTCCGGGCCGAGGAAGCTGCCCTCGAACGGCTCGCCCTCCTCGATCAGCGCGCGCAGGCAGTCGGTCAGCGCCGGGGCGTCCCGCTCGGCCACCAGCGCCTTGGCGGCGGCGGCGAAGTCGCCGGAATCCTCCAGAACGTCGAGGCCGCGGGCATGGCCAGCCGTGACCTGGATCGCCGCGCCGGACCAGATCGCGGCCCCGTCCGCGCGGTCGAGCAGCAGGGCGTTGAGCGCCTCCTCGGAGTTCTGGCGGTGGTCCTCGGCGCGATCCGCCTCCGTCTCGGCCCGGCGGGTCCGCGCCCCGGTGCGCCATGCGTGGAACGCGATCCCGGCACCGGCCGCGACGAGCGCCACGGCGAGCGTGACCCACGGCACGCCGCCCCCGCCGCCATCCGCCTCCTGCGCCAGGGCGGCCGGAATCAGGGACACGTGGGGCGATACGTAGATCGACGCGCGAAGGGAACGGCCTGGGCGGGTCATCGCATCCAATCTGCCAAAGACATTCAGCGTATGGATAATCGTTTTCCGCG
>JAHDDY010000105.1 GCA_020629115.1 Paracoccaceae bacterium | reverse complement strand
AAATGCGCACGTCTTGGCGCAATTCCTGACCCGACTTGATCGCGTTTCACTATAGGACCGGCGTTCCGGCCGCGTCAGAGGCAGACCCCCGCGCCCGGATTGACGCGGCTCGGGTTCCCGTTCCTGTCGACGAAGAAGGGGAGGGACGTGCCCGAGCCGGGGGCGCGGAAAAGGGTGCAGCCGTCGTGGCGGGCGCAGGTACGCAATACCGTGCGTCCGTCGGCGAGGGTCGTGGGGGTCGGCGCGCAGGCCGGGGCCGCGACCGGCGCGGGCGCAGGCTGCGGTGCGGGTGCGGCGGTGCAGCCGGCGATGCCGACCGCGAGGCACACGAGGAGCGATCGTCCCCGCATCAGAAGTCGAGCCTCATGCCGACCGCGAGATCACCGTAGACCTCCGCATCCGCATCCCGGCGCACCGCGCCGTTCAGGCCGACCGTCAGCCGCTCGCTCAGGGGAACGGCGTAGTCGAGGCGCATCTCGACGGGAACGTCGCCGCCCAGTTCCGTCTCGGCGGTGTCATACGCGATGCGCCCCGCCGCGTCGCGCCCGGTGGGCAGGCGGGTGCGGGCCGTGCCGTCGATCACGTGGAGCGGGATGCCCCCGCTGACGGTGAGCCGGTCGCCCGCGCGCCCGATATCGCTCATGGCCAGACCGATCCGGGCCTCCGCCGAGGTCAGACTGCCGTCGTAGGAGAGGTAGGGCGAGGCCGCGCCGGGGTCGGTCCAGCCGATGCCGGCCTCGCCGATCAGGGCGATCCGGTCGCCCATCCGCCGGACGACGCGCCCCTCCAGGAAGCGGGTCGTGCTGCCGCCCGACAGCGACAGCGCCCCCGCGCCCCGGGAGCCGAGCATGCCGCCCTTCTCGTGCAGCATCCCCGCGCGCAGGCCGAAGGCGAGGCGGTCGCTGGCCGCGTAGGCGTAATCGAGGGTCGCGAGGTCCTCGCGGTCCCCGCCCTCCATCGGATGGGTGCTGCCCATGGTCAGCGACAGCGAGGCGCGGGGCGAGAGCGCGTAGCGCAGCACGCTCGACGTGGCATCGGGCGCGAGACCGAGGAAACCGCTGCGGAACTGGTCGTTCTCCGCCGCGAGGACCGCGCCGTCCCGCCCCTGCATCACGAGCATCAGCAATGCCCCGGCATCCGCCGCGCTGCGCGCCGACAGGCCCAGCGGCTCCGACGCGACGCCGAACGAGAAGCGCCGGTCGTCCTCCGGCGCGGGGGCCGCCGCCCGGACGCCGTCCAGCGTCTCGCCGAGGCGGGACAGGCCGTCGCGGTAGGGCGCGGCCTTCTCGACTAGGGCCTCCGCCTCCATGTCGTAGGCCCGTCCGTAGCCGTCGAAGAAAACCATCGAGCGGCCCTTGAGGGGGTTCGCCCCGGCCATCGCGGGGTTCAGCGCGAGGCCCGTCCGCGACAGGGGCGTCGTGCCCTCGGCCAGCGTGACCCCGCTCGCCACCGAGCGCGTGCCCTGGGGCTTGATCGCCTCGGCGATGTTCACCGCGCCCCGGCCGTAGACCGCATCCGTGCCCGCCTCGCCCAGATCCGAGGCGGTGTCGAGCAGGATCAGGCCGATCTGCTCGCCCGTCAGTTCCGGAAACGCCTCCTTGAGCAGCGCGAGCGTGCCGGAGACGTAGGCCGCCGCCGCCGACGTGCCGCCGACCGTCTGGCCCAGGCCGTCGCCGTCGGGGTCCTCGTCGCGGTTGGTGGTGCCGTCCGCGGCGGCGGCAACGAGGCCGACGAACTGTTCGTTGCGGCCGAGGTCGCCCGTCGGGGCCGACAGGCACCAGTCCTGCGCGTCGCCGCACTTGTTGGCGTAGGAGGCGAGGCGCACGCGCCCCGTCGTGCCATCCTCGACGATGCCCGTCACCGCGATGATGCCGCCCGCGATCTCGGGTCTCCAGACCGGCCAGAGCGACTCCATGCTCGGCTGGTCCGTGCCGTCGTTGCCCGTGGCGAAGACATGGACCCCGCCCGCCCGCTTGGCCGCGATGAGGCGGTCGTAGGTGCCCCCGCCGCCCCGCTCGAAGGCCCGGCGCTGCGAGGGATCGTAGGAGACGGCGTAGGAATGGTTGAAGATGCGCGCGCCCGAGGCGAGCGCCGCGTCGTAGGCCCGCTCGTTCGAGCTTTCCTCGCTGGAGAACAGCCCGTCATCCTCGCGCGTGTCGATGTTGATGCTGAAGAGCCGCACGCCCGGGGCGACGCCATGCGCGCCCGTGCCGTCCGCCGCCGCGCCGATGACCCCCGCGACCATCGTGCCGTGCCGCCCGGTGTCGCAGCCGCCGAACCCGTCGCAATCGTTGTTCACGATCGGATCGCCGTTCGCCCGGTCGGTGAAGGCGTTGAACCCGGAAAGCATCCGTCCCGCGAATTCGGGGTTGCTGCTCTGGATGCCGTCGTCGAGCACCGCGACGGTCACGCCCTTGCCGGTGATGCCGCGCCGGTAGGCCTCCTCGACGCCGCTGAAACGATGGCCCCAGTGGGAGTTGAAATCCCGGCTGCGCGTGTAGGTCGGGGCGGCGTTCGCCGTCTGCTGGTCGTCGTTCTGGTCGAGGATCACGTCCACGACCTCCCGCGTCTTGCCGTCGATGGACAGCGTATCGAGGACGTCGGACGTCGAGACGCCGCCACCCCCGCCCCCGCCGCAGCCGGAGAGCAGGAAGCACAGGATCGCCGGGACGGCGGGACGCGGAAAGGTCATGCATTTCGCTCCGATGACGGATAATCTCGTATAGCATACCCGTTTCTCGGCTAACGTCTCATTAAAGAAGTACATTGACAGCCGATTGCCGGCCCGTATCTCCCGATACCGTTTGATTGCTGGACGCGCGCGGGCGTCGGCGCTAGGACGACGCGCGAACGAATCGGGAGAACAGTCATGCGACCATCCGGACGCGAGCGGGACGCCATGCGCGCCGTTTCCCTCGAACCCGACTGCACCAAGCACGCCGAAGGGTCCTGCCTCGCCCGGTTCGGCGATACGCACGTCCTGTGCACCGCCAGCATCGAGGACCGCCCGCCGCCATGGCTGCGCGGGTCGGGCAAGGGATGGGTGACGGCGGAATACGGCATGCTGCCCCGCGCCACCAACACCCGCATGCGCCGCGAGGCGAAGAACGGCCAGAGCGGCCGAACGCAGGAGATCCAGCGCCTCATCGGACGCAGCCTGCGCGCGGCGGTCGACCTGCATGCCCTGGGCGAGCGGCAGATCACGGTCGATTGCGACGTGCTCCAGGCCGACGGCGGCACGCGCACGGCGGCGATCACGGGCGGCTTCGTCGCCCTGTGGCGGGCCTGCTCGGCGCTCAAGCAGTCGGGTGCCATCAAGGGCTGGCCCATCACCGACCACGTCGCGGCCATCTCCTGCGGCGTCTACGCCGGGCATCCGGTGCTCGATCTGGACTATGCCGAGGATTCGGTGGCCGGCGCGGACGGAAACTTCGTGATGACAGGCTCCGGCGGCCTCGTCGAGGTGCAGGCCAGCGCCGAGGGCGAGGTCTTCGCCCGCGACCAGTTCGACGAACTGATGCGCCTCGCGGAGAAGGGCATCGGGGAACTGATCGAGAAGCAGAAGGCGGCGCTGGGGGTCGGCACCTGATTGACCGCCCCGCGCGCGACCCCTACATTCGTGCCATGCCCACGCTGACCATCTCCGACCTGGATGAGACCCTTCACGAACGCCTGCGCAGGCGCGCCGACGAACGCGGGCGGTCGATGGAGGGCGAGGCGCGCGAGATCCTGGCGAAAACCCTTGCGCCCGAGCCGCTGACGGGAGCGGAGTTCCTGACCGCCATACGCGAATGCTTCCGCGAAAGCGGTGGGCTTGAGGAGAACGGCTTCGTCCTGCCCGACAGGCTCCCGCCTCGCGATCCTCCCGATTTCCCTGAATGATCCTACTCGACACCAACATTCTTTCCGAGGCGACCTCTCCCGTTCCGAATCCCTCCGTCGTGGCTTGGTTTTCGCGGGTGACGGACAGGATGGTCACCTCGGTGATCGTGATCGCGGAATTGCGCTACGGCGTCGCCATCCTGCCGGACGGGAAAAAGAAGGAGATTCTGATCGAGGCCGTCGAAGCCGTTCAGTCGAAGGTCCTGGGAGACGATGGCGTCCTACCTTTCGACGAAGCCACTGCCACCCTGTACGCCGACCTCGCCGCCCGCCTGCGCCGTTCCGGCGACGTCATCGGCCAGAGCGACACGATGATCGCCGCCACCGCGCTCCAGCACGATGCCACCGTCGCGACGCGCAACGTCCGGCACTTCCTTCCCTGCGGCGTCCGCGTCGCCGATCCGTTCGAGGGACCATGACCCGCCGCCGCCTGAACCCCGCCGCCGACCCCGTGCTCGTCATCGCCACGCACAATCCTGGCAAGCTGCGCGAGATCGAGGCGCTGGTCGCGCCGTACGGATTCTCCGCCGTCTCGGCGGGCGCGCTCGGCCTGCCGGAGCCGGCGGAGGACGGGACGACCTTCATCGAGAACGCGCGCATCAAGGCCCTCGCCGCCGCGCGGGCATCGGGCAAGCCGGCCCTCGCCGACGATTCCGGAATCGCCGTGGAGGCGCTGCACGGGGCGCCGGGCATCTTCTCGGCGCGCTGGGCGGGGCCGGGCAAGGACTTCGCCGCCGCGATGGACCGCGTCCGGCGCGAGCTGTCCTGGCGCGGGGCCGAGGAAGGCGCGCGCGCGCATTTCGTGAGCGCCCTGACGCTGGCCTGGCCCGACGGCCATTGCGAGGATTTCGAGGGCGTCTCGCACGGCACGCTGACCTTTCCGCCGCGCGGGGAGCGCGGCTTCGGCTACGATCCGATCTTCGTGCCCGAGGGCGGCGCGCGCACCTATGCCGAGATCGACCCGGCGGAGAAGAACCGCACGAGCCACCGCGCCGACGCCTTCCGCCAGCTCGACGCCGCCTGTCTCGCATGAGCGACACCCCCGGCGGCTTCGGCCTCTACGTGCACTGGCCCTTCTGCGCCGCCAAGTGCCCCTATTGCGACTTCAACTCCCATGTCCGCCGCGCGGTCGATCAGCTGCGATGGCGCGACGCCCTCGTCCGGGCGCTGGAGACGGAGGCCGGGCGCACGGGCGGGCGGCGGCTCGACAGCATATTCTTCGGCGGCGGTACCCCCTCGCTCATGCCGCCCGAGACGGTCGCGGCGGTGATCGAGACCGCCGGGCGGCTGTGGCGGCCCGCCCCCGATATCGAGATCACATTGGAGGCCAACCCCACCTCCGTCGAGGCCGGACGCTTCCGCGCCTATGCCGGGGCGGGGGTGAACCGCGTGTCGATGGGCGTGCAGGCGCTGAACGATCCGGACCTGCGCGCGCTGGGCCGGATGCATTCGGTGGCCGAAGCCCGCACCGCCTTCGACATCGCGCGCGGGGTCTTCGACCGGGTGAGCTTCGATCTCATCTACGCGCGCATGGGCCAGACGCCCGAGGCCTGGCGCGCGGAACTGCGCGCGGCGCTGGCCATGGCGGTCGATCATCTCTCGCTCTACCAGCTCACCATCGAGAGCGGCACCCGCTTCGCCGATCTCTACGATCTCGGCAAGCTGCGCATCCCGGAGGACGACGCGGCGGCGGCGATGTACGACGTGACGCAGGACGAATGCGACCGCGCCGGGATGCCCGCCTACGAGGTCTCGAACCACGCCCGCCCCGGCGCGGAGAGCCGGCACAACCTCGTCTACTGGCGCTACGGCGACTACGTCGGCATCGGCCCCGGCGCGCACGGGCGGCTGACGCTGGCGGGCGGTCGCATCGCCACCGAGACCCTGCTCGCCCCTGAGCCGTGGCTTGACGCCGCCGGGGCGAACGGCACCGGCATCGTCCGGGAGACCCCGCTGAGCGGCGAGGAGCAGGCGAGCGAGTACCTGATGATGGCGCTGCGCCTGACCGAGGGGGCCGATATCGCCCGCCACGCCGCCCTCGGCGGCGAACCCCTGCCCGGGGACCGCATTGCCGAGCTTGCGGAGGAGGGCTTCCTCGTCCATGCCGGGAGCCGCCTGCGCGCGACCGCAAAAGGGCGCATCGTGCTTAACGCCTTGTTGGCGAGGCTTCTGACGTAATACGCTGACCGTCCATCCCGACCAACCGCGAAAGAGCCCCATGACAAGCCGCAAGGACCGCACCTCGAAACTCCGCTCCGTCGATGCCGACATCGCGAAGGTCCAGGAAATCCCACAGACGCCGCAGACGCAATCCCCCGCCTACACGCTCGCCTTCCAGGATATCGACTTCCTGCGCCGCGACGACATGCGCCCCCAGCGCCTGCAACTCGAACTGCTCAAGCCCGAAACCATCCTGAACGAGGCGGGCATCGCCTCGACCGTGGTCCTGTTCGGCGGCGCGCGCCTGCCCGAGCCGGGGGCCGAGCCTTGGTCCTACCGCAACGAGACCCAGCGCGAGAACCTCAAGAAGAACGCGAAATACTACGCCGAGGCCCGCGCCTTCGCCCAGCGGGTCAGCCAGGAGGCGCTCAAGCACGACGGCAAGGAATACGTCGTCGTCACCGGGGGCGGCCCCGGCGTGATGGAGGCGGGCAACCGGGGCGCGGCGGATGCGGGCGCGCCCTCCATCGGGCTGAACATCGTCCTGCGGCAGGAGCCGGTGCCGAACGCCTACATCACGCCCGAACTGTGCTTCAACTTCCACTACTTCGCCATCCGCAAGATGCATTTCCTGATGCGCGCCAAGGCCATCGCCGTCTTCCCCGGCGGCTTCGGCACGCTGGACGAGCTGTTCGAGACGCTGACCCTCATCCAGACCGAACGCATGGAGCGCCTGCCGATCCTGCTGTTCGGGGAGGAGTTCTGGCGGCGGATCATGAATTTCGAGGCGCTGGCCGAGGAGGGCACCATCGCGCCGGAGGACCTCGACCTCTTCCGCTTCGTCGAGACGGCCGCCGAGGGATGGGAGATCATCGCGCAGACCTATGGTCTCGATACCTGACGACGGTGCTGGCCGACCGATGACGAACGACGAGACGGGAGACCCGCCATGCTGCTCGACACCCCGATCTGCGACTTCGGCTGGAAAGCCCCCGACTTTACCCTGCGCGACCCGGACGGGACGGCGCATTCGCTGTCCGATGCGCTGGGCGGCAAGGGGGTGCTGGTCATGTTCATCTGCAACCACTGCCCCTACGTCGTCGCCATCGCGGAGCGGCTGGCGGCGGATGCGGCGGCGCTGATGGACGAGGGCGTCGCCGTGATGGCGGTGATGTCGAACGACTATCGCGCCTACCCGGCGGATGCCCCGTCCGAGATGACGCGCTTCGCCGCGCGCCACGGCTTTCGCTTTCCCTATCTCGTGGACGAGGATCAGGCGGTCGGCCGGGCCTATGGCGCGGTCTGCACGCCCGACTTCTTCGGCTTCGACGGGCGGGGCGGCCTTCAGTATCGCGGGCGGCTGGACGATGCGAAGCGGGGCGACCCGTCGAACCGCACGCCCGAACTGCTGAACGCCATGCGAAGGATCGCCGAGACGGGCGAGGGACCGCGCGAACAGCACCCGAGCATGGGATGCTCGATCAAGTGGCGGTAGACCGGATGTAGAAAACCCTCCGCGCGGGGGCGGAGGGTTTTCGGTATTCCCTGCCCCGGACCTGATCCGGGGCCTTTGCGAGCAGTGCGCGCTGTGGAAACAGGCCCCGCATCGGGTGCGGGGCAGAGCGCCTAGTCGTCCTTCTGAACTTCCTTGCCGGTCGACTGGTCGACCATCTTCATGCCGAGGCGGACCTTGCCGCGATCGTCGAAGCCCATCAGCTTGACCCAGACCGCGTCGCCCTCCTTCACGAAATCCTTCGGGTTCGCGCCGCGCTCGTTCGTCATCTGGCTGATGTGGACGAGGCCGTCCTTCGGGCCGAAGAAGTTCACGAACGCGCCGAAGTCCAGCACCTTCACGACCTTGCCCTCGTAGATCTCGCCCACTTCCGGCTCGGCGGCGATGGCCATGATCATCTTCTTGGCCTTCGCGATGCTCTCGCCGTCGGGGGAGGCGATCTTGATGATGCCCTCGTCGTTGATGTCGACCTTGGCACCCGATTCCTCGACGATGCCGCGGATCACCTTGCCGCCCGAGCCGATCACTTCGCGGATCTTGTCGGTCGCGATCTGGATCGTCTCGATGCGCGGGGCATAGTCGGAGAATTCCTGACGCCCCTCGCTCAGCGACTTGGCCATTTCGCCCAGGATCGTCTTGCGGCCTTCATGCGCCTGGCTCAGGGCCTGGCGCATGATGTCCTCGGTGATGCCGGTGACCTTGATATCCATCTGGAGCGAGGTGATGCCGGCCTCGGTGCCCGCGACCTTGAAGTCCATGTCGCCGAGGTGGTCCTCGTCGCCGAGGATGTCGGTCAGGACCGCGAAATCGCCGGATTTCTCTAGGATCAGGCCCATCGCCACGCCCGCCACCGGGCGGGTGAGCGGCACGCCCGCATCCATCATCGACAGCGAGCCGCCGCAGACCGACGCCATGGAGGACGACCCGTTCGACTCGGTGATCTCCGACACGATGCGGATCGTGTAGGGGAAGTCCGTCGCGGCGGGCAGGACGGCGTGCAGCGCGCGCCAGGCGAGCTTGCCGTGTCCGACCTCGCGCCGACCGGGAGGACCGAAGCGGCCCGCCTCGCCGACGGAATAGGGCGGGAAGTTGTAGTGCAGCATGAACCGCTCGCGGCGGTCGCCGTCCAGCGCGTCGATGCGCTGCTCGTCGTCGCCCGTGCCGAGCGTGGTGACGCAAAGCGCCTGCGTCTCGCCGCGCGTGAAGAGCGCCGAGCCGTGGGTGCGGGGCAGCAGGCCGACATGGCATTCGATGGGCCGCACGGTGGTCAGGTCGCGGCCGTCGATGCGCTTGCCGGTCTTGACGATGTCCCCGCGCACGATCTCCTTCTCCAGCGACTTGAAGACGTTGGAAACCGCCGTGCCGTCTTCCTTGTCCTCGTCGGACAGCCCGTCGATCAGCGTCTGCTTGGCCGCGGCGACCTTGCCGGTGCGCTCCTGCTTGTCGAGGGTCGAGAAGGCGTCGCGCAGCGGAGCCTCGACGATGCCGCGCGCCTTCTCCATCAGGGCCGAGTTGTCGGCCTGCTCGACCGGGAACGGCTCCTTGGCGCAGGCCTCGGCCAGGTCGATGATGCAGTCGATGACCGGCTGGATCGCCTTGTGGCCGTACATGACCGCGCCGAGCATCTCGTCCTCGGACAGCTCGGACGCCTCCGATTCGACCATCATCACGGCGTCCTTGGTGCCGGCCATGATCAGATCAAGCTTGGAATCCTCCAGCTCCTCCTTGGTCGGGTTCAGCAGGTACTCGCCGTTCGCGAAGCCGACGCGGCAGCCGCCGATCGGGCCGAGGAAGGGCGCGCCGGAGATGGTCAGCGCCGCCGAGGCCGCGATCATGGCGAGCATGTCGGGCGCGTGCTCAAGGTCATGGCTCAGCACGGTGCAGATGACCTGCGTCTCGTTGCGGAAACCGTCGGCGAAGAGGGGGCGGATGGGGCGGTCGATGAGGCGCGAGGTCAGCGTCTCGTGGTCCGAGGGCCGCGCCTCGCGCTTGAGATAGCCGCCGGGGATCTTGCCCGCCGCGTAGAATTTTTCCTGGTAGTGGACGGTCAGGGGGAAGAAGTCGATGCCGGGCTTGGGCGACTTCTGGAAGGTGACGGCGGCGAGGACGGTGGTCTCGCCCAGCGTGGCCAGCACGGCCCCGTCGGCCTGGCGGGCGATGTGCCCGGATTCGAGGATGAGCGTTTCGTCCCCGAGCGGGACTTCCTTGCGGACTATGTCGAACATTGGATTTTCCTTGCATGGGGATCGGGACCCTTCCCGATCCTGTCCCCCGCCATCTTTTCCAAAGCAGGGGAGGCCCGTCATGTGCCGCGCCGACGCCGGGCCATCGCGGCGGCGCGGAAAACCGAAAAGCGCGCCCCGGAGGCGCGCTTGACGGAATTACTTGCGGATGTTGAGCCGCTTCAGGAGCGTCTGGTAGCGCTCCTCGTCCTGCGCGCGGGCGTAGTCGAGCAGCTTGCGGCGCTGGCTGACCATCTTGAGCAGGCCCCGGCGCGAATGGTTATCGTGCTTGTGGTGCTTGAAATGCTCGGTCAGGTTGGTGATGCGCTCGGTCAGGATGGCGATCTGGACCTCGGGCGAGCCGGTGTCGCCGTCCTTGGTCGCGAAATCCTTGATGAGTTCCTGCTTGCGTTCTGCGGTGATCGACATCGGGGTCTCCTGCATTCGAAGGGATGGGATGCCCGGGAGCGGGCTTGCCGCGGGCGATGACCGGGATGTCGTCCAGCCACGTCAGCGACAATCGCGCTTCCCTACAGCGAACCCCCATCCGGCGCAACCGCCGATTTGCCGGGCGATGGCGCGATGCGGCTCAGACCGGCTCGATATCGCCCTTCGCGCGCTCCGCGTCGAATTCGGCGCGGAAGGCGTCGAGCGTACCGCCCGCGATGGCGTTGCGCAGCCCCTGCATAAGGCGCTGGTAGTAGCGCAGGTTGTGCCATGTCAGGAGCATGGACGCGATGATCTCCTGCGCGCGGTGGACGTGGTGGAGGTACGCGCGGCTGTAGTCGGCGCAGCAGGGGCAGTCGCAGGTCGCGTCCAGCGGGCGCGGGTCCTCGGCGTGGCGGGCGTTGCGGATGTTGACCTGCCCGCGCGGGGTGAAGGCCTGCCCCGTCCGGCCCGACCGGCTGGGCATGACGCAGTCGAACATGTCGATCCCCCGGGCCACCGCGCCGACGATATCCTCCGGCTTGCCCACGCCCATGAGATAGCGGGGCCGGTCCTCCGGCAGGTGGCCAACGCAATGATCGAGGGTCGAGAACATCAGCTCCTGCCCCTCGCCCACCGCCAGCCCACCGACCGCGTAGCCGTCGAAGCCGATGCGCGTCAGCGCCTCCGCGCTTTCGGCGCGCAGGTCCGCGTGCACGCCCCCCTGCTGGATGCCGAACAGTGCATGGCCGGGCCGCTCGCCGAAGGCCGCGCGGGACCGCTCCGCCCAGCGCATCGACAGCGCCATCGAGACCGCCGCCTCGTCGCGGGTGCAGGGATAGGGCGTGCACTCGTCGAAGCACATCACGATGTCCGAGCCGAGCTGGCGCTGGATCTCCATCGAGGTCTCGGGCGAGAGCAGGTGCTTCGAGCCGTCGATATGCGAGCGGAAGGTCACCCCGTCCTCGGTCAGCTTGCGCAGCTTCGCCAGCGACATGACCTGGAACCCGCCCGAGTCGGTAAGGATGGGCCGCTCCCAGTTCATGAACCCGTGCAAGCCGCCCAGCCGCTCGATCCGCGGCGCGCCGGGGCGGAGCATGAGGTGGTACGTATTCCCCAGCAGGATATCCGCCCCCGTCTCCCGCACACTGCCGGGCAGCATCGCCTTCACCGTCGCGGCGGTGCCCACGGGCATGAAGGCGGGCGTGCGGATATCCCCGCG
>JAHDDY010000268.1 GCA_020629115.1 Paracoccaceae bacterium | reverse complement strand
GACCGTTCACGAGGAGCACAGGATGTGTCCCCTCACTCATCACGTCGTAGGCGAGGGAGATCTCGCGCCCGCGGTCATCGGTCCAGGTGGCGACACCTGTGCGGATCGGCTGGCTCATGGCGCCAGTCTGGCAGTGCGGAGGCGCTCGGCAAGACCGTTGAGGACGATGTCGAGCCCGAAGGTGAATTCGTCGTCGGTCCGTACGTCGGTGGCGGCGCTGTGTTCGGCGAGCTCGGCGAGTGCGGAGAGGCCCGATTGGCGGAGCGCGTCGAAGACCGCCGGATCCGCAGCCGTGGCGTCGGCCGAGCTCGTGAACGGCAGGTTCTGCTCCTGGATCGCGTGGCCATAGACGAATGCGTCGACCGCCCAGAGCGCATGGGCCGCGTCGGCGATGGGGAAGCCGGCCCCACGAAGCACCGTCAGGAGTCGGTCGAGGCGGAGGAGGGTGCGCTCGGTGGGTTCGCGCTGGCGCTCGACGAGCCCGAGCGCCCACGGATGCCGGCGGAAGGTCTCCAGGGCTGAGCGGGCCTGCTCCCGCAGAAGGTTCTGCCAGTCGAGCGATGGGTCGCCGAGCCCGATCTCGTCGAGGACCGCATCGGTGATCGCCGCGAGGATGGTGTCCTTGTTCGGCACGTGCTTGTAGAGGGCCATCGCCTCGAAGCCCAGCTCGGCGCCGAGCCGTCGCATCGTCAGGACGTCGAGGCCGTGCTGATCGGCCAACGCCACCGCTGCGGTGACGATCCGGTCTCGCGTCAGCGGGGCTCGTTCGGCGCGGGATGTTGTCACGCTCGACACTTTACGGCGTACGCTGGTTTACGTCGTAAACCAACGGTCGGCCCGACGTGTCTGGCCGCGTCGAACCAGGAGTCACCTCGTGTCCCTCATCCGAACCCCCGCCATACCATCCGAACAGCAGGACGCAGGGGCGTCCCTCTCGGTCGAGGATCTGGCCGTGCGGGTCCGCCTCGCCTCGATGTGGACGGCGATGCTGTTCCTCTTCGCCTACGTCGACATCTTCGGATTGTTCCGCCCCGACGTGCGGGCTGAGCTCGACGCCGGACGGATGGCCGGCTTCGACGTCGGCGAGGCCTTCCTCCTCGGCGTGACCGGCTACATCACCCCGGCATGCCTGATGGTCGCGGCCACGGTGGTGGCGCGGCCGGCGTTGGCTCGGACCGCGAACCTCGTCCTCGCACCGCTCTATGCCCTCACGATCGTCGGAGGAGCCGTGGGGGAGTGGTGGTACTACGTGGTCGGATCGGCGCTGGAGGCGGCGCTGCTCGTCGGAATCACCGTGACGGCTTGGCGCTGGGGGCGATCGCCGACGGCGTGAGATCCGGCTGGCGGCGTCGCTGGCGGGAAGTCGAGCGCCTCAGTCTCGACCCTCGATGAGGAAGCTCGTGATGTCGGTCGTCGACTCGAGGCGG
>JAHDDY010000267.1 GCA_020629115.1 Paracoccaceae bacterium | reverse complement strand
CCAGCACGAGCGACGCCGTGAACTCCCCCATCGCTGCGCCGACATCGCCGGTCACGGCGAGCGACGCCTCGTCGACGATGCGAATCAGAATCCACGCAACCGTGACCGACAAGACCATCAACAGCATCGCCGACGGCACGTCAACGAGCGCCGAGCGGATGATCGCTCCGGGTTCGCCGGCGGCGAGCGAGCGGATGATCGATGCGAAGAACAGCGCCAGTACCAAAGCCACGGACATGCCGAGGACGGTCTGGCGGATCGGGGTCAGTGCGGGGAAGAGGCCGCCGTTGAGGTCGACGGCGGTCGTCGAGTCCATCGCGGAGACGATGGCTCCCGTTACGGCAGCGACGGCGTCGGCGATGAGCCCGAACACGAACTGCACGACGAGCTCGAGCACGGCTTCACCGGCAGCTTCGGCGGCACCGCCGATCAGTCCGCCGACTCCGTCGATGACGTCGTCGACCGGGTTGAGATCGATGGCGAAGATCACGGCTGAAGCACCTCGTCATCGAACCCGGCGATACCGGCGATGAACGCTGGCGTAGACCACGCCACCGCCGCGGCGGGGCGTGTCGGTACCGGGCCATCGGTCGAGACGAGCGCGTCCATCCGCCACTCACCGTCCTCATCAACGAGCGAGTACGTCGCCGTTCGCCACTGCTCGACGGCGAGCTCGTTCCCGTAGACGACGACCTCGACGTACCAGATCGACACGTCCCAACCACCGCTGGTCTCGACCGAACGCAGACCGAGTGGAGCGATCTGCACCTCGACGCCGCCGGGGACGTCGTTCGCCAACCCGGTCAGCGTCTCGAAGACCTCCTGTGAGAGACGGTCGGCGGAGGCCGACGAGGCGATCGAGCGCTGCGCCCTTGCGCCGTCCTCCGGAGTCATCCGGACGACGTCCTCGGTGAGCTCCAGGAACCTGACCGCTGCGACCTCGGGCCGCTCCATCTCTTCGACGGCGAGGGTGACAGCAGGTCCCCCCTGCCCGCTCGGCTCGCCGACCGATCGAGACGCGGCGACAGCGGCACTCGGTGCATCTGGCACCGATACCGGAGGCGTTCCCTCCGAGGCTTCCCCGCCTCCGAGGAACACGCCACCCGCAACGAGCCCCGCCACCACAACACCGAGAGCCGGATGAACTCGGCGAGGACGCTTGCTCATCACAGCCCCGACAGTTCGTTGACGATCGTTGGGGCGAGACCGGTGACGATCGCTCCCGCTGCGCCACCGAGGGCGAACACCCGGCCCCGGCCGCCCTGGATCGAGTTGCCGGTCACCTGCGACAGGCCCCACACGGCGCCGCCCACGAGTAGCGACGCCAACGAGCCGGCGAGTCCCAGCCACATGAGCCAGTTCAGGACATCCTGGGCGAGGTCCGCCCCGGGGAAGCCGTTGTCCGGCGTCGCGTCCACCTGAGCCAGCACCTGGC
>JAHDDY010000266.1 GCA_020629115.1 Paracoccaceae bacterium | reverse complement strand
CACCTACCTGCCGTACGTCATCTGCGTCACCGCCACAGGCACCGGCGTCACCCTCGAACCCGCCGGAGAACCCGAACCGGCAGAGTAACGAAGCGTCTCGGAATGCGCTGCGACACCTCGAGAATCCGCACTTCCCCGTCTTCGACGACCGCTGCTGCGTTCGGGCAAGAGTCACGAGCGACGCATGGAGAGCCGCCGACCTGAGGAACGGGTCTGCTGCAGGTCCAGCTGACGTTCGAGATGGCTCGCCTGTGGGGCGGGCCGTGAGGATGTCGCAATGACCGGGTTCGGCTAGCGGCCGATCGGTTCCCGCAGGCAAGCCAAGGCATCGAGTAGTGCCTTCTCGCCGATCTCCGCCTCGACGCCCGTGGGGACACGAGCCTCAATCCGTAGGTCGGCAAGCCCGGGGCGGGAAACGCGGACGGCTATGACCCCATCGAGGTGCTCTGCCTTGCCGACTCGAGCGTCGGTCGAAAGGTCGCCGAAGAGGTCGTCGAAGACGTGGAGGAGCGCTCCGCGGAGTCCGGTGAGTTGACTGATCGAGCGTTCTCTCGTCTGGATCTGGTGGCCTTCTCGGACCGTCACGACGACCCGATCGAGGGTGGTGAGCTTGCGCCCATCGGCCTTCGGGGGCGAGCCTGCGGCAGATTTCGTACGGTCGGCGCTCGTGGGCGGTCTTGTCCGGTGACGAGGAGCGCTGCGAGTAGACACTTCACCTCGGAGCCCTTCGAGGTAGCTGCGGATCGTGACGACGCCGAAGCCCAGGACGATCGCCCCGGCGATGAGGACCCCGATCGTGTCGTCCGGTTCCTCGGCATCGTCGGCTTCCACCGGGGCAGCAGCACTGGGTTCTGCCCGCGAGCTCGCCACGCTCGCCGCCGACATGGGGTTGGCCTCGGAGCGCGCTGCGTTCGTATCGGCGGTCCTGGGGTAGGCCGGGACGGTGCCGACGACGCGGCAGTCGTTGTCGCCTTCGTAGAAGTTCTGGCGGTAGTGCGCCTCGAGATCTGGTGCGGCGGAGAGGGCACGCCACTGCCGGGAGCTGACACCGCAGTAGTGATAGTTAGTGCCGGTCAGGTTGATGACGAGATACTGGTTGCCGACGTCGTACCAGGCTTGGCGGACATCGCCGCCGGACCGGTCGAGGGCTGACATCTCGGAAACGTCGACCGGTGTTTCGCGGTACTTCACGGTCACCCACTCCGAGGCAAACGCCGCCGGACTCCACGAACCAATCGCCATCACCACTATCAACCACCCTGCTACTCCAGCAGGTCTCATCCCGACCATGATCTGGGATCGACTCCGAGAGGTCTCTGCTTGAGGCACGGATGACGCGGACGTTGACGAATCCGACCGGTGCCCGCCGATCCTTGAAGCGCCGCCGGGGTAAGCACTGCAAGGAAGCCGGCACCTGAAACTCCGCACTCACTGTCAGTGA
>JAHDDY010000104.1 GCA_020629115.1 Paracoccaceae bacterium | reverse complement strand
GGAGCCGAGCGAATACTGCGCCTCCAGCACGATGCCCGGCACGCGCCGCAATGCGGTCGCTCGCATATTCAGCGCGGTGATCCTTGAAAAGTTGGATCGCTCTCTCGCGGAATTCCGCGCTGTACGTCGGGGTATAGGTCTTCTTGCTCATAAGGCTCATCTTCCGAAGGTTTTACCCTCCGGTAAACCCGGGCCGGTTCAGCATTCGTTCCAGTAGCGCTTTCCGATTGATGTCCCGCAGACGCCGCGGAATGTTCTTCCGAGGCATCCGCTTTGTCGGCTTTGATATCTTGTGCTGCAAGACCTTGTCTGCTGAAGGCGCTGGGAACGTCGGCCATCGGGGCCGGGCCTACGGAGGGTCTCTCAAGGGATGACCTACCGGTGCCGACCGATGTCGCTGCAAGCTTGGAGTTCCTGTTATCGGGGGTCTCGATCGCTTCGGTCGTTTGGTTCGGCTTGGAAGTTGAGAGTTGGCTGTCGGATGCTGACTGTTCAGTTGGGGCAGGAGTTTAGGCGGGCGGAGTGCTTCCCATCGCATTACCCTGTTCTTTGACTGCTTTGTCGTAGGCCTCCGCACCGAACGATGACACATTTGCCTGAGCCGTATTGGTCGATCCGTTATTGGACTGCACAGAAAGCATCACTTTTATCCATTTTCGAAGCACCACTGTTTCAAGCAGACACATAAATCGTAGTTTGATCAACGGAAATTTTTCACCTCGAATGCGTCACGACGGTCGTGTCACGAGAATGGTGGAAATAGGTGATTGGCGCTTTCCGCTATTCAGGCTACCGCCGTCATGTGGCGAGGTCAGTGGCCTGTCGGGCATGGGCAGAGGTGGTCGCGGGGTTTCGGACCAGCTGATAGAGTGGATTGTCTGCGGAGAAGGACGATCCCAAGATGGGCGAGAGAACGAGATACACGGCTGATTTCAAGGTTCGCGTTGCGCTGGATGCGCTGCGGGGCGAACTAACGCTGGCGGAGCTTTCGGCGAAGCATGGGGCGCATCCGAACCTGATCAGCCAGTGGAAACGGCAGGCGGCCGAGAACATGGCAACTGTGTTCGGCGGCGGCACGGCATCGGATGCGAAGATCAAGGACGCTGAGTTGGAGAAAGCGCACGCGAAGATCGGGCAACTGGGGGTGGAACGCGATTTTTTAGCGGCAGCCTCAGGTACGGCAAGCAGGAAATCTTCAATACGGATCAGGGCAGCCAGTTCACAAGCGGCGACTTCACCGGAGGCCTGCTCGATGCCGAGATCAAGACATCGATGGACGGCAAGGGCAGATGGATCGACAACCGCTTCGTCAAGCGGCTATGGCGGTCCTTGAAATACGAGTGCGTCTACATCAACGCCTTCGAGACCGGCACCGAGGCCCGCAAGGGTGTCGGGACATGGATCGACTACTACAACACCGAAAGGCCCCATTCGGCGCTCGGCGGCAGAACACCGGGAGAGGCCTACGAAGGCCTTCCCATCCAGGTCAAACAAGCAGCATAATCGAAACCACACTCCACTCTATTCAGACTGAAAACTGGTCGAAAAAGCAGGACCACCTCTCTAGCAGTTGCTGAAATCCGGCGGCCGTTTGTCGAGGAACGCGCCCATCCCTTCCTTCTGATCCTGCGTCGCGAAGATGGCGTGGAAGACGCGGCGCTCGAATTGCAGGCCTGCCTGCAGGCCGCTTTCCTCGGCCTGCGCCACGCATTCGCGGGCCATCATCGCGGCGGGCCTGGAATAGCCGGCGACGGTCGCGGCGGCGTCGCGCGCCTCGGCGTCCAGATCGGTGGCGGAGACGACGCGGGAGACAAGGCCGATGCGCAGGGCCTCCTGCGCGTCGATCATCCGGCCCGTCAGGATCATGTCCATCGCCACCGCGCGGCCCACGAGGCGGGTCAGGCGCTGCGTACCGCCGATACCCGGCAACACGCCCAGCTTGATCTCCGGCTGGCCGAAGCGGGCGGTGTCGGAGGCGAAGATCATGTCGCACATCATCGCCAGTTCGCATCCGCCGCCGAGCGCATAGCCGGAGACGGCGGCGATCTTGGGGATGCGCAGGGCGGCGAAGGCGTCCCATTCGGCGAAGAAATCCTCGGTATAGGCCTCGATATAGCCCTTGGGCCGCATCTCCGCGATATCGGCCCCGGCGGCGAAGGCGCGTTCGGAGCCGGTGACGACGATGCAGCCGATGCCGGTATCGCGGTCGAAGGCGGTCGCGGCGGCCAGCATCTCGCGCATCACGGTGCCGTTCAGGGCGTTGAGCGCATCGGGGCGGTCGATGGCGATGTGGCCGACGCGGCCTTCGCGCGTGACCTTCAGCGTGGCGAAGGATGCCTCGGTTCCGTCATTCATGGTATCGGTCCTTTCAGGAATCCCAGATCGCGCCGAAACCGGGCACGCCCGCGCGTTCGGCGGTCTCGACCACGCTCCAGGTGAGCTTGGGGTTGGAGATGCAGATGACGGCCTCGGCCCCCACCTCGCGCACGGCGCGCATGGTCAGATCGGCGAGGTCGGGCTTGCCGTGGGCGTCCGTGTCCCAGATGATCGCATCGGGCGAGGCGGCGAGGATCTCGTCGACCAGCGCATCGCCGTAGGTCTTGCGCGGCGCGCGGGTGGCCCAGACCAGATGCGCCGGGACGTCCCCGGCCAGCAGGTGCGGCAGGACGGGGCCGATGCCCGATCCGGTAGCGACGTAGACGACGCGGCGGAACAACACCTCGATCCGGGCGACGCCGGAGGTGGTGATGCCCTTGACCCAGACGTGGTCGGGCGGATTGTCGATGAACGCGCCCGTCCAGTCCCCCGCGCGGGAGATGGCGAGGCGATAGCCGCCGCGCCCCGGCGTGGGGATGTTGGCGAAGGAATGCCACTCCGTCAGGGGCGACAGGCTGAGCGCGTTGGACGATCCGGCGAAGGGCGTGTCGCCGTAGTCGAGATGGACGATGGCGACATGGTCCGACGGCTTCTCGACCCGCACGGGCACGCGCTTGAGGTGCAGCCACGGCAGGATGATCGACACGGTGATCGCCACCAGCAGGTGGAAGTTCACGTCGCCGGACAGCGATTGCCACAGCGGCACGCCGGGGTGCAGGTCGGCGGTGATCGACAGGGTATGCGCCCAGAACAGCAGCAGCGCGGCCCAGCCGCCGAACCTGTGCGACCGCTCGAACAGGTCGTGGAAGCGCGCGCGGATCGGTCCCAGCGCGAGGATGGCGATGCCCGCGAGCAGCAGGACCAGCGCCTCGGCCAGCGCGATGGTGCCGAGCGACAATCCGGCCCCGCCCGCCGCGAGCAGCGTGCCCAGATGGATGGCGAGCCACAGCGTCCCGGCGGTCATGCATCCGCTGTGCAGGCCGCCGAAATGGTAGACCTTGGCCAATGTCCAGCGCAGGCGCAGCGGTGCCGTCACCGGCAGGCGCGTGGCCAGCCAGAACAGGATGTTGACCACGTATTGCTGACGGATCAGGATGCCGACCGCGAAGTTGACCGTGACGGCACCGGCGAGGGCATCCACCCGCGGCGTCTCGCCCGCCCACCATCCGCCGGGGCCGATGGCCCAGAGCAGCACGGCGAGATTGACCAGTACGGCCCCCCCGGCGAGGCGGCGGTATTCGTAGAAGCGGCGGTCGGCGAGCAGGCCGCGGAAGCGCGAGGCGCGCGGGGCGGGTCGCACCCCCATGTCGTGCAGGTTCGCGGTGGTCATTCCGCCGCCTCCGCCGCCATCGTCAGCGCGACCGCGTGGGTCTGCGCCAGTTCCATCAGCGCGCGCTTGTCCGTCTTGCCCCGCCCCGTGCGCGGCAGGTCGTCCAGCGCAAGCACGAAGAGCGGTTCGCAGTAGTAGGGCAGCGTATCGGCCACCGCCTCGCGCGCCGCCACGGGGCAGACATCGGCGGGCGAGACGAAGCCGACCAGCGTGCGGTCGTCGAGCTTGAGCGCCACGGCCTTGCGGCACCCGGGCGCGCGCTCCATGGCGACCGACACGGAGTCCAGTTCGACGCGGAAGCCGCGCACCTTCACCTGATCGTCGACCCGGCCCAGATGCTCCAGTTCGCCCCCGGGGGTCCAGCGGCCCAGGTCGCGGGTACGGAACATGAGATGGCCCGGGCGGAAGGGATCGGGGCGGTAGCGGTCGGCGGTCAGGGCGTCGTTGCCGACATATCCCGCCGTCACGCAATCGCCCCCGGCCCACATCTCGCCCGTCTCCCCGATGGGCAGGGGCGCGAGGGCGTCGTCGAGGACGTAGACGGTATTGTTCGGCGTCGGCGCGCCGATGGTCAGCAGGTCGCCCGCCGGGTCGTGGCGATGCATGGTGTTCACGATGGTCGTCTCGGTCGGGCCGCAGGAATTGTAGAAGGTACAGAACGCCCCCCATTCGTCGGCCAGCGGGCGCGGGCACGGCTCGCCCGCCACGGCGACGACGCGGGCGCGGTGGCACTGCGCGCTGTCGATGCCGCCCAGTACGCTGGGGGTGGCGACGATCACGTCGGCCCGGGCGGCGGTGGCGGTGAAGTCGCGGCCCCGGATCAGCAGGCATGCCCCGTGGGTCAGCGCGCCGAGGATCTCCCACGCCGCCATGTCGAACCCGATGTTGAGCAGTTGCGCCACCGTGTCGCCGGGGCGGATGCCCAGGTCGCCAGGGGCCGTCAACACGATGTTGCACACATTGCGATGCGTGACCTGCACCCCGTTGGGCCGCCCCGTGGTGCCGGAGGTGAAGAGGATGAAGCACCTGTCGTCCGGCCGGGCCGCGCGGCTTGGTGTGAAGGGCGTATGGGCGATTTCGTCGCGGAAGGTCAGGATCGCGGTGCCGTCGCGCGCGGGGATCGCGTCGCGGTATTCGGGCAGGGTCAGCACGACGGACAGGTCGGCGCTCTCCATGACCGAGGCGAGCATGGGGCCGGGCACGATGCGCGCGTCCTGGGGCACGTAGGCGGCCCCGACCTTCAGGATCGCGAGGATGCCGATGACCATCTCGATGGACCGGCAGAGGAACAGGCCGACCGCGTCGCCGGGCACGATCCCCTCGCAGCGCAGGCGCGAGGCGAGGGCATCCGAACGGGCGTCGAGCTCGCCATAGCTGATCGTGCGGCCCTCGTGCTCGACCGCGACGGCATGGGGGCGGTCGGCGGCCCGGGCGGAGAAGGCATGATGGATGCAGGGAAACGCGGGGGCGACGCGAGGACCGGTGCCGAACTCGGCGAACAGCGCGGCATCGACATCGCTCAGCCCGTGCAGGGGCGACGGTTCGGCGACGGTGGGCTGTTGCCCCTGTACGGGGATGGAACGGTGCGAAAGCGCGGCGACAGGCGCGGGGAAGGAACGCGAACGAGCAGGTGTGTGTGTATGGAGCATAGTCGTTTTCCTCTGTCGCCATTTGTTTTAATATCTGTCAATTCCTACTGGGAAAATTTCCCAGAGTCTATAAACGGTATTGTTACCAAGCATAGCGTATAATAATTGTGCCAATAAGGAACGCTCACTATATCTATGTTCTGGAAAGGTGATACGTGAATGGCGGACGATCGGAAGTACGACCAGGACGATACCACCGTCGCCGATCCGTTCCGGAGGGCGCTGCGTCGAATCCTGCGTCCGATCGCCCGTGCGATGATCGATCGCGGCATCCCTCTCTCCGCCGGGCTGGACATGTTGAAGGAAGCGCTGGTCGAAGCGGCGGTCCGCGACGTGCGCCATGACGGCGACCCGAGCGACAGCCGCATCAGCCTTCTGACCGGCGTTCACCGCAAGGACGTGCGCCGTTTGCGCCGGGACGAAGCACCCCCCGTGCAGCGCCCCGGCCTCAACGCGTGCGCGCTGGCCGTCGCGCGGTGGACGACCGATCCGCGCTTCTTGGACGAGACAGGCGATACCCTACCCCTCGCTCTCGGGCGCGGGGAGGGGACGCCCCGGTTCGACGATCTGATACGCGCCGCGCGGCTCGATCTGCCCGCCGCGACGGTGGCGGAGGAATTGGTCCGCACCGGCATGGTGGCCGAGGAGGACGGAAGCCTGCGCCTGCTGCGCGCCGTCTTCGTGCCCGATGGACCGTCGCCCGATAGGATCATGGCCTTCGAGAAGAACCTGCATGTCCATCTGCACGGCGCGGTCGACAATCTGTCGGACGACCCTGACCGGCGCCGTCATTTCGAGATGGGCGGGCATTTCAACCGCTTGTCGCCGGGTACGGTTGACGCGCTGGGTATCTTTGCCCAACAAACGCTGCTGGAGGCGTTGCAGACGATCAATGCCGAAGCCCTGCGTCGTCAGGATCACGATGCGGAGGACCCGGCCAACGACGGGCGCTTTTCTTTCGGCGCCTATGCCGTGAAGCCCGGCCCGATCATCAAGGAAGAGGACGAGGCATGAGAATCCGTCTGCGAACCGGCATCTGTGCGGTCCTGATGCTGTGCGCCTGGATCGTGTCTCCGTCCTGGGCCTTCGCGGCCGACGAACGCGAAGGCGGTCTCGTGGGAACGGGGGTCATCGGCGTGCTTGGCGTGGTGACGGGTCTCGGCAGCATCCATGTCAACGGGATGCGCATCACCTACGATCCTGCCCTGCGTGTTGAAACGGCGTTCGGGTCGGCATCCCCCGATACCATCGTGCCCGGTCACACCGTGCAGATCGAGGCACGGCGGCGAAACGGTGCTTGGGTCGCCCGCTCGATCCAGCGGCATCACCCCCTGATCGCGCCGGTCGAGGCGATCGGCCAGGGCCGGATCCGCGTGCTGGGTACGACTGTCGAGATACCGGAGGGCATCACGATAACCGGCACCGTCCGCCGGGGAACATGGATCGACGTGAGCGGATTATGGCGCGGTTCCACCCTCGTCGCCTCGCGCGTCGAAACGGTGCCGCCCCAACGGATCATCGCCCTGCGCGGCACGCTGACGGGGTCGGCGGCGACGGGCTGGCACGTGGGCGGCGTACGGGTGGCGGGCATCCGGTCGACCCATCTGAAAGCAGGCCAGGCCATCGCGGTGCGGGGCAGAGCGGTGCGTACGCGCGATGGCGGGACCTTCGTACAGGTACGAACCTACGCGCTGCGCGATTTCTCGGAAGATACGATGCGGGCCGTCGTCGAAGGCTATCTGTCGAAGCCCTCGCTCTATGGCACCTATACCGTCTTCGGCTCCGGTGCGACCGCGTTGGCCACGAACCGATGGATGGCGATGCCGGATTGGCGCGGCCTGCATTGTATCGACCTGAATGCCAACGGCGCGGATGTCATCCGTACGCCTGCGCGCGTGCCAGACGACGACAGCCCCGCCGCCCTCGCCCGCCGCGACTGGCGGTCCGGCACGCGGGCGGTTTGCGACTGACGAGGTCGACCTGGCCTGATCGGGTTGCGCAGGGGTTGTGCGTGATTTCGGACCTGGTGATAGAGCGTGTTGTCTTGCGGGAAGGACGATCCCGAGCCCGGCTGGGTATTGCGCCAGCAATGCACCAGAGGGGACGAGCGCTTCCCAAAGACGCCTTGGGACGTGTCCCGGCAGATGACCCGCTGGCTACAGTGGAGCGCCCCCCCGTTTCACCTGGCCATCCGGCGTGTTGCGAACTCCGCGCTGGGTCTGGCTGACGCCGCTGACTTCCGCGACCAGGCTCACGGGGAACCGTCCCGAGGTGGCGACGGCGGCAGCCAGTTCTATCTGCCCTTCGCCGAAACGACTTTTCCTCGTTTGTCTGCTCCTTCATGGTCGAGCAGGCCCTACACCACGGTGCAGGATCAAACGGGGAGTAGGTCACGAAAAATCGCTCATCATGTACCCCCGTATCAGGGAAGAGGTGAGGCAGAACTTCCACACACGATCAATGGATCCTGAACCTAGTCCACCCGGATACTCAAGATGCCTGCGACCAGTTGGCCACCATGGGCAGTGTTGTCGGCGATGCGCATAATACCCTTGCCGCCCTCCACCGCGATCGGGATTCCGTTGACGGTAACATGCTTCTGACCCGCATCTACCACCGGACCGCCAACATGAGGTCGCGGGCCGGGAGCGATCTTGGGGCAGACATGCATGTTGCCGAGAATGGTTGCCGGTTTGCTCATGAGACGTTGCCTATGCTGGGGAAGTCGCGGGAGAGGGATCGAAGGGAATACACTGCAGTCGATGGCCCATCGTGCCGCGATAGGGGTTCGCGGTTTCCTTCAGGAACCGGATCGTGCCGTCGAAGTCCCCCCCGTCGCGCCAGGTGAACAGGCAAGGGTCCGTGCGCTGGATGAACGGGTTCAGCTCGATCAGCCAAGACACGAACGAGCCGTCGTCCTGCGGCTCCACGAAGACATCGGCCACGACGGTTTGCATGTGCAGGGCGTCGATCAGGCGACGACCGAAGCAGGACAGCGATGAGGCCACGGCCTCCGCGCGGTCCCGCAATGCCGGATGTACCGCCCGGTGGTGATACTGCGAGACGCCGACGACCCGGCTTTCCCGGATGACGAGGCGGAATTCCGACCATGGGAGCATCTCGCGCCACGCCGTGGCATAGAGGTCGAGTGGATCGCCCCGCACGATGCTGTCGGCGATGAAGGCGGTGGCCCGTCTGTTTGGCAGAGAGAGAATGTCCATAGCCCGCTCGACCGTCATGGCCTGCATCACCGTAGCAAGGGGCGACTTGAAGCTCGATGCCCCCATGCGCAGAAAAGGATGTTTTGCGGGAGGGGGCGAAACCCTACCCTAAGCGTTCAGGACCCGTTCTCCGTTTTCGCGTAGCTCTCCCTTCGGGCCGACATAGCGATAGAGCGTCACCGGCTTGACCCCGAGTTCGGCGGCGAGGTTCGCGACGGAGGTGTCGCGGTTGGCCATGGCTGCCTGGGCGAGGCGGACCTGCGCCTTGGTGAGCGCGAACTTCCGGCCTCCCTTGCGACCACGGGCGCGGGCGGCGGCGAGGCCGGCGACGGTGCGCTCGCGGATCAGCTCGCGCTCGAACTCGGCGAGGGCCGCGAAGATGCCGAAGACCAGCCGTCCTGCCGGAGTGGTGGTGTCGATCTGCGCGCCTTGACCGGCGAGCACGCGCAACCCGATCTGACGGTCGGTCAGGTTTTTCACGACATTGACGAGGTGGCGCAGGTCTCGCCCGAGGTGGTCGAGTTTCCAGACGACGAGCACGTCGTCGCCGCGCAGGGTCTTGAGGCAGGCGTCGAGGCCGGGGCGGGTGTCGCGCGTACCGGCGATCCGGTCCTCGTAGATCGCGTCGGCGTCGACACCCGCCTCTGTCAGCGCATCGTACTGAAGGTCGAGGCTCTGAGAGCCGTCGGCCTTTGATACGCGGGCGTATCCGATCAGCATGTAGCTTTCTCGAACGAACGTTTGCGATGCGCTTCCGGCAGTATGCCGGATCAGGCATGCGCTTGCATCTTATCCTGTATCGCAATCAAGGCTGCATAAACACTCCTGATTCTTCGAAAGATACGACCATGCCTCGCCGTGCCGTTCTTACCGCCCGGCAGCGCGCCGCCCTGTTCGGCTTGCCGGACACGGAGGATGCCGCGCTTCGCCACTGCGTCCTGAGAGACGCCGATCTCGCGCACATCCGGCGCAGGCGCAGACCGCGCAACAGGCTCGACTTCGCGCTCCAGCTTTGCGCCCTTCGGTATCCCGGTCATCTGATACAGCCGGGTGAGATGATCCCGGCTTCCATGCTCGACTTCACCGATGCGCAGCTCGGTGTTACCGGCGATGCGCTGCTCGATTACGGGGCCCGCGAGACCACCCGCTATCAGCATTCGGCGGCGCTGCAACGCCTCTACGGCTATCGTCCGTTCGAAGGACAGGCCCGCCGGGACATGGTGGACTGGCTTGCCATTGTTGCCGAGGATGCCCGTTCGAATGACGGTCTGGCCGCGACCATGCTGGAGGAACTGCGCCGCCGACAGGTCATCGTGCTGGGGCCAAACACCGTCGAGCGGCTGTGCCGTGCACGCAGTGCGCCGACGCCTTGGTTACGACGGAGCGCGCCATCGCGACCCGGATTGCCGCTCGTCTCGATGTCGATCTGCGGGAACGGCCGACGGCGTTGCTGTCGGAGATCGTGGGTTCCCGCGCTCCCACGCGCTTCGTCTGGCTGCGCGGGTTCGAGACGGGCGCCACCTTGAACGCGGTCAACGACCTCCTCGACCGGCTGGATCGGCTCCGTACCGTCGGCATTTCACAGGATGTGCTGAAGGGGATCCCGGCGCATCGCATAGCACGACTGCGCCGTCGAATGGCGGGCCGCCATCGCGGACACGGCGATCGAGAGCCATGACCGGATCGCCGGAAAGACCTGGAAGACGGCGGAACGCCGGGCCGATGCGCTCGCCGCCGATCCGGTCGACTTCGTCACCGACGGTCACACCCATTTTCGGCGTTATACTTCGCGCCGTGCAGCGGGCGATTGCTGGACGCGCTCGATCTTCAGAACGGACACAATGCCGGGCCTGTTCTGGAAGCCGTGACCGCGCTCCGGACGCTGAACGCCGCAGGCAAGACCCGCGTCCACCCCGATCTACCGACGACGTTCCTGCGCCCGAAATGACGGGCGCGCGTGATCGGCAAGGATGGCATCGACCGCAAGGGCTGGGAAACCGCACTCCTGTTCGCGATCCGCGATGGTCTGCGCTCGGGTGATCTCTGGATCGCGGAACGCAAGATCGCGCTCGACCAAGCATTCAAGACCGTTGGCGAACTCGCCCGGCGCGGTGCCTTGCCAAATGCGGCCATCGAGAATGCCCCCGGCCCACCGGGGCCGGCCACCCCCCACCGCGCCATGAAAAGGTCGGGGGGGTGAGGTGACGCATGCCACGATCCGCACCCGTACCCGCCACCCGCGGGTCAGAATTGTGTAGATCACACGCGAACGAAGGCGCTGTAGCGCGTGGTTCAGGAGCTGAAGCAAGCGAACGGAACCCCGCGCGAACCATCGGCGTATTCTGCCCGGCGAGAGTTGCAGATGATTGCCCGCATCGTCGCGCATGGGATCGGCGCGCAGCGATCGTGCCATGCCGCCTGCCTCCCTGTACCACCGCGATCCTACCGCTGGGGCTACGCCTGCGTCTCGCCCCGCATCCTCGCTCGTCCGGCCCGCTACGATCGCAAGCCAGAACCGACACCGATTTTCCGCCTCGCCATGCCCGGTCGCCCGGGTGACCGCAAAGGAGTCTTCAGGACCCCGCTTGAACCACAATTCCGCTTCGCCATCGCAACCTCCATCATCGAAGCGTTGCGGCGATCGGTTGAGACCGCCGAGTCTGCTTTGGGCCGAGTGCTGCCTATGAATGCAATTCGGCACCGCCCCTCCCTTCCGCCAACGCGGTATAGAGAGCTGACTTGCCGATCTTCAGGCGGGCGGCGGCCTCGCGCACGGTGAGGCCGGAGGCGATAAGGGTACGAGCGCGGGCGACCTTTTCCATAGTTGCAGCCTTTGGGCGCCCGTCCTTGCGGCCGCGGGCGGTGGCAGCCTTGAGACCGGCAGAAGTGCGCTCGCGGATCAGGTCGCGCTCGAACTGACCGAGAGCACCGAAGATGTGGAAGACAAGCCGCCCCGTCGGGGTGGTGGTGTCGATGTTCTCCGTCAGGGACCGGAAACCGACCCCCCTACCCTCCAGCTTGGCGACGGCCTGCAAAAGATGCGTCATCGACCGGCCCAGCCGGTCGAGTTTCCAGACGACGAGCGTGTCGCCGTCGCGCAGGAACCGCAGCGCCCCGTCCAGGCCGGGGCGTTCCGTCTTCGCCCCCGAGACCCCGCGATCCTCGAATTC
>JAHDDY010000265.1 GCA_020629115.1 Paracoccaceae bacterium | reverse complement strand
GACGGCCCGGCGATTCTGTCGTCGGTCAAGAACGATCTCTTCGACGAGACGGTCGAGCGTCGCCTCCAGCTCGGCAAGGTCTACGTCTTCGATCCGATGCGAACGATTCCGGAACTTCCTCGTGGCGTGACACGGATCGGGTGGTCGCCGCTGCATGCCGCTCGAACGGTGCCGGGAGCGATCGAGGTCTCACTCGCGCTGCTTGACGCTGCCCCGACCGACGGCGTGACGAACGCCAACTACTGGTCGAGCAAGGGACAGGCGCTGCTCTGGCCAATCCTGTTTGCTGCTGCCCACGACTCGAACGCGACGATGGCCAACGTCGTCCGATGGCTCGCCTCCCAAGATGGGAACACCGACGGCGAGGCGAGCCAGCCGGGAGCGGCCGCCCCCGTGCCTGAGCAGTTCAGCGAGGTGCGCGGCATCCTCGCTCAACTCGGACAGAGCACCGATCGGCGAGTGGCCATTCAGGCGCGGCACGCGCTCGAACAGTTCGACGGCTTCTTCCGGCTCGACCAACGGACCCGCAGCGACATCTACTCGACGTCCCAAACGCTGGTGCAGCCGTGGGAGGACCCGAACATCTCGTTCGCCTCATCTAGCGGAGCCGGTCCGGTGGCCGACCTCAGCCTCGTGCTCTCCGGCCGGAACACGCTGTACGTGTCGACACCGCTCAAGGACGCTTCTCGCTACGCCGTCGTGTTCGGCGGACTGCTCGGCTCGCTCCTTCGGGACCAGGCGTACGACGTTGCCAACCGGTACCGCAAGCCGCTGCCCGGGCTGCTGTGTGTGATCGACGAGGCCGGCAACACGCCGCTGCGTTGGCTGCCCGAGGTTGCCTCGACCTGTTCGGGCATCGGCGTGCAGTTGGTGACGGCGTGGCAGTCGAAGGCGCAGATCGATGCGACCTATCAGGCGCAGTCCGGGCCGATGCTCACCAACCATGCGACGAAGATCTTCTTCGCCGGAGCGTCCGACGTCGAGACGCTGCGATACGTCACGTTCCTCGGGGGAGAGGAAGAGGTGCAGCAGCGGACGGCCAACGCCGATGCCCATCTGGGCGGCTACCGGCGAGGCGTGGGCGACTCCACGATCCATCGTCCGCTACTTCCCGCCGAGGTGCTCCGCCAGGCTGAACCCGGCAACGCGATCCTGTTCCACCAGACGCTGCCACCGGCACACATCGAGGGCCGCTTCGTCGGAACCGACGATCGGCTGACGGCACTGTCGTCCGGTCGGGCCTCGGCGCCCGATCCATGTGTTGCGGATCTGGCCATGCAGCGGGCGCTCTCCTTCGACTCCACGCCTCCGATCGAGGTACTGGAACATCTGGAGACCGAGACCGCTCGGCTCCAGCCGGGCGCTGCGAAGCGCTAGAGCTGCCCTCGACCGGTCGCTCGGAGTGCCGCTTCGATACTCGATACTGGAGAGATGGCAGCCACGTCCCCGCAGCCCCTGACGTA
>JAHDDY010000264.1 GCA_020629115.1 Paracoccaceae bacterium | reverse complement strand
GATCTCGACCCGTGCCGCCATTCGGGCCGAAGCGAAGCAGTAGAGCGACCCGTTTGGTGCGAGGACTCGCGCCCATTCGTCGGCCAGTTCGCCAATCCACTCGATGAACCCGTCGGCGGTGTCCCATTGGCGATCCCACGGCAGGTTCTTCACCTTGTAGTAGGGCGGGTCGGTAAGGATGAGGTCGACCGATCCATCGTCGAGCGTTCGCAAGAACTCCAGCGCGTCGGCTTGCGTTACGCGGTTCACTCTGGCGCCGCGATCACTCGGTGCCAGTCGGGCACGGTGGACCCGTCGAGCACGAACGTGGCCGTGCCGGGTGGCGAGACGAGGCCAGCCGAGTGACGGAACCAGTCCTGGTCGCCACACAGTGCCGGCGTCATCAGGTGCGTGCGTGAGCCCTGGGCGGCGATCTGGGTGTGGTGGTAGTGGCCGGTGACGAGGATGTCGGCGTCACCGATCGGCTGGCGGCCCTCCATCTGCCCCTTCCACCAATTCATCAGCTTGCCTTGCACGCCAGCGCCGCCACCCTTGGCCTGGTGGCCGTGGGCGAGGCCGACCACGCAGTCGCCGTGCTGGAACGTGGCGGTGAGGTCGTGGGTGGGTAGGTGGAACTGGACGTGGGACCAGCGTTCGGGGTTGCGGGAGTAGGCGAACTCGAGATCACGGAACACGCCGACGTCGACGTTGTCGGAGAAGTCGGTGTCGGACTTGCCCGCGGGCCCGCGGTCCTCGCCGTGGTTGCCGCCGACGGCATGAACCGCGACGGCGTCAAAGTGTCCGGACCATCGGTCGATGAGGTGGTCGAGGCCAGCGACGACGAACCGGCGCTGTTCTTCGTGGTTGAGTTGGGCTCGGTAGAGCGACTGCGGCGCCCACCCTCGGCACCCTTCGCGGAGATCGCCGAGGCCGAGCACGTAGAGCTTGTTGATCGGCACGCCTGCACGCTTGAGAGCCGTGCGGTGGTCGAGTAGGGCGTCGGCCAGGTGCTCGATGCGGTTCTCGAGCCGCGCTGGTCCGCCACCGTGGTCCGATCCGGCCTGCCAGTCGGCGATGCAGACGGCGAGGGCGTTCGGCCCGACCGGTGCGTTGCGTGAGCGGCGGGGCGGGCGCTTGTCCAGCTTGGCGACGAGCTCGTCGAGCAGGACGGTGGTCGCGGTGACCGGGGCGAACTTCCACCGCCAGTAGTAGCAGAACTCATCACCAGCCCGTTGCTGCCACTTGCGCATCTCGACGTTGCCGATGATGCGGTAGGCGTCGGCGTCGAAGCCCTCGTCGGTCAGCAGCTTGCGAAGTTCGGGCGGCTGGCGGTCGGTCGTGGTGGCGGTGATCGTGCCACCGTCGCCGCTGTACTCGTAGCCGGGCTCCCACCCTCCGGGGTGCTTGGCCCGGTCGCGGTGCACGTGGTCGGCAGCGATGGCGTCAGCGAAGCTCATGCGGACACCTCCACCCGGCGTGACGCGTGG
>JAHDDY010000103.1 GCA_020629115.1 Paracoccaceae bacterium | reverse complement strand
TCCACCCGCTGCACGTCCCAGGGGATGCGGATGAGGAAGACCGGGTCGCCGTCGTGGTCGACGGCGCATTGGCCCTTTTCCTTTTCCACGAAGGCGTCGACGGCCTTGTCGTCGCCGCCGATCCAGCGGGCCTCGCGGTATTGCGTGGCCTCGAAGCGGACGGGGAGGCCGTATTCGGTCTCGATGCGGCTGGCCAGCACGTCGAATTGCAGGGCGCCGACCACGCCGACGATCCAGCCGGAGCCGAAGGTCGGCTTGAACAGCTTGGCCGCGCCCTCCTCGGCGAACTGCGTCAGCGCCTTGTCCAGATGCTTGGCCTTGAGCGGGTCGCCCGCGCGGCAGTTCTGGAGCAATTCCGGCGCAAAGGACGGGATGCCGGAGAAGCGCAGCGTCTCGCCTTCCGTCAGGGCGTCGCCGATGCGCAATTGTCCGTGGTTCGGGATGCCGATGATATCGCCGGCCCAGGCGTTCTCGGCCAGCTCGCGGTCGGAGGCGAGGAACAGGACGGGGTTCGAGATGGCCATGGGCTTGCCGGAGCGGACATGGTGCATCTTCATGCCCCGCTTGAACTCGCCCGAGGTGAGCCGCAGGAAGGCGACGCGGTCGCGGTGCTTGGGGTCCATGTTCGCCTGGACCTTGAAGACGAAGCCGGTGGCCTTCTTCTCCTGCGGCGCGACCATGCGCGTCTCGCCCGCCTTGCCGGTCTGGGCCTCGCGCGGCTGGGGTTTCGGCGCGAACTCGGCCAGACCGGCCAGCAGTTCGGCCACGCCGAAGGAATTGATCGCGGAGCCGAACCAGATGGGCGTCATGTGCCCCTCGCCGAAGCTCTGCCGGTCGAGGGCCGGAAGCAGCTCGCGCGCCATCTCGACCCCCTCGCGCAGGTCGCCCAGCTGGCCGTCGGGGACATGCGTGGCCAGCGCGGGGTCGTCGAGGCCCTGCATCTCGATGACCTCGGCCTTGCGGTTGCGGTCGGCCCGGTCCATCAGGCCGAGGCGGTCGTGCAGCAGGTCGTAGGTGCCGAGGAAATCGCGCCCCATGCCGATGGGCCAGGAGGCGGGGGTCACGTCGAGGGCCAGCGTCTCCTGTATCTCGTCGATGATCTCGAACGTGTCGCGCGCCTCGCGGTCCATCTTGTTCACGAAGGTCAGGATGGGCAGGTCGCGCATCCGGCAGACCTCGAACAGCTTGAGCGTCTGCGGCTCGATGCCCTTGGCCGCGTCGATGACCATCACGGCCGCATCGACCGCCGTCAGCGTGCGGTAGGTATCCTCGGAGAAATCCTCGTGCCCCGGCGTATCGAGCAGGTTGAACCAGCAGTCGCCCCATTCGAACGTCATGGCCGAGGCGGAGACGGAGATGCCGCGCTGCTGCTCCATCTTCAGGAAGTCGGACGTCGCGCGCCGCTGCTCGCCCCGCGCGCGGACGGCCCCGGCGGTCTGGATCGCGCCGCCGTAGACGAGCAGCTTCTCCGTCAGGGTCGTCTTGCCCGCATCCGGGTGGCTGATGATGGCGAAGGTCCGCCGCCGCGCGATCTCGGGGGGGAGGGGCGCGCCGCTGTTGTGTCCGATCTGGGTCATGGGCGGGGATCTAGCCCAAAGCGGGGGCCAAGGGAATGGCGCTGTCTTCACCGCGCGACGGGCGGCAGGCGCGTCCCGTTCAGAAGATGCGCGGGAGCGGGATGCCGAGGAAGTTGCGGCGGCGCTCGGGCAGGCGGCCCTGCGCCTGCAATATTGCCTCGCGGACGGGGACGACCTTGGCCCAGGTGTTCGTCGTGCCCTCGATGGTGCTGAAGCCGTTGGCGTGGACCACCGCGACCAGATCGTCGTCGTCGTCGAAGACGCAGGAGCCGGAGATGCCGCCGATGACGCCCTCGGCGGCGATGCCGTCGTCGGAATCGGTCAGCTCGACCCACCAGAAGGGCGGCTCCGGGTCGTCGGCATAGACCACGCCGGGGATGACCTCCCCGTCCCGGTCGCGGGCGGGAAAGCCGTGGATCTCCACCTCCATCCCCGCGCGCATCTCCGGATAGTCGTCCGCGTCGAGCCTGGCCGCGTCGATGCCGAGGAAGGACCAGTCCGAGGCTTCGTCCGAGATCGTCACGTCGTCCTTGGGGCCGACGAGAGGCGTGCCGTTCTCCGTGACATGGGCGACCGAGACGTAGCCGCGTTCGCCCAGGGCGAGGAAGCCGCGGCGGTTCAGCTTGCACACCGTGCCCCAGGCCGCCCCCCCGTCGTCGCGGTAGAAGACCCGCTCGGCGCGGGAGGAGACGCTCGGCCCGCAGGCGGAGACGAGCATCAGGGCCGCGAGGGCGGGCAACAGTCGGGACATGGGAAACCCCCTTGCATCGGTTTCCCGCACCCTCGCATCCGAGCGATTTCAGGAAGGTTAACGCCCGTCGCCCGCATTCTCCCCGCGGTTGAGGCCGCTGCACGCATCCCGGCCCATCCGCCGAACGGCACGGCACTTGATTAACCGTAAGGTGCCATCGGCCTTCCGGTGGTGCGCGGCATCGGAGCTTCGGCCTGAAAACCGGGTTCCGCGACCGGCAGCGGGGAACGCCCCTCCCCCGCTGCCGACCGCGCACCGTCGGAAAGACCGGGTGCTGATCATTTGGAGTCGCAACTTGCGACCAAAATCGAAAAGACCCCTTTCGAACGGCCCGCGGGCCACACAACCGGGAGACTACCCATGACCATCAAGAAACCTGTCCTCGCCCTTGCGACCGGCCTTGCCCTGCTGCTGACCGGCTGCGGCAGCACCGGCCTGATGAACACCGTCGGGTCGACCGCCGGGGCCGCCGCCGGCAGCGCCGCCGGCAGCGCGGCGAGCGCGGCCCTCGGGGCGGGTCCGACAGGTCAGATCGTTGCGGCCCAGACCGCGGCCTCCCTCGGCAGCGCGGCGGGTCTCGGCGCGACCGGCCTGCTCGCGGCTCCCGGCACGGTGCAGCCCGCCATGGCGATGACGTCCGCGATGACCAGCCCCGCCGTCCTGCAGGCCCAGGCCGCCGCCGCGCAGCAGGCGATAATGCAGCAGTTGATCCAGCAGGCGATCCTGCAATCGCTGACCCCGACCACCGACGCGCAACTGATGGCGATGCAGACCGCCATCCAGCGGACCATCCTCGAAACCGCGCTCAACCAGTACCGCGCGCCGACCGTGGTGGCCGCGTCCGCTCCGCTGTACGCCCCGGCACCGGCGGCCGCGCCGTTCAGCTACGGTGCCGTTCCGGCATCGCCGGCCATCGCGACGGTGCCGGTCACGGCCGCCGCGCCGGGGGTTTCGAGCTATACGCCCGTTGTCGATGCCGTCCCGACCTTCGGAACCGTCGTCGGCGAGACGGTGACGACCGGCACGGCACCGTCGACCCTGTCGGTCACGATGCCGTCGGTGACCCTGCCGTCGTTTTCCTATCGGTAGCATCACCGTCCGGCGATGCACGGCCCGTCGCGCCGGTCAGGCCGCGTGCCCGACCGGCGCGGCATCGTGACCCGCCAGCACGCGCGCGGCGGGAAGCGCGATCGTGACCGTCGTCCCCTCGCACAGGACGCTGTCGAGGGTCAGCGTGCCGCCATGGGCCTCGATCAGCGAGCGGGAGATGGACAAGCCCAGCCCCGTCCCCTGCCGCTCGCGCGCGGTCTGGGCCTCGCTGCGCTCGTAAGGATTGAAGAGGCGGGCGATCTCGTCGGGCGCGATGCCGATGCCCCGGTCGCGCACCGTCACCACCGCCCGGCCCGCATCGAGGGCGACGGCGATGTCGATCGGTGCCTCGACGTCGCTGTACTTCGCCGCGTTGCCGAGGATGTTGATGAGCGTCTGCTTGAGCATCCGCTGATCCGCATGGAGCGCGATGCCGCTGCCCGCCGGGTCGAGCCGGAGCGTCTGCTCGTCGCGGTCGAAGGCGCTACGCACGATCATCGCCGTCTCGTTGAGCAACGAATCGAGGCAGACCGGCTTCTCGTCCAGGTCCAGATGCCCGGCCTCGATCCGCGACATGTCGAGAAGCTGCTGGATCATCTGCAGGAGATGCCGGGCCGAGGAATTGATATGCCCGGGATATTCGCGGTAGGGCTTCGGCATCGGTCCCATGACCTCCTGGTCCATGATCTCCGAGAAGCCGAGGACGGCGTTGAGCGGGGTGCGCAGCTCGTGGCTCATATTGGCGAGGAAGGTCGATTTCGCGCTGTTGGCATCCTCCGCCTCGCGCCGGGCGGCCACCGCCTCGCTGGAGATGCGCTGGAGCGCCGCCGTGCGCTTCTGCACGAGGGTTTCCAGGGTCTCGCTGCGGCTTTCGAGGCTGCGCTGATTGCGGATGATGAGGACGGTGACGAACAATCCGGCCACGACGCTGAGCAGCACCGTCAGCTTCAGCAGGGCGACGATGAGCAGGCGGGCGGCATCGTACTCCCGCGCCGACCCTTCCACCGCGGCGGCGGTCTCCGCCTCGTAGAGACGGTTGAGATCGTCGAAGATGCCGTAGATGCGGTTCTGCGAGGCGAGCGCCCCTTCGGCGAGGATGTGGCGGGCCTCTTCCCGCGCGGCATCCTCGTGGGTCCAGAGGAGTTCGCGCACGCGGTCGTTGAAGGGCAGTCCCTCAACCGATACCGTCTCCAGCATGGCGAGGAGGTCCGCCTCGCCCGGCGCACGGGGCATGGCGTCGAGGGCGCTGCGCGCGACGAGAAACACGCTGGCCATGTCGATATTGTGCATCGCCGCCGCGTCGACCTCGAAGAAATCCTCGGCGACGAACATGTGCTGGAGGCTGATGACGCGCTCGCGGTTGGCGTGCTGCATCGCGCCGATCAGGGCCGCCTTCTCGTTGTGGACGGTCACGATCGCGTCGAGCCGCGCCTTGGACTGGCCGAGCTGGGACAGGGAGTGGTAGGTGATGGCCACCATCAACCCGATGAGCAGGGAGAACCCGCCCAGGAGCAGGACGAGCGTATTGTTGTTGGCGACCCTGTTCAGCATTGCGGTGCCCCCCGGCACGTCCATTGTCCTGTGGGCCGAGGATATGCGACGGGGCGATAAACCGCGCTTAACGACGCCTCTCGCGGGGCGGACGACATACCGATATTTTTACGAAAGTTTGACAGCGTGCTCTCCGGCATCGGAGGCATCCGGCCTGCGGAACGATCGGAAGGACCACGATACGATGCGATTTCTTGCCCTGATGCTGCTCGCGCTGACGCTGGCCGCGCCGTCCGCCGCGCAGACCCCGGTTCGGGACTTTCCGTTCGCGACCCCGGCGGGGGAGTATCGCGACCTGGTCGTGCCCCTGGACGCGGCGCGCTCCGTGCGGCTGGTCTTCCCGATGGTGCGCGTCGAGCGGGCGGCGGAGGGGCGGGCGATGCTCCATCCCGGCGGGGACGGGCGGGTCGTCGTGCAGGGGGCGGGGGCGGACGGCGCGTTCCACAGCCTCGCGGAACTCTACGTCGCGGACACTCCCCTGTCGCTGCGCCGCGAAGGCGGGCGCGCGATCCTGAGCGGCGCGGCCCGGGCGCTCGCCCTGCCCGTCGCGGGGCGTCCGCCCGGCGCGGCGCTCGGGGTCGTGACGTTCGAGGGCATGACGGCGCGGCTGTCGTGGGGACCATCCGGCGAGGTCCGCGCGCCCGCCTTCGCGGTCGAGGCCCGGGGCGCGCGGATCGAGCGGGCGCTGCTCGGCCTGCCCGCCACCGCGCCGGCGGCGCTGGAGACCGGCCCCCTGAGCCTGCGCGGCGGCCTCTCGCTGGAGGACGGCGCGCGCCGGATCGGGGCGGGCATGCGGCGCGTGCGGCTCGACGAGGGCCGGGTGGCGCTGCTCGGCGGCGGCATCGCGCTGGACGGTACGGCGGACCTCGCGCGGGGCCTGCCCGGCCCGGCGGATGCCCTGCGCGGCACGCTGCGCCTGCGCGACGTGGCCGGGATGGCCCGGCGCGCCATGGCCGCGCGCCTCGCGCCCGCCGAGCGGATCATGCCCCTCGTCGCGCTGGCCGGGATGCTGGGCCGCCCGGAGGGGGCCGACACGCTCGTCCTCGACGCCGCCACCGCCGCGGACGGAACGCTGATCCTCAACGACCGGCCCACCGCCCTGCGCCTGCCGCGCTGAACGAGGCCCGCCGCCATCGCCCGGACAGGGGCAAATGGCCGCGATGGCGATTTTGGGGCTACCGCGTTGCCCGTATTCCCTTATATCGAAACCGTACGCGACCGCACGAGGATGTCTTCCATGGCCAAGTTCACGCTTCCCAAGAATTCGCAGATCGTCCAGGGCAAGACCTGGCCCAAGGGGGAAGGCGCGAACCTCAAGGCGTTCAAGGTCTACCGCTGGGACCCCGAGGCCGGCGAGAATCCGCGCCTCGACACCTACTACGTCGATCTCGACGACTGCGGGCCGATGGTCCTCGACGCGATCATCAAGATCAAGAACGAGATCGACCCGACCCTGACCTTCCGCCGCTCCTGCCGCGAGGGCATCTGCGGCTCCTGCGCCATGAACATCGACGGGGCGAACACGCTCGCCTGCACCATGGGCATCGCCGAGATCGAGGGCGATGTGCGCATCTATCCCCTGCCCCACATGCCGGTGGTCAAGGACCTGGTGCCGGACCTTACCCATTTCTACGCCCAGCACGCGAGCATCGAGCCGTGGCTCCAGACCAAGTCGCCCACCCCGACGGACGAATGGAAGCAGTCGGTCGAGCAGCGCGAACAGCTCGACGGCCTGTACGAGTGCATCCTCTGCGCCTGCTGCTCGACCTCGTGCCCGTCCTACTGGTGGAACGGCGACCGCTACCTCGGCCCCGCCGCGCTCCTGCAGGCCTACCGCTGGATCGCCGACAGCCGCGACGAGGCGACGGGCGAGCGGCTGGATCACCTCGAAGACCCCTTCCGCCTCTACCGCTGCCACACGATCATGAACTGCACCAAGACCTGCCCCAAGGGCCTGAACCCGGCCAAGGCCATCGGCAACATCAAGCGCCTGATGGTCGAGCGGCAGATGTAGGGGCTATCCCTTTGACAGGACAGGGTTTTGCCAATACAAGTACGATATGGTGCGGAGTTTGGCAAAATTCTTATCGCTCAAGGACTTAGATGCGGAAGACGTTCGTGTCCTTCTCGACGTACGCGAACGGTATTCCATACTGCTCGATGCGCAGAAGGCCTTGCGCCATAGCTATGGCGGTTCCCTTGGCTTCGAAAAACGAGGAACGGTGGAATATCTCATCTACCGTCCGAGAGGCAGTTCCACACGCCGATCCCGCGGACGCCGTACAACCGAAACGGAGAAAATTCTCGCCGATTTCAAGACAGGCAAGGAGAGGGCGGACAGCGTCGTCAAAGGGTTGCAACGAGAGCTGGAAGCCCGCGCCCCGCTTCTGCGCGCGCGAGGCCTCGGGCGGGTTCCCCTGCTGGCGGCGCGCATACTTCGAAAGCTCGACAAGATCGGCTGGCTCGGCACGTCGCTGACCGTTATCGGAACCCATGCGCTCTATGCCTACGAGGCGAAAGCGGCGGTGCGGATCGAAAGCGGTATGCTGGCGACCGAAGACGTAGACGTCCTATACGATGCGCGGCGCAGGTTGATGGTATCGGGCGACATGACGGGGCGTAGCCTGATCGGTGAACTGCGGAAAGTGGACCGCTCTTTCGGACGGCCCAACGGAAGAACCTACACGGCGATGAACGCGGATGGCTACATGGTCGATCTGATCGAGCCGCAGGATCACGAACGGATCATGCATCGAGGTGCCGCCCGTCTGTCCGACGCGCCGGACGATCTGGTCGCCACGACGACGGACAGCAGCCGGTGGTTACTCAATACGCCTAAATTCGAAACCATCGCCATCGACGAAAAAGGATTGCCGCTGAGGATCATCACCCTGGACCCAAGGGTCTACGCCTTGCAGAAACAATGGATCGTCGAGAACGACCCTACCCGCGATCCGGCCAAACGCGGGCGCGACAGGCAGCAGGCCGTCCTCGTCGCGACCCTGGCGAGGAGGCATCTCGGCCTGTCCTTCGATGACCCGGCCCTGTCCGCTCTCCCCCATTCCTTTCGGCGATTGGCGGAAAAGCTGGATGACCTGCCGAGCGACGACGGCGCCACCTGGTAGATGTTTATCTCAGCAACGGCTCGTCGAAACTCCGCAGCTTCCGGCTGTGCAGTTCCTCCGGGTCCAGCGCGCGGAGGTTCTCCATGGCCTTCATGCCGATATCGAGGTGGCGGCGGACCTGGCTGCGGTAGAAGGCGCTGGCGACGCCCGGCAGCTTGAGTTCCCCGTGGAGCGGCTTGTCCGACACGCAGAGCAGCGTGCCGTAGGGCACGCGGAAGCGGAAGCCGTTGGCGGCGATGGCGGCGCTTTCCATGTCGAGGGCGATGGCCCGGGACTGCGACAGCTTGCGGTTCGGCTCGCGCTGATCGCGCAATTCCCAGTTGCGGTTGTCGACCGAGGCGACGGTGCCGGTGCGCATGATCGCCTTCAACTCCGTCCCCTTCAGCCCCGTCACCGAGGCCACGGCCCGCTCCAGCGCGACCTGCACCTCCGCCAGCGCGGGGATGGGCGTCCAGGGGGCCACGTCGTCGTCGAGCACGTGGTCGTCGCGCAGGTAGGCATGGCCGAGCACGTAGTCGCCCAGCTTCTGCGTCTTTCGCAGCCCCGCGCAATGGCCCAGCATCAGCCACGCCCAGGGGCGCAGCACGGCGATATGGTCGGTGATGGTCTTCGCGTTCGAGGGGCCGACGCCGATATTGACCATCGTGATGCCGCCCCCGTCCGGGCGCACGAGGTGATAGGCGGGCATCTGCGGCTGCCGGCGCGGGGGGATGCCTTCCGGCTCGCCGCCCGGCCGCTGGATGAGGCCGGGGCTGACGAAGGCCGAGAACCCCTCCCCGCCCCGCGCCATAGCCTCCTCCGCGATGCCCGCGAAATCGTCGATGTAGTCCTGGTAGTTCGTGAACAGGACGAAATTCTGGAAATGCTTCGGATCGGTGCCGCAGTAATGCTTGAGCCTGTGCAGCGAATAATCGACGCGCGGGGCGGTGAACAGCGCCATGGGCCGCGGCCCCGGCGCGGTCATGTCGATATCCCCGTTGGCGATGGCGTCGTCGATGCCGGTCAGGTCCGGCAGGTCGAAATGCTCCCGCGCCCGGGACAGCGCGCCCATGTCCATCGCATCGGCGGGGGCGAGGCTCTCGGGCGCGGCGAAGGGCAGCGGGACGGGCGTCTCCGACAGCGCCACCTCCAGCGCCGCGCCGTGATTCTCGATCAGCTCCGCGAACTGCTCCGTCAGGTAGGTGCGGTAGAGGTCGGGGCGGGTGACGGTGGTCTCGTAGGTGCCTGGATAGCTGGCGTAGCCGTAGGCCCGCGTGACCGGCCCGCGCGGGGCGGCCTCGATGACGAGGCGCACCAGCGGATAGAACGCGCGCACCCGCCCCACATCCTCCCCCGCCGAATAGGCCGCGAAGCGGGCGCGCAGGAAGCCGGTCTGCTCGGCATAGAGCGCCAGCACCCGCCCGGTGACCTCCCCGGCATCGCGGGAACGGAACGGCGCGGCGGGTCCGGTGGTGACGATATCGGCCATGGGCGGACCTTTCCTGTCGGCTGTACGCCTGTATAGGAGAGGATCGTAGGATTAATCAAAGGATAGCACCGAGAAAGAAGGGAGGAGGGTTTTACCCGTATTGAACCGACGGCGCGTCGTGGTGTATCGGGCGGTCATGGACGACGACCTTACGGCACTGCGCATCGCTCCCGCGACGGAGGCGGAGAAACCCGTCGTGGGACGCCTTCTTTAGCTCCATCTGCACGATATCTCGGAACTTGCCGATGCCGCCGGGCCGGTCGGTGCCGTCGACGACGACGGCGCGTTCCGGTACGGGCATCTCGACAGCTACTGGACCGACGCCAACCGGGAGGCCGTGCTGTTCCGCGTCGACGGCCGGCTGGCCGGTTTCGCCCTGCTCAACGGATGGCCGGCATCCGGCATCGCGGTCGACAGGGCCATCGCGGAATTCTTCGTGCTGCGCAAGTACAGGCGCACCGGACTGGGAACGCGCGCGGCCCTGCACCTGATCGGAAGCCGGCTAGGAACATGGGAAATCGCCGTTGCACGCTGCAACCGGCCCGCGTCCCGGTTCTGGGAATCGGTCGTCCGGGGGGCGGCCGGGTACGCCTGCGAGGAACGCGAAGGCGACGGCGCGCGATGGTCGGGGCCCATCTGGCGGTTGACCCCCGAGCGGGCATCCGGCCCCATGGCGCACCCCCGGATTGCGGAAGGACGCCACCCATGAAGATCGTCATCCTCACCGGCGCGGGTGTCTCGGCCGAATCGGGGCTGGGCACGTTTCGCGACGAGGGCGGGCTGTGGACGCGCTACGACCTGGCGGAAGTGGCCACGCCCGAGGGCTATGCCGCCGACCCGGACAGGGTGCTCGGCTTCTACGACGCGCGGCGGGCCAATGCACGCGGGGCGATGCCGAACCCGGCGCATGCGGCGCTGGGGCGTCTCTGCGCGGCACCGGGGCACGACGTGACCCTCGTGACGCAGAACATCGACGACATGCACGAGCGGGGCGGCGCGCCCGATGCGATCCATATCCACGGCAGCCTGTTCGAGGCGCTCTGCGCCGCCTGCGGGCATGTCTGGCCGCACCGGGAGGACATGAGCCGCGCCGATGCGTGCCCCGCCTGCGCGACCGTCGGCACCGTGCGGCCCAACGTCGTCTGGTTCGGCGAGATCCCGTACCGGATGGACGAGGTCGTCGCCGCCATCGAGGCCGCCGACCTGTTCGTCTCCATCGGCACGAGCGGCACGGTCTATCCGGCGGCGGGCCTCAACGAGATCGCGCGGGGGGCGGGGGTGCGGACGCTGGAACTGAACCTCGACGCTTCGGGCGGGCGCTTCGACGCAGTGCGCGAAGGACCGGCGAGCGAGATCGTGCCGCGATGGGTCGGGGAGATGCTCGCGGAGGCGTGATTCGGGCGTCGCCGCGCCGCGTGCGAGCATGGCGGCGACAGAACCCGGAGACCCGCCATGCGCATCCTGCCCGCCCTCGCCGTCCTGCTGCTCGCCCTGCCCGCGCTGGCGCGCGACGTCCCCCGCTCCTGGACCGGCGAATGGCCGGATACCGATTTCGGCACGATGAGCGTCGATCCGTCCGAGGTGCGGTCGGGCGGGCCGCCGAAGGACGGCATCCCGGCCATCGACGCGCCCGCCTTCCTGCCGGCGGCGCAAGGGGACATTCCGGGGCGCGAGCCGGTCGTCTCCGTCGAGATCGACGGCGACGCGCGGGCCTATCCGGTGCGCTACCTCATGTGGCACGAGATCGTGAACGACCGCTTCGGGGACCGCCCCGTCAGCGTGACCTACTGCCCCCTGTGCAATGCGGCGGCGGCCTTCGACGGGCGCGTGGCGGGCGGGGAGACGACGTTCGGCGTCTCGGGCAAGCTGCGCCATTCGGACATGATCATGTACGACCGCGCGACCGAGAGCTGGTGGCAGCAGTTCACCGGCGAGGCCATCGCGGGGGCACGGACGGGCGACGTGCTGACCAGGCTTCCCGCCCGGCTGGAGAGCTGGGACGCCTTTCGCGCGCGGGAGCCGGAGGGGCGCGTGATGGCCCGGCCCGAAGGCTATCGCCGCGATTACGGGCGCAATCCCTATGTCGGCTACGACACCCTGACGCGGCCCTGGCTCTACGCGGGCGAGGAACCGCCGCACGGCATCCCGATGATGGCGCGGGTCGTCGTGGTCGGGGACCGCGCCTGGCCCGTGGAGCGCATCGCGGCGGCGGGCACCCTGCGCGAGGACGGCGTGGTCCTGCGCTGGGAGGACGGTCAGGCATCGGCCCTCGACACCCGGCGGCTGGCCGAGGGACGCGAGGTCGGCAACCTGAGCGTCACCGACCCGGACGGCACGCCCCTGGTCCACGACGCCACCTTCGCCTTCGTCTTCCACGCCTTCGAGCCGGAGGGGCGGTGGATGCTGGG
>JAHDDY010000102.1 GCA_020629115.1 Paracoccaceae bacterium | reverse complement strand
AAGGTAATGGCCTACGGCTACCTCACCCCCGCCTTCGTGGCGCTCTACGAGGGTCTGCTGGGCAACGGCTGGCCGGAGGCGGCGGTCTGGGCGGGGGTCGGGGTGATCCTGTGCGCCCTCGCGATCCTGCTGGTCGGGCGCGACGCCTAGTCCGGGGAAGCGCGACGAAGGTTTACCGTATCTTTTCTAGCGTTTCAAAAAATGCCGGATATCATCGGCAGACAGACGGGATCATCGCGCAGAGTGCCGAAATGGCCGATCACGAGCGTTCGGGCAAGACCTCAGACGCTCCTCCGAAGGGAGGCGCACCCAAGAGCCTGCCCGATTCCGCCCGCCGGACCCGTCGCGTGGCGGAGGAGATCCGCCAGCGGTCGGCCGAGATCCAGCACGAGGCCGAGCGCATCCGCAGCCTCACGATGATCACGCTGCTCAACGTCGACATCAACTACCGCACCGCGCAGAAGGCCTACCACATGGTCATGCGCAACGCGCAGGAGGAGCAGGAGCGGACGCGGGAGGAAGAGGCCCTCTCCTATCCCGACATGCGCCGCGACAGGAAGATGTGAGCGACGGCGACCGTCCCCGCCAGCGCCCCGCCGATGCCGAGGGCCGACAGGCCGAAGCCCGACAAGATCGCCCCGCCCAGGGCCGATCCGACCGCCGCCCCGACATAGATCGCCGCCGCGTTCAGCGCGAGCACGACGCTGGCCGCCTCCGGCGCAAGGGTCAGGAGGCGTATCTGCTGGGCCGCCATGAAGGACCACCCGAAGAAGGGCCAGACGATCATCAGCGCCATCACCGCCCAGGCGGGCATCGGCAGCACGGAGAAGGCGGGCACGATGACGATCTGCGCCATCGCCAGCCCGGTCAGCGTGCGCCCCGCCCCGATCCGGTCGGCGAGGAAGCCGCCGAACAGGTTGCCCGCGACCGCCCCGCATCCGTAGATGACGAGCGCGAGCGTGATCCCGTCGCGCCCCCATCCCATCGTCCCGGACAGGAGCGGCGACAGGTACGTGTAGACGACGTAGATCGCCCCGAGGAACGAGGTGGTGAACAGCACAGCCAGCATCACCGGCCCGTCGCGCAGCACCCTGCCCAGATCGGCGAGCGAGACGGGCTGGAACCTCAGCCCGCGCGGAACCCGGGTCCAGATGAACCACACGAAGGGCACCGCCATCGCCGCCACCAGCCAGAACGCGCTGCGCCAGCCGAAGGTGTAGGCGATCCAGCCGCCCGCCGGCACGCCGAAGACCTGCGCGAGGGTCAGCCCGAAGAACACCGCCGCCAGCGTGCGCCCCCGCTGCTCCGGCGCGCTCAGCCCCGCCGCGACCGCCGCCGCCACGGGCGAGAACATGCCCGCCCCCGCCGCCGCGACCATCCGCCCCGCGAACAGCATCCCCTCGCCCGGTGCCGAGGCCGACAGCGCGCATCCGGCGGCGAACAGCGCCATCCCCAACGCCAGCACGCGCCGCCGCCCCAGATCGCCTGTCAGCGAGACCAGCACCGGCGACAAGACGGCATAGGCGAGCGCGTAGCTCGTCATCACCCACCCTGCAGCGGCGGCGGAGATGCCCATGTCGTCGGCCAGCGGGTTCAGCAAGCCCACGACCATGAACGCCCCCATCCCGATGACGAAATTGGCTGCCGAGAGCGCGCCGATGAGAAGGCGCGGCCCGGAGGCGTCGGGCGGGGCCTGCGCGGCATCGGTCATCGGGGACGCAGCCCGTCGAGGAACAGCGTCTCCAGCGCGCGCAGCCGGCCCGAGAGCATCGCGCCGATGCGCGGCGCGCCCTGCACGATCTCGTTGGCGACGAGGCGCGATTCGCGCGGATGGGTGCGGGCCATCTCCGGCTTGCGCCGGGCGGTCCGCCGCGTCCGTTCCGCCTGTCCCATATCGCCCCTTCCCGTTCGCTGGCAGGCACCATGACGGGGCGGGGAAGGTTTGACCAGATGGAAAACCGTCCGGGGCGGGGCGATCGGGTGAGGCATGTCTTGACGGACGCGAGGTCATTGTCGGGCTTGACCTGACAATCCATGGCCGCGGCACGTGCAGGTCTTGCAACCCTGGATCGTCGGGTCAAGCCCGACGATGACAGCTTCATTGCGCCGAAGGGCCTTCGCTGTCGGAAGCGCCGACATAAAAAGCCATTCACCCGATTGTTCTACCGTATGCCGCCGGCATCAGCCCCGCGCGTAGCGGCGCAGGCGCTCCTCCAGCGTTCCGCTGTGCAGTTCGAACAGGTGGCCGTCGTCGTCGTGGAAATAGATCGAGCGGCCCTCGCCCTCGACCCGGGACCGCCCCTCCCGCACCTCAAGGCCGAGCGCGCGAATGCGCCGCAGACGCTCGTCGTATGCCTCCGGGGCCATCCTGAAGGCCACGTGGTCGTAGCTCCGCCCCGGACGCGGCTCCCCCTCCATCGTCGCGACCCATACCCCGCCGATATCGAAGAACCGCTCGCGGGAGAGGGAGAAGGTCCTGTCGCCGCTGTCGTAGGTCCGCCGCGCGTCGAGGACGGTGGTCAGGATCGTCTCCATCCGGTCGAGATCGCGGACGACGAACGTGATATGGCTCAGCCCCTCGATCATGGCGCAGGCTACCTTTCCCGCTTTCCCCGCGAGACCCAGGTGGCCCAGTCGGCCAGCGAATCGAAGCTGTACGACCCCGTCGGCGACACGGTCGGCGCGACGTAGCCGTCCGCGCGCATCGCGCCCCGGATCTCGCCCACGTCCCACCTGGTCAGCGCGGCCATCGTCCGCGCCTCCTCCGCGAAGCGCGCGTTCTGCGTCGTGAGGCAGTCGTACCCGGCGGGGCAGTTGACCGGCCCCTCGAAGGGATGGCGCATGACGTAGCGGCCCTGGAAGCGGTCGGTATCGCCGGTGATCCGGAACATCAGGTCCTCCGGGCGGGTCTCGGCGGTGTAGCGCAGGCGCAGCCAGGTCAGGTGCGCGGGACCGACGACGAGGCCGGTGGACGGCACGTAGGAGAGCACGCCCTCCTTCGACACCGCGTAGTCCGTCGCCAGCCACGCCGCGCCCAGTTCGATGAGGTCCCCTCGGGAGGGCAGCCCCGCGATGCAGGGATCGCACCTGTCCTGGATCGGCCAGGAATATTCCGTGAAGACGGCCCGCCCGCCGTGCAGGGCGTGCTGGCGGTCGAAGAGCGCGCGGTAGAAATCGTCGAACCGCGCCTCCACCGTGGGCGGCACCTCCTCGTCGGTGGGAATCTTCACCGTCGGATAGTTCGTCGCCTCGACCCGGCCCTCGGGGGTGAGGAAATAGATCAGCAGGTCCTGCGGCCCGTCGGCGTTCACCATGCCGAGGCGAATGGGCAGCATCAGCTCGTCGCTCTCGAACGAAATCTGGAGCGGGCGCAGGTAGCCGTTCCAGTCCGGTTCCGCCGCCGCCGCGCTCCGGGACAGGTCGATCCGGGCGACGAAGAACTTCATGCCCATCGCGATGTAGCGCCCCAAGCTGTCGCGCGCCTCGGGCGGGATGCGATAGCCCTCCCGGTCGAGCCAGCGTTGCAGGCCGGTGGATTCCGCCGCCGAGAGGATCAGGACGTCGTATTCCTCCACCTCGTACCGCGCCTCGACCGTGACGCCGAAATCCGCATCGGCCTGCATCGGGGCGGGCGCGGCCAGGAACACCGGCGGGGGCGGCGCGATGCCATTTTCCGGATAGGCGGATGGGCGCGCGCAGGGATCGGGGTCGAAATACTCGGCCAGCCGGGGCGCGGAGTAGCTGTCGAGCGCGTCGATCTTTGCCGCCTCCTCGACCCGTATCGCCTTGCGCTCCAGCACGTAGGGGGTCGGGATGACCATGGCGAATGCGTCCGGGTTGCCCTCGTAGTCGTTGGCCATGGTGACGACGGTGCGCCGGTCCTCCCGCGCGATGACGACCTTCGACGCCCGGTTGAACAGGTCCGCATCGGCCTTGGCGACGTAGAAGCCGCAGAAGGCGGAGGCGGGGGACGCCTGGGCGGCGAGGAGGAGGGCCGCCGCGAGGACGGTCAGGAGACGCGGGAACGGGATACGCATGGCCGGAATGCCTCGAACAGGGGTTGCAATGCGCCATGCTCGCATCCCCGGCCCGGCGCGTCAAACGCCCTCCCCGATTTGCGCTTGACCGCCGCGGCGGGGCGGATAGCCTTTTACCAACCGGACAAACATCCCCCCGCGAAGGAGACCCCCATGGCCGCAGCACCCGGCGAGAACCTGCGCATCGACGGCGAGCGGCTCTGGGACAGCATCCATGCCATCGCCGAGATCGGCCCCGGCATCGCGGGCGGGTCGAACCGCCAGACCGTGACCGACGAGGACGGCGAGGCGCGGCATCTGTTCCAGCGCTGGGCCGAGAAGGCGGGTTGCACCGTCGGGGTCGATCAGATGGGCACCATGTTCGCCACCCGCCCCGGCACGGACCCGGACGCCCTGCCCGTCATGGTCGGCTCGCATCTCGACACGCAGCCGACGGGCGGGCGCTATGACGGGGTGCTGGGCGTGCTCGGCGCGTTGGAGATCGTGCGCACGATGAACGATCTGGGCATCAGGACGAAGCATCCGGTCTGCGTCGTCAACTGGACCAACGAGGAGGGCACGCGCTTCGCCCCCGCCATGATGGCCTCGGGCGTCTTCGCGGGCGTCATCACGCAGGATGAGGCGTATGCAAAGACGGATGCCGAGGGAAAGACGTTCGGCGACGAACTGATCCGCATCGGCTGGCGCGGGGAGGAACCCGTGGGCCAGCGCAAGATGCACTGTTTTCTGGAATTGCATATCGAACAGGGACCGATCCTGGAGGCCGAGGGCGTCGATATCGGCGTCGTCACCCACGGGCAGGGTTTGCGCTGGATCGAATGTACCGTCACGGGCAAGGAGACGCATACCGGCTCGACTCCCATGCATATGCGCAAGAATGCCGGGCGCGGCATGGCACGCATCATCGAGCTGGTCCACGCCATCGCCATGGACAACCAGCCCAACGCCGTCGGCGCGGTGGGCCAGGCGAACGTCTACCCCAACTCGCGCAACATCGTCCCCGGTAGGGCGGTCTTCACCGTCGATTTCCGGTCGCACGAACTGGACCGCCTGAACACCATGGTCGAGCGGCTGATGGCCGAGGCTCCCCCCTTGTGCGAGGAGATCGGGGTAGAGTTCGCGGCCGAGATCGTCGGCCAGTTCGACCCGCCCGCCTTCGACGAAGGCCTTGTGCAGTCCATCCGCGACGCCGCCGAACGGCTGGGCTACTCGCACCGCGATATCGTCTCGGGCGCGGGGCACGATGCCTGCTGGGTCAACAAGCTCTATCCCACCGCGATGGTCATGTGCCCCTGTGTCGACGGCCTGTCCCATAACGAGGCCGAGGAGATCACGAAGGAGTGGAGCACCGCCGGGGCCGAGGTGCTGTTCCACGCGGTGCTCGACGCGGCGGGGATGGAGGCGTGATGCGGCTTCCCGCCGCCGCGCTCCTCGCCGTGCTTTCGGCCGGGACGGCGAACGCCACGGCCTACGATTGCCGCCGCCCGTCCGAACCGCGCATCCCGTCGGGTCAAACGCTGGAGACCCGCGATCTGGAGACCCTGCACCAGGCGGTGCGCCGCTATGCCACCGACATGCAGACCTATTTCGAATGCCTCGACCGGGAGACCGACCACGCCCTGCGGGAGATGGAGGCGGTGGGGCGCGACTACGAACGGGCCATCGAGGATTTCAACCGCCGCTGACGCCTCAATAGAAGTCGAACGCGCCCCAGACCTCGGCAAGGTCGGCATCCTCGACCCGCAGCACGTCGTCGCCGTAGCGAATGACCGCATCGTCCCCGTCCATCGTGGTGGCCAGGTCGCGCCAGGTCGTCCGCCCGTCCGAGAAGACGATATGATCCACGCCGGCCTCGAAATCGGTGATGACGTCGGACCCGTCGCCCTGACGGAACTTGAAGCGATCCGCCCCCGCGCCGCCCGCGATCGTATCGTCGCCCGTTCCGGCGGTGATGAGGTCGTCGCCCGCGCCGCCGTCGAGCGTGTCGCCGCCCGCCTCGCCGAAGAGCATGTCGTCGCCCGCACCGCCCGAGAGCGCATCCGCCCCGTCGCCGCCGAACAGCGCATCCGCCCCCGCGCGGCCCGTCAGCGTATCGTCCCCGCCATAGCCGTGGAGCCGCGAGCCGCCATCCGCCGCGCCGAGGGTGTCGCCGAAGGCCACCGAGCCGATGAGGTCCTCGATATCGACCAGCATATCGCCCTCCGCATGGCCGCCCGTCCCCGTGCCCGCCGCCAGATCGACCGTCACCCCGGCATCGGAGGACCAGTAGGTCGCCGCGTCGCGCCCCGCGCCACCGTCCAGATGATCGGCATCTTCGGCCCCGCGCAGGGTATCGTCGCCCGCGCCGCCGTAGAGCGCATCGTCGCCGCCCAGCCCGCACAGGAAGTTGTCCCCCGCATCCCCGACCAGTACGTCCCCGTGATGCGACCCGCGCGCGAACTCGATGGAGACGAGCGTATCGCCGGTCGCATGGCCACCGCTGGCCGTCTGCGCGCCGAGATCCACGGTAACGGCATCGTCGGAGCCGTGGTAGTTCACCGAATCGAGGCCCGCGCCGCCATCGAGCGTATCCGCCCCCGCGCCGCCGTCGAGGTAATCGTTGCCTTCGCCCCCGTGGAGCGCATCGTCCCCCGCCCCGCCGTAGAGGAAATCGCGTCCCGCCCCGCCGAACAGCAGATCGGCATCGCCATGGCCGAACAGGACATCCTCGCCGCCCGTGCCGCGCAGAGTATCGGCTAGGGTCGTGCCGTAGAGGCGGTTGGCGGCGTGGACGGGCTTGGCCATGGGATAAATCCTTTCGAGGAGGGTCTGCCCCGGTAATACCGCCGCATGGGTCAACGAAAATTTAATTGGACGGCTATTTGCACAATTTGAAATATCGTCTCACGTTAGGTGCATAAGCTTGATATCGAGACAATTTATCTACGATTTTACTATCATTCTTCTCTATCGCGCCGATGCGCCCCGGCTGTCCGCAAATCCGGGCTTCCCCCGTCCGGCGCGGGCGGTATGGTGAGGTCGCGTCTGGCATCCGCAAGGGCAGGCGCGGCGCAGCGATCCTCGGGAGACCAAGAGCATGACCAAGGTAATCAAGGGCGGTACCGTCGTCACCGCCGACCGCAGCTACGCGGCCGACGTCCTGATCGACGGCGAGAAGATCGTCGAGATCGGGCCGGACCTGAAGGGCGACGAGACCGTCGACGCCTCGGACGCCTACGTCATCCCCGGCGGCATCGACCCGCATACGCATCTGGAGATGCCCTTCATGGGCACCACCGCCGCCGAGACCTTCGAGTCCGGCACCTTCGCGGCCGCCGCGGGCGGCACGACGATGATCGTGGATTTCGTGCTGCCGGGCGCGGATGGCTCGCTGATGAACGCGGTCGACGCCTGGGACGCGAAGACGACGCCGCAATGCTGTGCGGATTACAGCTACCACATGGCGATCACCGGCTGGAACGAGGGCATCTTCGACGAAATGGCGCAGGTGGTGGAGCGGGGGGTCAACACCTTCAAGCACTTCATGGCCTACAAGGGCGCGCTGATGGTCGAGGACGACGAGATGCTCGCCTCCTTCCAGCGCTGCGCCGAACTGGGCGCGCTGCCCCTCGTCCATGCGGAGAACGGCGACGTGGTGGCGGCGCTGCAGGAGAAATACATGACCCTCGGCATCACCGGGCCGGAGGGGCATGCCTACAGCCGCCCGCCCGAGGTGGAGGGCGAGGCGGCGAACCGGGCCATCATGATCGCCGATGCCGCGGGCGTCCCGCTCTACATCGTGCATGTGTGCTGCGAGCAGGCGCACGAGGCGATCCGCCGGGCGCGGCAGAAGGGGATGCGCGTCTACGGCGAGCCGCTGATCCAGCATCTGACGCTGGACGAGAGCGAGTATTTCAACAAGGACTGGGAATACGCCGCCCGGCGCGTCATGTCCCCCCCCTTCCGCTCGAAGGCGCATCAGGACGGGCTGTGGGCGGGGCTGATGTCCGGCTCGCTGCAGGTCGTGGCCACCGACCACGCCGCCTTCACCACCGAGCAGAAGCATATGGGCGACGACGGCTTCCCGATGATCCCGAACGGCACCGGCGGGCTGGAGGAACGCCTCGCGGTGCTCTGGACGAAGGGGGTCGATACGGGCCGCCTGACGCCCGAGGAGTTCGTCGCCGTCACCTCGACCAACATCGCGAAGATCCTCAACATCTATCCCCGCAAGGGGGCCATCGCGGTCGGGGCGGATGCCGATCTCTGCGTCTGGGACCCGTCGCTGAGGAAGACCATCAGCGCCACGACGCAGAAATCCATCATCGACTACAACGTCTTCGAAGGGTTCGAGGTCACCGCGCAGGCCCGCTACACCCTCTCGCGCGGGGACGTGATCTGGGCGCACGGGCAGAACAGCCAGCCCCAGCCCGGTCGCGGCAAGTTCATCCCCCGCCCGGCGTTTGCGTCGGCCAGCAAGGCCCTGTCGAAATGGAAGGAGCTGACCGCGCCGAAGGGCATCCAGCGCGATCCGCTGAACATTCCGAGCGGGGTTTAGGTCTCGGCTTACGAATGAAGACCTCTGCCCCGGACTTGATCCGGGGCCTGTCTCAGCATGGTGCGTCGTTCGAACAGGCCCCGGATCAGGTCCGGGGCAGAGGGCAAATGCCAGTATCCTCCCCCCTCCTCCTCGCCGGCCCCACCGCTTCCGGCAAGTCGGCCCTCGCCGTCGCGCTGGCCGAGCGGCTGGGCGGGTGGGTGGTGAATGCGGATTCGATGCAGGTCTATGCGGGCTGGCACCTCCTAACCGCCCGGCCCTCGCCGGAGGAGGCGGCCCGCGTGCCGCATCGGCTCTACGGGCACGTGGACCCCGCGCGGCGGTATTCGGTCGGGGACTGGCTGCGGGACGTGGCGGGCGTGCTGGAGGAGGCGCGGGCGGCGGGGGCGGTGCCCGTGATCGTGGGCGGGACGGGGCTGTATTTCGAGGCCCTGACGCGCGGCCTCGCCGCCGTACCGCCCATCCCCCCCGCCATCCGCGACGAGACCGAGGCGCGGCTGGCGCGGGACGGGGCGGAGGCGTTCCGCCGCGACCTGCTCGCCCTCGATCCGGCGGCGGCGACGCTCGATATCGGCAATCCGCGCCGGATGCTGCGGGCGTGGGAGGTGATGGCGGCGACGGGGCGCTCGATAACGGACTGGGCGCGCGAGACCCCGCCCCCCCTCCTGCCGCTCGACAAGGTCCGCGTCATCGCCATCGAGGCCGACCGCGATGCGCTCGTCGCCCGGATCGAGGCGCGGCTCGATGCGATGCTGGCGGCGGGGCTGGTCGAGGAGGCGGCGGCGATGGCCGCGCGGGGGCTGGACCCCGCCCTCCCCGCCATGCGCGCCGTCGCCGCCCCGCCCCTCTTCGCGTATCTGGACGGGGCGATATCGCTGGACGAGGCGATGGTGCGGGCGAAGACAGATACCCGCCGCTACGCCAAGCGCCAGCGGACCTGGCTGCGCAACCGCATGGGCGACTGGCCGCGCGTGCCGATGGGCGCGTCGGCGGACGCGGCGCTGGAGACGATGGCGGCACGCGATGCCTGACGATCGCGCCATATCGCTTACGCCCGAGGTCGACCGGGACGGGCCGCGCATCGACCCGTGAGCCGGAGGCATGGACCATGGTCGTATGGGGCGGCACCGGCGCGGATGGCAAAATCCGCCGATGACGACCGGCTCTCTCCCGTCCCGCCTGTTCCTCGCCGCGGCCCTCTGGTGGCTGTCGGCCCTCGCCGCGCTTGCCGAGACCCTGCCGCGCGAGGCGCTCGCCCCGCTGATCGTGCCGCCCATGGAGCTGGGCGAGCGGCTGAACGACGAGGGCGTGTGGCAGCTTCTCAATTCCGGCGGGGCCGAGGCGGGCTACGTCTTCGAGACCGAGCCGATGGCCCCCCTGCCCGGCTTTTCGGGCGCGCCGATGAACATGCTCGTGGTGCTCGACCTCAACGGCAACTTCCTCGACGTGCAGCTCATCTCGCATAACGAGCCGATCTTCGTCTCGGGGCTGGGCGAGGCCCCGTTCCACAAGTTCTTCGAGCAGTATCGCGGCCATTCCATCGCCGACAGCCTCGTGGTGGGCACGCCCTACGGCTCCGGGTCGGACGGGTCGGCGCTGGTCTATCTCGACGGGGTAACCAAGGCGACCGCGAGCGTGCGCATCGCCCACGAGAGCCTGCTCGCCGCCGCGCTGAAGGTCGCGCGCGAGAAGATGAAGGGGGTCGCCACCGGCCCGCCCGCCTATCCCGACCCCGATTACGCCGAGGACCTGACCTGGGACGATCTGGTCGCGCAGGGCATCGCGGTGCGCAAGCGCGTCACGAATGCCGAGGTGGACGCCGCCTTCGCCGGAACGCTCTGGGAGGATGACGACCCGGAGGCGCAGGACTACCCGGAGGAGACCTATCTCGACCTCTGGGTCGTCGATCTCGGCCCGCCATCCGTGGCGCGGGCGGTACTTTCGCCAGACGGCTACGCGGAACTGCGCGACTTCATGGCGATCTCCACGACCGACGAGCCGGTGCTGGTGGTCGAGACGGCGCGGCACGGGCTGGTGCCGGAGGATTTCGTGCGCAATACCGCGCCGGACCTGCTGAGCGCCGAACAGGGCGGCTTTCCCGTCGCCTTCCGCGATGCGGACATCTACGTCGAGATGAACGCGGGCATGCCGGAGGAGATCCGCGACGGCACCGCGCTGATCCTGCGCACGGACCGGCGGCTGGGCTTCGACCCGACGGCGGAGTGGACACTGCACGTCAAGAGCCTGCGCGAGCACGGCTTCTTCCAGCCCGAGATCGGCTCGGCGACCTTCGACGTGGCGCTGTCGGCGCCGGAGCGGTTCTTCGCGCGGCCCGAGGTGGTCGAGCCTGCCCCGCCGTGGCTGGGAACGCTTCAGGAACGCCGGGTCGATCTGGCGATCCTCAGCGTATTCCTTGTGGGGCTGGTCGCGCTGCTGGGCGTGCGGCTCGACGGGCTGGCGGCGCACCGGCATGTCACGCCCATCCGCCTCGGCATCCTTGCCTTCGTCATCGGCTTTGTCGGCTGGTGGGGACAGGGGCGCGACGCCGCTCGCGGTGCTGCGCACGGGACTGGAAGGGGGCAGCTTCGCCTTCCTGCTCTACGATCCGTTCTCGCTCGCCATCTGGGGCGCGACGATCCTCGGGTTCGTCCTCTGGGGGCGGGGGCTGTTCTGCGGGTGGCTGTGCCCGTTCGGCGCGATGCAGGAATTCGCGCATCATCTGGGCCGCGCGCTGCGCCTGCCCCGGATCGAGCCGAACGCGACGTGGGACGCGCGGCTCAAATGGCTGAAATACGGGGTGCTGACCGGTCTTGTCGCCATCCTCCTCACCCTGCCGGCCCAGCTCGACAAGGCCATCGAGGTCGAGCCGTTCAAGACCGCCGTGACGACCTTCTTCGTCCGCGAATGGTATTACGTCGCCTATGCAGCGGGGCTGCTGGTCCTGTCGATGGTGCTGTTCAAGGGGTTCTGCCGCTATCTCTGCCCGCTGGGGGCGGTGATGGCCATCGGCGGGCTGCTGCGCGGGCGCGACTGGATCGCGCGGCGGGCGGAATGCGGCTCGCCGTGCCAGCTGTGCCGGGTGAAGTGCAATTACGGCGCGATCGAGAAGAGCGGGGCGGTGAACTACAGCGAGTGCTTCCAGTGCCTCGACTGCGTGACGATCCACGAGCGGGAGACGGCCTGCGTGCCGAAGATCATCGCCGCGAAGAAGCGCGCGCGTGAGGCCGCCGCCGGGGCCGCGCCCGTGGGAGTGCCCGCCGAATGACCGCCCTCACCCGCCGCCGCGCCCTCGCGCTGACCGCCGCCTTCGCCGCCATGCCCACGGGCGCGCGGGCCGAGACGTGGCGCGGGCGAGCCTTCGGGGCGGAGGTGAGCCTGACCCTGCGCGGCCCGCGCGCCGAGGCGGCGGCCGCGCTGGCGGAGGCGCGGGGCATCCTGCGCGGCGTGGAGCGGCTGTTCAGCCTGTACGACCCCGCATCCGCCCTGTCGCGCCTGAACCGCA
>JAHDDY010000263.1 GCA_020629115.1 Paracoccaceae bacterium | reverse complement strand
AGCGGCTGGAGCATCTGGTGAAGGAGTTCCGGCACGCGCTCTACGGCAGGAGATCGGAGAAGCTGAGCGAGGACCAGCGCCAGCTCGCCTTCGAAGATCTCGAGGTGGCCGTCGCCGAGGTCGAGAGGACCGGCGGGGAGCCCGAGGCGACATCGGACGGGCCGGGCCGCAAGCGTGCCCCGGCGAAGCGCAATCTTGGGCGACTGCCCGAGGAGTTCGAGCGCGAGACGCGGGTGATCGAACCCGCCAGCACCAACTGCCCCTGTGGATGCGGCGAGATGGCGAAGATCGGCGAGGACCGTTCCGAGCGGCTCGACATCGTTCCAGCGCGCTTCCGCGTCATCGAGACGATCCGGCCCCGCTATGCTTGCCGCATCTGTCAGGAGGGCGTGCATCAGGCTCCCGCGCCCGCGCACCTGATCGAGGGCGCGATGCCGACCGAAGCGATGATCGCGCATGTTCTCGTGAGCAAGTATGCCGATCACCTGCCGTTATACCGGCAGGCGCAGATATACCGCCGCGCCGGGATCGATCTCCATCGCTCGACGCTGGCGGGTTGGGTGGGCAAGGCGGCCGCGCATCTCGCGCCGGTCGTGGACCGTCTCGGCGTCCACCTGAAGTCTTCCGGCAAACTGTTCATGGACGAGACCCGCGCGCCGGTGCTCGACCCCGGCAAGGGCAGGACGAAGACCGGGTATCTTTGGGCGCTCGCCCGCGACGACCGGGGATGGGGCGGGAAAGACCCGCCGGGCCTCGTCTACTTCTACGCGCCGGGACGCGGCGGCAAGCACGGCGAGGAATTCCTCGGCGGCTTTGAAGGGACGCTGCAGGTCGATGGCTACAGTGGGTACAACAGGCTCACGCGAGCGGACCGCGAGGGCGGACCTCTGCGCCTTGCCTATTGCTGGGCGCATGCGCGGCGCAAGCTGCACGACATCTTCGAGAAGGACGGTTCCCCGATCGCCGCGGAGGGCTTGCGCCTCATCGCCGGGTTCTACCGCATCGAGGCCGACATCAGGGGTCGCTCGCCCGAGGAACGTCGTGCCGCGCGGCAGAAGCGGACGAAGCCTCTTGTCGAGGAGTTCGGCACCTGGCTTGCCGCGCAGCGCGCCCGCGTCTCGCGCAAGTCCCGTCTTGGCGAGAAGCTCACCTACATCGCCAACCACTGGGACGGCCTGCAGGTCTTCCTCGACGATGGACGCGTGGAGATCGACTCCAACCCGGTCGAGAACCGCATCAGACCCGTTGCCCTCACGCGCAAGAACGCGCTCTTCGCGGGTCATGACGAAGGCGGAAAGGCCTGGGGACGCATCGCCTCGCTCATCGAGACCGCCAAACTCAACGGCATCGAACCCTTCGCCTACCTCACCGCCACCCTCGAAGCCATCGCCCAAGGCCATCCCGACGCCCGCATCGACGACCTCATGCCGTGGAACTTCCAGACCGAACCGCGATGAACATCCGTGGGATCGCCGCACCGCTTACG
>JAHDDY010000262.1 GCA_020629115.1 Paracoccaceae bacterium | reverse complement strand
GTGAGCTGATCCCAGCCGACGACGCCGGCAGCTCGAGCTCGTCGGCGGACGATGTCGCCGACGACGCGGGACGAGAGAGCCCCTTCACGGATCGACCCCATGCGGGTGACGCCACGGAACACCGGGCCCGACTCGATCCGGGCAGCCCTCAACCACACGTCGAGGTCGACACGAGGGCAGGCGACAGCGCCCGGGTCGCAGGGAACGACGACGGTGTCGACCGCAGAGCGCGCCCGCCCCTTGCCGCCGACAATCGAGATGGTGAGCTGATCCGGGCCGACGGCGATGTCGCCGACCTTCAGCCCCACGAGCTCGGACACACGCAGCGCAGCGGACCAGCCGATCGACAGCAGGCATGCGTCGCGGGCTGCGGCGAGGCTGTCTTCTTCGGCGAGGTGCGTGAGGATCAGCGACAGGTCCGAAGCGCGCAGCGCGGCTGCCTGACGTTGCGGTCGAGTGTTGAGCGCGTCGAGCTTCGCCAGGGCCTGCCGAACCATCGGATGCTTCGCCGGGTTCGCGAAGCCACGCAGCTCCTGGTCCGCACCGACGCCGATCGCACGGCGTCGGACGGTGGCGACGGCGAGCCCGTCGGCTGCCATCGCGACAACCCACGAGGCCAGCCAGAGGGGATGGACGACCGCAGCACCGTCGTGGCCGTTCGTTTCGGCCCATCGCTGCCAGGAGCGGACGTCGGATGCGTAGGCGTCCCGCGTCGACTGCCGCCGGGTGTCGGCATCGAGCAGCGAACCGAGGCCCTCGAGTAACTCAGCGTTCGGGAGGACATCGGGGAGGCTGTCGCCACCGACGTACGCCTCGATCGTTGTTGTCATGCTGCCAGGGCCTCGCCACCGCGAGGGGTGAAGGTGGCGCGTCGGCGGCTCGAGCGGCGCGTGGCCGGCTTCGAGAAGAGCTTCTCGTCGGACGGCGCCCAACGCTTCGGCTGGGTCCGTGGGACGTAGGTGGCAGTGCAGCCGTGGGGGAGGGACTGGTGCTCCATCACGCCGCCACCGCCTCACCGATGATGCTCTCGACAGCGCCGGCAATGCTGGCCCGCAGTGGGTGCTCGTCGCCGATGGCCTCAACAGCCGTACGGGCTGCGAGCGATGCGGTCTCGAAGTCGTACGACTCGAGCAGCCGGCCGGTGGCGAAGCCGATCAGGGTGCCGACCTCCGTCGCCAGCGTCACCATCAGGGAGGTGAGGTCGTCGACCTGGTTCTGCCGGCCGCTGATCGCCGCCGACTGGATGCGAGAGCTGAGCGCGTCGATCATGTCGTCGAAGGAGTCCGGCCGCTCTGCGAGGTGACTCGTGGCGCAGTGGGCGTTGTGGTCGAAGTCGAGGGCTACTTCGATCGCTTCGACGAGTGCGTGGGTGGGGATCTCGGCATCGTTGGTCATGGTTGGTCTCCTGATGGCTCAGGTAACATCGTGACCCGAACCCGCATGGCGGCGTGCTCTTTCTCGACGAGCTCGGTGAGTTCCCGCCGGCGGTGCTG
>JAHDDY010000261.1 GCA_020629115.1 Paracoccaceae bacterium | reverse complement strand
CGCTCCATCGGAGCCCGTCGCCGAGCAGGGTCTCGGCGACGCTCCAGAAGGTGTCCCGCTCCCCCGTCGTGTAGGTCACGCCGGAGGTCTCAATCGGACTCGAGGACTTGTCGACCGTTCGGATGTCGGTGTCGACGACGAGTGGCGCGGCGACGGCAGGCTCCATGACCATGACCGGAGCGAGCGGTGCGGCCATCACTGTTGCGGTTTGACCGAACGACCCAGCGACGAGCGTGGCGGTGGTGACCAGACGAGAGGCCGCTGCCTGGATGCCCGGCAGGATCGGTGCCCGGTTGGCGACCGTGCCCCTGGCCGCGGCCACGATCTCGGCGACGAGGGCGTAGGCCACCTGCACCCAGCACAGCCAGGCGATGATTCCGAGGGTGCCGGCGAGGAGCCGCTCGCTGCGAGTGTTGTCGGATGTCAGCGGATCGGTGAACGCTTCGACGACGGAGGAGCCGGGGATGCCGCCGAGGCGGTAGAGCAGCAACGGCACGCCGACGAGCAGCGCAGCGATGGCGGCGATGGCGAGGAGGCCCTTGGCGAGGTCGGTGAGTCGGCGGATCATGGGGTTCCTTCCACGCTGAAGACTGCGGTGGCCGATTCGGTTGCGTGGACGGTGAACGGGCCGGGCAGGAATCGAGTCGGGACGCTGAGGCTCACGGTCACCGTCACGGTTGATCCGTCCACGGCGACCGTTCCGGTGTGGCCGGTGGCGGAGAGGTACGCGAGCGCTGCTTGCTCGGCGTCGGCCGGGTCGAGGGCCGGAGCGCCGGTGAGTTGGTAGGCGTCGGTGTCGACGGCTTGCGCTCCCGCTCGGGCGGCGTTGTCGGCGAGGTCTCGCGCTTCGGACAGCGCGCCGAGTTTGCGGCCGCCGTCGAGCGCCAGTCCCGCAACCATCAAGAAGGCGATGGCCAGCACGGCCACCAGCACGCTCACCGAACCGCGCTCGTCTGAACGGTCGAGGCGATTCACGGGTCGCTCCGGTACGTGTCGATCACCTCGGTCGCTGTCCCCGTGAAGGTCTTGGTGCCCGGGACCGACAGAGACGCAACATCGCTGAACGGCGTCTCGCACGAGACCGTCACGCCGACCCATCCGCCGGGAGCGAACTGTGCAGTGTCGACCGCGACGTCGACTCCCGAGGCACAGGTGAGACCGCTACTGGAGAGGTTGCCTGCCGCCGTCTGTTGCGCTGCGGCGACAGCGGCTTCGGGGGTGCCGGCGAGGCTGGCGGAGCGTGCCGCTTCTTGGGCTGCGGCACGCACGTGGTTCTCGGCGGTTGCGACTCGCCCGGCGAACACGACGATCAGCATGAACGAGGTGAGGAAGGCCGCCATGATCACGGCGAACTCGGTGGACACGGCACCACGTTCGGAGCCGAGCCTTCTCATCGCTCCCCCGGTGCGATGAACCGTTCGATCTCGCCCTCGGCCTGTGCGGTGACGCCCCAGGCTCCCGGGAAGAGGCTGAAGCCGAGTTCGCCCGACACCG
>JAHDDY010000260.1 GCA_020629115.1 Paracoccaceae bacterium | reverse complement strand
TCACTGCCCCGCGCGCACCGGCGCGGCGATGCCGGGGTCGACGCTGAGGTCGCGGGCGGCGCGCATCGTCATGATGTTCAGGAAATCCTGCACGTCGTTGTCGGTGCCTCCCACTCCGCCGCCCGCGCCGCCGAACACGGTCTGCGGCACCGCGCGCTTGGCAAAGGCGTCGGCCCAGAAGCCCTGCGCCTTCACGTAGGCATCGAGCTTCTGTTGCAGGGCGTTGTCCGCCTCGATGATCGCGCGCTTCTCATAGGCGGCGGCATCGGCGCTGACCTGGCGCGATTCGGCGTCGATCTTGGCCTGCTCCAGCCGGATGCGCGCCGTGTCGCGGTCGATGGCAGCCTCCTCCGCGCGCTGGTTCGCCGCCGTGACCGCGAGTTGCTTGCGGGTCTCGGCCTCGGTGGTGAGCTGGATCTGCTCGACCTTGGCGGCGGCCTGGCGCTCGGCCACCTCGCGCTCGCCGCGGGTGATGGCCAGCAGGCGCTGCTCCTCCTCCTGCACCCGCTGCTCGCGGGCGACGGAGCGGGCGGCGGCGGCGTCCTGCTTTTGCTCCATGCGCGAGCGGAAGCGTTCGTTCGGCTGAACGTTGGTCACGCGGGCCGAGACGACATTGATACCGAACTTGTTGAAGTTCTGCGGCTTTCGCACCGGCTGGCCCGTGGCGTCGAGGATCTTCTCCACGACGAAGACGACCTGCTGATCGTCGCCGAACTCCTCCTGCTCGGTGCCCAGCGAGGCGTTGGCCGTGCCCGTCCGGCGGCGGACGTTGCGCGTCTCCTCCTTGCGCCGGACGTTGTAGATGCCGTTCTGCATCTGGTTCTGGAACTCGGTATTGAACTCGTTGCGCCCGCCCGAGAAGTAGTTCTCCGCCGTGATGAGCGAGGCGGTGGCGGCCAGCGTCTCCTGAAAGGCGGGGATCAGCTCGGTGCGCAGGAGGTTCGCGGGGGTGCGGAACTGCCGCGCGAGGCGCAGGAAGTCCTCCTCGGCGTCGGGCAGCTGAAATCGCGTCGTCGCCGTGACCTGCGCGTCGACCTGGTCGAGGAACACGAGCGTCTGCGGGCGCAGGTCGGCGGAGGTGGTGTCCGAATCGATCTCCGCCTGCACCCGCCCGCCGCCATCGGCGGAGGCCTGCACGCTCATGGCGTTCTTCCAGGCGTTGTAGCGGCCGAAAAGATAGGTGTTGTAGCCCGTGTCGCTGACCATCTTCTCCTCGCCGAGGATGGTGCGCACGTGGTACTTGAAGCCCGGCTCCGCGTAGAAGAAGATCCCGTTGAACGCGCCGAGGATCAGCAGCAGCGCCCCGACGGCGAGCGAGACGGGCCGGGCGAGCGCGCCGATGCGGCCCTGGAACCGGGCCGAGACGACCACCCCGATCAGGGCGATGGCGATTCCGAGGGCGATCATCATTCCGGCGCTCATGGCGGGGTCCTTCCACACGAATACGTCACAGACTCAATGGACGAGGAAACCATACCCGTTCGTTACCGGAAGCGCACC
>JAHDDY010000013.1:50404-65864 GCA_020629115.1 Paracoccaceae bacterium | reverse complement strand
CCGATGACCCGCGCGCCCATGCCCTCCAGCACCGTCACGGCCCGCTCGACGAGTTGCTCGTTCGTCGCCAGGACCCCTTTGGACAGATAGAGATTGTCCTCCAGCCCCACCCGCACGTTGCCCCCGTGCAGCGCCATCGCGGCGACATACGGCAGTTCGTTGCGGCCGATCGAGAAGCCCGAATAGACCCAGCCTTCGGGGATGGCATCGACCATCGCGCCCAGGGTGCGCATGTCGTCCGGCGCGCCCCACGGGATGCCCATGCAGAGCTGCACGAGGGCGGGGTCGTCGATCAGGCCCTCCTTCGCCAGTTGCTTCGCGAGCCACAGATGCCCGGTATCGAACGCCTCGATCTCGGGCTTCACACCCAGATCGCGCATCCCGGCGGCCATGGCGCGCAGCATGGCGGGGGTGTTGGTCATCACGTAGTCACCCTCGCCGAAATTCATCGTCCCGCAATCGAGAGTGCAGATCTCGGGCAGGCATTCGGCGATATGGGCGAGGCGTTCGGTCGCCCCGGCCATGTCCGTCCCCGCCGCGTCCGGGGGCAGGGGGGCCTCGACGGAGCCGAGGGTCAGGTCCCCGCCCATCCCGGCGGTCAGGTTCAGCACCACGTCGACATCCGCCCCCCGGATGCGCTCCGTCACTTCCCGGAACAATCCCACATCGCGCGAGGGCGCGCCCGTTTCGGGGTCGCGCACGTGGCAATGCACGATCGCCGCCCCCGCCTTCGCCGCCAGGATCGCGCTGTCGGCGATCTGCTGCGGCGTCACGGGCACCTTGTCGGATTTTCCGACCGTGTCGCCGGAGCCGGTCACGGCGCAGGTGATGAAGACATCGCGGTTCATGGTGGCGGCTCCCGGTAGGTTGCAAGGGGTCGGCCCCAAGCGGTAGGGCAGCATCGCGGCCCGCGCAATCCTCATCATTGCAGCGGTTGACCTGCCCCCGCGCATGGTCGCAATCTTTACCGCTTTCTGGCTATGCATCGGTTCGATGATATGTGAACGACCGTCATCCCCCGGCTTGACCGGGGGATCCAGGGCGGCAGGCACCAGCGCTTGCAATTCCTGGATTGCCCGGTCAAGCCGGGCAATGACACCGATCACCCCCGACCCAATTGCGAGGATACACCGATCATGCTACGCCCCATGCTTCTCGCCGCCGCCCTGACCTGCGCCGGCCTCATGACGATCCAGCCAGCGGAGGCTTCCATGGACTATCTCGCCGAGAACGCGCAGAAGGACGGCGTGACCGTCACGGCCAGCGGCCTGCAATACGAGGTGCTGGAGGAAGGCACCGGCGCGTCCCCCGGCCCGACCGATACCGTCGAGGTGCATTACGAGGGCACCCTGACCGACGGGAAGAAGTTCGACAGCTCCTACGACCGCGGCCAGACCATCTCCTTCCCGCTCAACGGCGTCATCGCGGGCTGGACCGAAGGGCTGCAACTGATGAAGGAAGGCGCGAAGTACCGCTTCGTCATCCCCTCCGACCTCGCCTACGGCGAGCGCGGGGCGGGCGGGGTCATCCCCGGCGGCGCGACGCTGGTCTTCGTGGTCGAACTCGTGAAGGTGAAGTAGCCATGACATCCGAGCGCCCCGCCGAGAAGGCCTTCATCGTCAGCTGGGATCAGATCCACCGCGATTCGCGGGCGCTGGCCTGGCGGCTGGATGGGCGGGGCGCGGGCGAGGACGGCGCGTGGAAGGCCGTCATCGCCATCACGCGCGGCGGCATGACCCCCGCCTGCATCGTCGCGCGCGAGCTGAACGTGCGCACGGTCGACACGATCTCGATCAAGTCCTACGCGCATCAGGCGCAGGGCGAGGCGACGATCCTGAAGGCTCCCGATACGGCCATCATGGGCGACGGGGAGAACATCCTCATCGTCGACGATCTGGTGGACAGCGGCCGGACGCTGGCGGTCGTGCGGGACATGTTCCCCAAGGCGCACCTCGCCACCGTCTACGCCAAGCCCAAGGGCAGGCCGCTGGTGGACACGTTCATCACCGAGGTCTCGCAGGACACGTGGATCTACTTCCCCTGGGACCTGGAACTGCAATACGCGAAGCCGCTGCGCGGGGACGAGTAGCGTTCCATCCGCCGTCATAGTCGGACTTGTTCCGACTATCCATCCTACGGCTCGGACGGTCCTGCGAAGTGCAGAGATGGACCCTCGGAACAAGTCCGAGGGTGACGTACCCGCTACGTCACCACATCCGGCGCGCTCCGCCCCAGCAACGCCTCGATCCGCGCCGCCTCCGCCACCGCGTCGCGCACCCCGGCCAGCGCCTCCTGCGCGTCGCGGCCGTGGTCTTCCTCCGGCCCGGCATACTGCTCCAGATAGACGCGCAGGGTCGCCCCGTCCGTGCCGGTGCCCGACAGGCGCAGCACTCCCCGCGCGCCGCCCTCGAACCACAGGCGCAACCCCTGTCCCTCGCTGAGCGAGCCGTCCACCGGGTCGCGATAGGCGAACTCGTCCGCCTTCTTCACCGTCATCCCGGCAAAGGCCCTGCCCGGCAGGTCGGGCAGGGCCGCGCGCAGGTCCGACATCAGCGTGTTCGCCGCCTCGACCGGCACAGCCTCGTAATCGTGGCGCGAATAGTAGTTGCGCCCGTAACGCGCCCAATGATCGGCCATGATCTCCGCTACCGGCATCCCGCGCTTCGCGAGGATGTTGAGCCAGAGCAGCACGGCCCACAGCCCGTCCTTCTCCCGCACATGGTTCGAGCCGGTGCCCGCGCTCTCCTCGCCGCACAGCGTCGCCTTGCCCGCATCCAGCAGGGTGCCGAAGAATTTCCAGCCCGTCGGCGTCTCGTAGCAGGCGATGCCCATCGCCTCGGCCACCCGGTCGGCGGCGGCGCTGGTCGGCATGGAGCGGGCGACCCCGGCGAGGCCGTCCGCGTAGCCCGGCGCCAGATGCGCGTTCGCGGCCAGCACGGCGAGGCTGTCCGACGGCGTGACGTAGGTGCCACGCCCGACGATCATGTTCCGGTCCCCGTCCCCGTCCGAGGCCGCGCCGAAATCGGGGGCCTCCGCGCCCATCATCTCGTCCATGAGCGGCTTGGCCCATACGGGGTTCGGGTCCGGATGCCCCCCGCCGAAATCCTCGGACGGGGTGCCGTTGATCACCGTCCCCACCGGCGCGCCCAGCGTCCTTTCCAGGATCGCGGTCGCGTACGGCCCGGTAATCGCGTGCATCGCGTCGAAACGCATGGTGAAGCCCCCCGCGAAGAGCGCGCGCAGGGCGTCGAAATCGAACAGCGTCTCCATGAGCGCCTCGTAGTCCGCCACCGGGTCGACCACGGCGACCGTCATGCCGCCCAAGGCATGTTCGCCGGGCGAGGAGAGGTCGATATCGTCCGTGTCGAGGATCAGGTAGCGGTCGATCTCGGTCGTTCGCCGGAAGATACCGTTCGTCACCCCCTCGGGGGCGGGACCGCCGTTCGGCGTGTTGAACTTGATGCCGAAATCCGCGTTCTCGCCGCCCGGATTGTGGCTCGCCGAGAGGATCAGCCCACCATCCGTCCCGTTCAGGCGGATGAGATGCGAGGCGGCGGGCGTCGAGAGCAGGCCGTCCCGTCCGACGATGGCGCGCGCCGCGCCGTTGGCGGCGGCCATGCGCAGGATGGTCTGGATCGCCGCGCGGTTGAAGAACCGCCCGTCCCCGCCGACCACGAAGGTTTTGCCCTCCGCCCCGCCGATGGCGTCGAAGACCGACTGGACGAAGTTCTCCAGATAGCCCGGCCGCATGAAGACCCGCGTCTTCTTGCGCAGGCCCGACGTGCCGGGCTTCTGCCCCTCGATGGGGGTGGTGGAGACGGTCTGGGGGGTCATGATGTCGTCCTTTCGTCCCGGTTTCGCTGACGATTACCGTATTCCGCATGGGGGGCCAGGGCCGCGACCGCCCCGTCGACGTCGAGCTGCTCGACGGGGCTGTAGTAGCGCCGCCGCCAGTTCGGATGCTCCGCCACGGTGCCGGGCAGGTTCTGCGCCTCCGCATGGTCCATGATATCGTCGAGCTGTAGCGCGACCAGGGCGGCGGGGGCGGTCATCATGGCGCCGGTGATGCGGGGGGATACGCCGCTGCCGGCGTAGCGGTCCTCTCCGGTGCCGCCCAGCGCCCGGCGATCCTGCTCGCGCCGCTTGTGAGCCAGCTTCGCTTCCGCCTTGTCGATCCAGCCGAGGCGATGCCACCAGTCGATGTCGCGTCCCAGCCAGAATCCCTTTATCGTCGGCGTGTCGTGCGTGCCGAAGCACAATAGGCTGTCGCGGCGCAGGGTGGCGGGGTCGCGCAACCGTCCTTTCGCGTCGCGCTCGTATTGCAGCACGGAATAGCCGTAGAGACCCCGCGCGCGCAGGCCCGCGCGCAGGCCGTCCGGCACCAGCCCCAGATCCTCGCCGATGACCACGCAGCCCGCCCGCACCGCCTCGATCGCGACGATGGCCAGCAGGGCGTCCATCGGCTGACGGATGTAGCCGCCCGGCGCGCCGTCGTCGGGAATCCAGTAGCTGCGCGCGAAGCCGAGCACGTGGTCGATGCGGATCATTCCCGCATGGCGCATCGTCTCGCGCAGGATGCGGCGCAGCGGGGCGTAATCGGCGGCGGCCAGGGCCTCCGGCGCATAGGCGGCGAGTTGCCAGTTCTGTCCGTCCGGCCCCAGATGATCGGGCGGCGCACCGAGCGAGACGCCCCGCGCGACGGCCCCCGCCTCGCACCAACTCTCGGCCCCGCCCCGGCGCGGCCCGACGGCCAGGTCGAGATAGAGGCCCAGCGCCATGCCCGCGCCCCGCGCGCGCCGCTGCGCGTCCCCGACCTGCGCATCCGCCTGCCACTGCAGCCATTCGTGAAAGCGGATGCGGCCGGCATGCTCCCGCCGCGCCGCGGCCAGCGCGTCCGGTTCCCGCCGCGCCAGAGGCTCCGGCCAGTCCCGCCAGTCCGTCCCGTGTCGTTCGCTCAGGGCTTCGTAGAGCGCGAAATCCGCGAGCGTCCCGCCCCGGTCCGCGCGGAAGCGGTCGAAAGTGGCATCCGGTACCGCGCCTTCGCGCTCGTAGCGCGCCTCCAGCCTGTCGCGGCGGGCGGCGCAGAGGGTGGGATAGTCGATGAGGCGGTCGTCGTGGCGCAACGCCGCCGCCTTCTCGCCCGTCGCGATGTAGCGTGTGTCGAGAAATCCGCGATGGGAGGGGGAGTAGGGGCTGATCGTCTCCCGGTCGGCCCAGCCGAGGCTGTGCACCGGGTTGATGCCGAGGAAATCCGCGCCCTCCCGCCCGAGGGCATCGGCGGCGACCGCCAGCGTCTCGTAGCTGCCCATCGCCCCGCCGCCCGCCCCGTGCAGCCCGTATAGCGCCGCCGTCACGCCCCAGATGCGCTCCCGCCCGGTCACAGCCTCGACCGAGGGGCAGGCGGACGGGGCGGCGATGAGGCGGGTGCGTTCGTCTCCGACGAACAGGCCGTGGATGCCCGGGGGCAGGGCGGGCAGGGCATCGCCGCGCCCCTCCACGCTCCCGCCGCCCTCGATAGCGAGCCGCCAGTCGAGGCCGTCGAGGGGCAGGGTCGGGGCCGTATCGGCGGGCAGGACGTATTCGGGCTTCAGCCGCCGCGCCGCGCGCGCCGCGCGCCGTTCGGCCAGCGCCGCCCGCGCCGATGCCTCGCCCTCCACATCCAGCCCTGCCGCCCGCAGGAGGGCGCGCTGCGTCTCGGGCGCGGTGGGGCGCGTGACCCCTTCCAGATCGCGGAACTCGGGCAGGATGCCGGCATCGGCGGCCAGATCCGCCAGCGCGCTCACGCCCGCCCGTCCAGGGTGAAGACCGTCACCGACTCGCCCTTGATCCCCGTCGAGGCCCCCCGGCAGGGCGCGCTCGGAAAGGCGTTCGCCGCGCCCGTGTCGATGGCCCGCACCCAGCGCCGCCCCTCCGGCGCGGGGGGCAGGACGGCCTGGCTGTCGCGCGGGCGGCGGTTGAAGACGATGTAGAGGGCCTCCCCGTCGTCCTCCCCGGCCTGTACGGTCGCCTCCGACGAACGGCGCAGCATGAGGCCGAAGCGCGACAGGTCCGGCCGGTTCCAGCGCAGGGGGGTGCCGTCCGGCGCGTACCATTCCACATCCTGCAACCCGTCCGCCGAGCGGATGCCGCCATGGAGGAAATGCGTCTGCCGCGTCACCGGATGCTCGCGCCGGAAGCGCGCCATGCGGGCGGTGAAGGCGCGCAGGCTGTCATCCGCCCCCGCCCAGTCGATCCAGCCGATCTCGTTGTCCTGGCAATAGGCGTTGTTGTTGCCGCCCTGCGAATTGCCGATCTCGTCGCCCGCCAGCAGCATCGGCGTGCCCTGCGACAGGAACAGCGTGGCGATCAGGTTGCGCTGGCGGCGCTGGCGGCGGGCGCGGATGACGGGATCGTCCGTCTCGCCCTCCACCCCGCAATTGTCGGAATAGTTGGAGCCGTGCCCGTCCGCCCCGTCCTCGCCGTTCGCCTCGTTGTGGCGTTCGTCGTAGCGGGTCACGTCGGCGAGGGTGAAGCCGTCATGGGAGGTGATGAAGTTGACCGACGACCAGGACCGCCGCCCGTCATGGTCGAACTGTTCCGCCGAGCCGAGAAGGCGCGCGCCCAGGTCCTGCGCGCCGTGCTCGTCGCCCTTCCAGAAGCGGCGGGCCGAATCGCGGTAGCCGTCGTTCCACTCGGCGAAGGCCCCCGGGAACGCGCCGAGCTGATAGCCGCCCGGTCCGATATCCCACGGCTCCGCGATCAGGCGTACGTCGGCGAGCACCGGGTCCTGGCGCAACGCGTCGAAGAACCCGCCCTCCCGGTCGAAGCCGTGATCCTCGCGCCCCAGGGTCGAGGCGAGATCGAAGCGGAAGCCGTCCACTCCCATCTGCGTCACCCAGAAGCGCAGGGAGTCCAGCACCATGCGCAGCACGAAGGGATGCGCCACGTTCACCGTGTTTCCGCAGCCGGTGTCGTTGACGTAATAGCGCGGCTGGCCCGCGATCAGGCGATAGTAGGAGGCGTTGTCGAGGCCGCGATAGCACAGGGTCGGCCCGCGATGGTCGCCCTCGGCGGTGTGGTTGTAGACCACGTCGAGGATGACCTCGATCCCCGCCGCGTGGAACCGACCCACCATCTCCCGGAACCCCGCGATACCGCTCGCGCCGAAATAGCGCGGCTCGGGCGCGAAGAAGCCGATGGTGTTGTAGCCCCAGTAGTTGCGCAGGCCCTTCTTCAGCAGGAACCCGTCGTCGATGAAAGCGTGTACCGGCAGAAGCTCGATGGCGGTGACTCCGATCTCGCGCAAGTGATCGAGCATCGGTTCCGACGCCAGCCCCTCGTAGGTGCCGCGCACCGCCTCGGCCACGCCCGGATGCGTCCGCGTCAGGCCCTTCGCGTGGGCTTCGTAGATCAGCGTCTCCGACCAGTCCGCGCGCGGCCCGGCGGGTATCGGCTCGAAGAGGGCAGGGTCCGGCACGACGGATTTCGGCACGTGGGGCGCGCTGTCGCGGGTATCGTAGGACAGGTCCAGCCCCGCCGAGCGGTCGTCGTAGCCGAGGAGGGAGGGGTGGTCGGTCCAGCCGCCCGCAAGCTCGCGCGTGTAGGGATCGAGCAGCAGCTTGTGCGAATTGAAGCGGTGCCCCTGTTCCGGCGCGTAGTCGCCATGGGCGCGGTAGCCGTAGCGCGCGCCGGGGGCGAGGCCGGGCAGATAGCCGTGCCACACCGCGCCCGTCTTCTCGGGCAGCGCATGGCGCGCGGTCTCGGTGCCCTGCTCGTCGAACAGGCACAGTTCCATCCCCTGCGCATGGGCGGAGAAGACGGCGAAATTCGTGCCGTCCCCGTCGAAGCGCGCGCCGAGATGGGCGGGGCTTCCGGGCCGCAGCGGTGTGGTCATGCGCAAGCATCCTCGTAGAGCGTCAGGTATTCGCGGGCGGCGCGGTCCCATCCGACCGGATGGGCCATGCCGTTCGCGACGATGGCCTCCCATGCCGGGCGGTCGGCGTAGAGGTCGCAGGTCCGCTCGATGGCCTGGGCCAGGGCGGGGGCGGTGACGGGGGCGAACTGCACCCCCGTGGCGCATCCGGCTTCGAGCGCGGCGTCGTTCGCGTCGATGACCGTATCGGCCAGCCCGCCCGTCCGCGCGACCACCGGCACCGTGCCGTAGCGCAGGCCGTAGAGCTGGGTCAGGCCGCACGGCTCGAATCGCGAGGGGATGAGGATGGCGTCCGCGCCGCCCTGCATCATGTGCGACAGCGTCTCGTCGTAGCCGACGATGACGCCGACCGACCCGGCATGGCGATGGGCCGCCCCGACGAAGGCCGCCTCCATGTCCCGGTCGCCGCTGCCGAGGAGGGCCAGCCTGCCGCCGCGCGCGACGAGGGCGGGCAGGGCGTCGAGCAGCAGGTCGAGGCCCTTCTGCCCCGTCAGGCGGCTGACGACGCAGAAGAGCGGGCCGTCCGTATCGGCGCGCAGGTCGAAGCGCTTGGCCAGCGCCGCGCGGTTGGCCGCCTTGCCGCCCGGGTCGGCGGCGGAATAGGGCGCGGCGAGGGCCGCATCGGCCGCGGGGTCCCACACCTCCGTGTCGATGCCGTTCAGGATGCCCGACAAGACGCCCCGCCGCGCGCCGAGGATCCCCTCCAGACCCATGCCGAATTCGGGTGTCAGGATCTCCCGCGCGTAGGTCGGGCTGACGGTGGTGATGCGGTCGGCGAAGGCGACGCCCGCCTTGAGCATTCCCAGATGCCCGTAATACTCGGCCCCCTCGGAGGTGTAGAGCGCGGGCGACAGGTTCAGCGCCCCCATCAGTCCCGCATCGACGAGACCCTGGAAGGCGATGTTGTGGATCGTCATGACCGAGGCGGGCACGTCCGCCGCGCCTCCCTCCCGCGCCTGGTGCAGGTAGGCGGGGATCAGTCCGGCCTGCCAGTCATGGGCGTTCACCACGTCGGGCCGCCAGCCGCCCGCGCCCTCCAGCGCCACCCGCGCCCCGACCTGCGCCAGCGCGCCGAAGCGCAGGGCATTGTCGGCCCAGTCGATGCCGTCCATGTCCAGATAGATGTTGCCGGGACGGTCGAAGAGATGCGGCGCATCCAGCAGCAGCAGGTCCAGCCCCGCCGCCGAGGCCGCGATCAGCCGGGCCGGACCGCCGTGCAGGTCGTCCAGTTCCAGCACCGCCTCGCCCGACGCCGCGATCTCCGCGAGCGCCGGATAGGCGGGCAGCATCACGCGCACCGACACGCCCATCCCGGCGAGCGTCTTCGGCACCGCGCCGATCACGTCGGCGAGGCCCCCGGTCTTCACAAACGGGGCGCATTCGGAGGCGACGAACAGGACCTTCATGCGATGCTCAGCCCAGACGGTCGATCATCGACTGCGTGATGAGGCATACGCCCCCGTCCGTCCGGCGGAACCGCTTCGCGTCGTCGTCGGCATCCTCGCCCACGACCAGCCCCTCGGGGATGCACACGCCCCGGTCGATCACCACCTTCGACAGCCGCGCACTGCGCCCGATCTCGGCATAGGGCATGGCGATGACACCCTTCAGCGCGGCGTAGGAGCGCGCGTGCACGCCCGTGTAGAGAAGGCATTGATCGAGCTGCGAGCCGGAGATGATGCACCCGCCCGAGACCATGGACGATACCGCGAAGCCCCGCCGTCCCTCCTCGTTGTGGATGAACTTCGCGGGCGGCATCTGCTCCGAATAGGTCCAGATGGGCCAGTCGGTATCGTAGAGGTCCAGTTCCGGGGTGAAGTCCGTCAGGTCGATATTGGCCTGCCAGAAGGCGTCGACCGTCCCCACGTCGCGCCAGTAGGCCTTGTCCTCGTTGCCCGAGCGCACGCAGGAGCGGCTGAACGGATGGGCGATGGCGAGGCCGTCCGCGACGATGCGCGGGATGAGGTCGCCGCCGAAATCGTGCTTCGAGCCGGGGGTGTCGGCGTCCTTCTCCAGAAGGTCGTAGAGGTACTCCGCGTCGAAGACGTAGATGCCCATGCTGGCCAGCGCCTCGTCCGGCCGGCCCGGCATGGAGGGCGGGTCCTTGGGCTTTTCGAGGAAGTCGATGATCTTGTCGTTCTCGTCCACATGCATCACGCCGAAGGCGCTCGCCTCCTCGCGGGGCACCTCGACGCAGCCGACGGTCACGTCCGCCCCGCTCTCGACGTGGTGCTGGATCATCAGCGAATAATCCTGCTTGTAGACGTGGTCCCCGGCGAGGATCAGGATGTATTTCGGGCCATAGCTGCGGATGATCTCGATGTTCTGGTACACGGCATCGGCGGTGCCCATGTACCAGTTCGTCTCGTTGAGCTGCTGCGAGGCGGGGATGATGTCGAGATACTCGTTGCGCTCGGCGCGGAAGAAGCTCCACCCGCGCTGGAGATGCCGGATCAGGCTGTGCGCCTTGTACTGCGTCGCGACCGCGATGCGGCGGATGCCCGAATTGACCGTGTTGGAGAGGGCGAAGTCGATGATGCGCGCCTTGCCGCCGAAATAGACCGCCGGCTTGGCCCGCTTGTCCGTCAACTCCAGCAGGCGGCTGCCCCGCCCCCCGGCGAGGACGAAGGCCATGGTCTGCTGCGCGAGCCTCTGGCTTTCCCGTTCCGTCATCGTGTCCCTCCCTGTTGTCAGGTCTTGAAATGCCGTGCCGTCAATCCCGTTCCAGTTCGAAGAAGATCGTGGAGAGCGGCGGAACGGTGATGCGGATCGACTGTCCCCGTCCCGACGCCGCGACCGCCTCGCTGTCCACGCCCCCCAGATTGCCCCGTCCCCCGCCGCCATAGGCGGTCGCGTCCGTGTTCAGCCGCTCGGCCCAGCGTCCGCCCTCGGGCACCCCGATGCGCCGGTCCCGCCGCTCGACGGGCGTCATGTTCGAGACGACGAGCACCGGCGGCGAGCCGTCATGCGCGTGGCGCAGCCAGGCGAAGAGCGATTCCTCCTGCGCCAACTCCTCGACCCATTCGAAGCCGCTGGCCCTGCAGTCCTGCTGATGCAGGGCGGGCGTCCGGCGGTAGAGCGCGTTCAGATCCCGCACCAGCGCCTGCACGCCCGCGTGCTGGGGCCGCTCGGTCAGGTGCCAGTCGATGCTGGAATCGTGGTTCCACTCCGCCCCTTGGGCGATCTCGCACCCCATGAACAAGAGCTTCTTGCCCGGATGCCCCCACATGAAGCCGTAATAGGCGCGCAGGTTCGCGAATTTCTCGTCGCCCCCGCCCGGCATCTTGTCGAGCAGCGACCCCTTGCCGTGGACCACCTCGTCATGACTGAGCGGGAGGATGAAGTTCTCCGAGAAGGCGTAGTGCAGGCCGAAGGTGACCTTGCCGTGGTGGTATTTCCGGTTGATCGGGTCCTCGCCCATGTAGGACAGGGTGTCGTTCATCCAGCCCATGTTCCACTTGTAGCCGAAGCCCAGTCCCCCCGCATCGGTGGGGGTCGAGACGCCGGGAAAGGCGGTCGATTCCTCGGCCACCGTCAGGATGCCGGGGGCCTCGCCATAGGCCGCCGTGTTGGCGCGGCGCATGAAGTCGATGGCTTCCAGATTCTCGCGCCCGCCATGGACGTTCGGCACCCATTCGCCGTCCTTCCGGGAATAATCCCGGTAGAGCATCGAGGCGACCGCATCGACGCGCAACCCGTCCACGTGATGCTCGCGCAGCCAGTAGACGGCGTTCGCGATCAGGTAGTTCGCCACCTCCCGCCGGCCGTAGTTGAAGACCAAGGTGTTCCAGTCGGGATGGAACCCCTCGCGCCGGTCGGCATGCTCGTAGAGCGGCGTCCCGTCGAAACGGCCCAGCCCGTGCGCATCCTCCGGGAAATGCCCCGGCACCCAGTCGAGGATCAGCCCGAGGCCCGCGGCGTGGCACGCCTCGACGAAGGCGCGGAACTCGGCGAGCGTGCCGTGGCGGATGGTGGGGGCGTAGAGGCCGACGGGCTGGTAGCCCCACGACCCGTCGAAGGGAAATTCCGAGACGGGCATCAGCTCGATATGGGTGAAACCCATGTCCTTCGCATAGCCGACGAGCTGTTCCGCATGCTCCAGGTACGAGAGCGGCCGCGCCCCGTCCTCCGGCACGCGCTTCCACGATCCCAGATGCACCTCGTAGACCGAGATCGGCGCGTCGATGCGGTGCAGCGCCTCGCGTCGGCTCATCCACGCACCGTCGCCCCAGCCGTGGCCGTCCAGCCGCCGCACGACGGATGCCGTCCTCGGGGGATGCTCCGCGCCGAAGCCCACCGGGTCGGCCTTCTGCGGCAACAGCGCGCCGTCGGGGCCGAGAAGCTCGTACTTGTACGCCTCGCCCTCGCCGAGGCCGGGCATGAAGATTTCCCAGACGCCCGTCGCCCCGCGTTTGCGCATCGGGTTGCGCCGCCCGTCCCAGCCGTTGAAGTCGCCCACGACCGAGACGCGCCGCGCGTTGGGCGCCCAGACGGCGAAATGCGTCCCCGGTACGCCCTCGTGCGTCATCACGTGCGCGCCCAGCACGTCCCACAGCCGCAGATGCGCGCCCTCGCCGATCAGGTGCTCGTCGATCTCGCCCAGCACGGGGCCGAAGCGGTAGGGGTCGTCCTGCACCCACTCGTGCGGCCCCTTGCGAAAGCGCAGGCGGTAGGGGGCGGGGGCGTCGAGCGTGCCCTCGAACAGTCCATCGCCCGAGGGCGACAGGTCGGCGAGCGTCGCGCCCGTGTCCGGGTCGACGGCGCTGACGGCCTCCGCGTCCGGGTGATAGACGCGCACGGCCCCGCCCTCCTGCATCCCCAGCGCGGCGAAGGGGTCGCCGTGGGTGCCGCCGGCGATCGCGCGCGCCTCGTCCGGGTGAAGTGCCGTCATGCCTATCCCGCCTTCGTGAGCGACGACGCGCCCCAGATATCGCGCGCATAGCCCGCGATGGTCCTGTCGGACGAGAACCACCCCGTCCGCGCCGTGTTCAGCGCCGCCATGCGCGTCCAGCCCTCCGGGTCGCGCCACGAGGCGTCCACGGCGCGTTGCACGCGGTAGTAATCGTCGAAATCGCAGGTCACGAGGAAGTAGTCGTCCTCCTGCAGGCGGCGGACGAGGGGCGCGTAGCGGTTTTTGTCGCCCTTCGAGAAGGCCCCGCCCGCGACCTGCTCCAGCACCCGGCCCAGGCGCGGGCTGGCCGCGATGGCCTTCTTCGCGAAATCGGGCTGTGCGCGGCGCGTCACCACCTCCTCGGCGGTCAGGCCGAACAGGAAGAAGTTCTCGGCCCCGACCCGCTCGCGGATCTCCACGTTCGCGCCGTCCAGCGTGCCGATGGTCGGCGCGCCGTTCAGGGCGAACTTCATGTTTCCGGTGCCGGATGCCTCCTTGCCGGCGGTGCTGATCTGCTCCGACAGGTCGGCGGCGGGGATCAGCAGTTCGGCCATCGAGACGTTGTAGTTCGGCGGGTAGGCGACCTGAAGCAGGTCCCTCGTCTTCGGGTCCGCGTTCACGGTCGCGGCCACGTCGTTGATGAGATGGATGATCTCCTTCGCCACGACGTAGCCCGGCGCGGCCTTGCCGCCGAAGATCTTCAGCCGGGGCACCCAATCGCCGTTCGGATCGTCGTGGATGGCGTTCCACAGGGCGATGGTCTCCAGGATATTCATCAACTGGCGCTTGTATTCGTGGATGCGCTTGATCTGGATATCGAACATCATGGCCGGGTCGACGGAGATGCCGTCGCGGTCCCTGAGCCATGCCACCAGCCGCTCCTTGTTCGCTGCCTTCGCCGCGCGGAACCGCTCGCGGAAGGCGGCGTCGTCGGCATGGGGGGCGAGGGCGTCGAGCCGCTCCAGATCGTCGGGCCAGCCCGTGCCGATCGTCTCGTCCAGCAGCGCGCGCAGCGGCGGGTTGCAGGAATAGAGCCAGCGGCGCGGGGTGACGCCGTTCGTCTGGTTGACGATGCGGTCCGGGTGCGCGGCGTGGAGGTCGGCGAAGACGGTCTCCTTGACCAGTTCGGTGTGCAGCGCCGAGACGCCGTTGACCCGATGCGCCATGACGAAGGCCAGCTCGCCCATCTTCACGTCGCCATCCTCGACGATGCGGACCTTGCCCCCCGTCTCGCCCACATGCGCCTTCTCGATCAGGCGGATGATGGCGAAATGGCGGGGCAGGATACGGGTGAACAGGCCCTGAGGCCAGCGTTCCAACGCCTCCGGCAGCAGCGTGTGATTGGTGTAGGACAGCGTGCGCCGCGCGGTGTCGATAGCCGCATCCATCGCCATGCCGTGCTCGTCCGCCAGCAGGCGCACCAGCTCCGGCCCCGCGATGGCCGGGTGCGTGTCGTTGAGCTGCACGGCGGCATGGTCGGGTAGGGCGTCGAGCGCGTGCCCCTCCGCCAGATGCCGCGCCAGCAGGTCGCGCAGCGAGGCGGCGGTGAAGAAGTATTCCTGCTTGAGCCGCAGCTCCTTGCCCGTCTCGGTCGTGTCGTCGGGGTAGAGGACGCGGCTGATGGTGCGCGCCAGCACCTCCGGCGCGCTGGCGGCGATGTAGTCGCCCCGGTTGAAGCTGTCGAGATCGAACACGATCACGGGCTTGGCCGCCCACAGGCGCAGCGTGTTGGCCCATTTTCCTTCCCAGCCCACGACCGGCGTGTCGTAGGCGCAGGCGAGCACCGTCTGGTCCGGCACCCAGGTCGAGCGCCCCGCCTTCTCGGTCACCACCCCGCCGAAGCCGATCTCGTAGCGCACGTCCGGGCGCTCGAATTCCCATGCATGGCGCTGGGTCAGCCAGGTCTCGGCGGTCTCGACCTGCCGGCCATCCTCGAAATCCTGCTCGAAGAGACCGTGCTCGTAGCGGATGCCGTAGCCGAGCGCCGGGATGCCCAAGGTCGAGAGGCTGTCGAGGAAGCAGGCGGCCAGGCGGCCCAGCCCCCCGTTGCCGAGCGCCGCATCCGGTTCGGCGGCGGTCAGCGCCGCGTAGTCCTGCCCCAGTTCGGCCAGCGCGGCGGCGGCGGTCTCCTCCACGCGCAGGTTGACGGCGACGTCCTCGATCAGCCGCCCCATCAGGAATTCCATAGACAGGTAGCAGACCCGCTTGGCCCCCGCTTCCTCGGCGCGGCGCGCGCTGTCGAGCCACGGGGCGGCGACCAGGTCGCGCAGGGACAGCGAGAGCGCCATGCGCCAGTCGCGCGCGGTCGCATCATCCGCGCTCCGCCCGAGGGAGAGCGCGAGATGCCGCTCGATGGCGGCGCGCAGGGTCGGGGTGTCGATCTGGGGCGGTGAATCGAACGGCATGATCTTCTTCTTCATAAATACGGTCGCAGGGCGCGGAGCGATCCCGCGGACGGGTCAAGACGTGACCCTGAAAGCCTTCAGGTCAACGCCCGGACCGTCGATTGGCGGGACTCCGGCGGCTGCGTGATAGAGATGGCGCTCTATCGAAGCAAGAAAAGCTTTGCGCGCGTAAAGATTCGCCGCGTTACCGATAGCGTAGCGAGATGCCGTTCGAGAACAGGTGCACCTTGGCGGGATCGGCGGTGACGGCGA
>JAHDDY010000013.1:0-50304 GCA_020629115.1 Paracoccaceae bacterium | reverse complement strand
AGCGAGATGCCGTTCGAGAACAGGTGCACCTTGGCGGGATCGGCGGTGACGGCGAGGGTGCGGTCGCGCAGGTCGCGGTGGATGCCGGGCAGCTTCGCGATGACCGGGGCATCGCGCCCCTGATCGAGGCGGAAATAGACCTGCGTCACCTCGCCGAGCGCCTCGCTGATCTCGACCTCGCCGCGATAGGCCGCGCCGTCGGCGTTGTCCGTGACCACCATGTCCTCCGGCCGGATGCCGACATTGACCGTCAGCCCCTCGTCCGATGCCCCGGTTGGGATGGCGGCCATGACCGTGCCGCCCCCGTCGAGCGCGATGCGCGTCGTCTCGCCGGTGCCGGTGATGCGGCCCGACAGCAGGTTCATGGCGGGCGAGCCGATGAACTGGGCGACGAACTCGTTCTGCGGCGTCTCGTACAGCTCCAGCGGCGTGCCCACCTGCGCGATGCCGCCCCCCGCCAGCACGACGATGCGGGACGCCAGCGTCATGGCCTCCACCTGGTCGTGCGTCACGTAGATCATGGTGGAATCGGGCATGGACTCTTTCAGTTGCGCAATCTCGATGCGGGTCGCCACGCGCAGGGAGGCGTCGAGGTTCGAGAGCGGTTCGTCGAACAGGTAGACCTTCGGGTCGCGCACGATGGAGCGCCCGATGGCGACGCGCTGGCGCTGGCCGCCCGAAAGCGCCTTAGGCAGGCGGTCGAGATACGGCTCCAGTTGCAGCGCCTTCGACGCCCGCTCGATGGCCGCGTCGATCTCCGCCTTGCTCTTCTTCGCGAGCTTGAGCGCGAAGGCCATGTTGTCGCGCACGGTCATGTGCGGGTAGAGCGCGTAGGACTGGAAGACCATGGCGATGCCGCGCAGGGACGGCGGCACGTCGTTGACCAGCGTCCCGTCGATATGCAGGTCGCCGGACGTGATCTTCTCCAGCCCCGCGATCATCCGCAGCAGCGTCGACTTTCCGCAGCCCGACGGGCCGACGAAGACGATCAGCTCCCCGGTCGAGATCTCCAGGTCGATATCCCTGAGGACCTCGACCTCGCCATAGGCCTTGCCGACCCCTTGCAGCGACAGGCTCGCCATCGTGTCATCCCCCCGATGTTTTTGTGCTTGTGGCGAAGAACGCCTGCCACGGGGGCAGGGTCACGGTATCCGAGACGGGCAGGGCGGCGGTCGGCGCATCCGCCGCCGTCTCCCACGAGCCGTCCGGCAGGGTGACGGTCTGTGCCGCCTCTCCCAGATTGAAGGCGCAGAAGACGGCCTCGTCCCCATGCGCGCGCGTGAAGGCGAGGATGTCCTCGCCCCGCGCGGTGATCGTCATGTCGCCCTTCGCCAGCGCGGGCAGGCCGGCGCGGAAGGCGAGCATGTGGCGGTAGAAATGCAGCAGGCCGTCCGGCGTCTCCTCCTGCCGCGCCACGGCGCGCTCCAGATGCTCGGGCGGCATGGGCAGCCACGGCTTGCCCGTCGTGAAGCCGCCCGCGCGATTATCCGCCACCCAGGGCATCGGCGTGCGGCACCCGTCGCGGCCCTTGAATTTCGGCCAGAAGCGCAGGCCGTAGGGGTCCTGAATATCCTCGTAGGCGATCTCCACCTCCGGCAGACCCAGTTCCTCCCCCTGGTACAGGCAGACGGAGCCGCGCAGGGACAAAAGCAGCGCCGCGTAGGTCTTGCAGGCCGCGTCCGACAGGCTCCAGCGCGTCGCGTGGCGGATCACGTCGTGGTTGGAATAGGCCCAGGCCGTCCATCCGTCCGGGTTGACCTCCGCCACCGCATCCATCATCGCCGCGAGACGCGTTCCCGTCGGGCGCTCCAGCGAGAGGAAGGTGAAGTCATAGCACATATGCGCCTTGTCCGTGCCCGACGTGTAGGCGGCTTGAAGCTCAAGCCCGTACTGCCCGTCGCCGACCTCCCCGACGATGGCCGCCGCCGGATAGTCGTCGAGCACTGCGCGGAAGCGGCGCAGGAAGGCCGGGTTCTCGGGGCGGTTCTTGTCGTGGATATGGTCTTGCCAGTTGTAAGGGTTCACCGCCGGGGCGACCGTCGCGCTGCGCATGGCGGGGGGCAGGGGCGGGTTGTCGCGCAGCTCCGCGTCGTGGAAGTAGAAGTTGATCGTGTCGAGCCGGAAGCCGTCGACCCCCCGGTCGAGCCAGAACCGCGCGATATCGAGCATCTCGTCCTGCACGAGCGGGTTGTGGAAGTTGAGATCGGGCTGCGAGGTCAGGAAGTTGTGCAGGTAGTACTGCTGGCGCTCCGTGCTCCATTCCCAGGCCGAGCCGCCGAAGATCGACAGCCAGTTGGTCGGCGCGGTCCCGTCGGGCTTGGCATCGGCCCAGACGTACCAGTCGGCGCGCGGGTTGTCCCGGCTCTCCCGGCTCTCGACGAACCACGGATGGGCGTCGGAGGTGTGGGACAGCACAAGGTCGATCATCACCTTCAGGCCGAGCCGGTGCGCCTCGGCCGTCAGGGCATCGAAATCCGCCAGGGTGCCGAACATCGGGTCGATATCGCGATACGCGCTGACGTCGTACCCGAAATCCTTCATCGGCGAGGGGAAGAAGGGCGATATCCAGATGGCGTCCGCGCCGAGATCGGCGACGTAGGGCAGTCGCCGCGCGATGCCGGCCAGATCGCCGATGCCGTCGCCATCGCTGTCCTGGAAGGAGCGCGGATAGATCTGGTAGATGACGGCGCCGCGCCACCAGTCCTTATCGGGGGTCATGGTATGGTTCCGATACATCCGAAAAATACCAGGCCCGTGTCATTGCCGGGCTCGACCCGGCAATCCAGGGCCGCAGGTACGGTGCGTGTGACCCTCGACCACCGGGTCGAGCGTTGCACGCTGCTTTCCGGTGGTGACGCAAAACGATACGTCCGAGCCCTCACTTCACCGACCCCGCCAGCAGGCCGCGCACCAGATAGCGCTGCATCGTGAAGAACACGATCAACGGCACCGCGATCGACACGAACGCCGCCGCCGCGAGGATGCCCCAGTCGCCCCCGCGCGAGCCGAGCAGGTCGTCGGCGATCTTCACCGTCATCACCCAGCTCTCGGAGTTGGACGGCAGGAAGACCTTCGCGACGAGCAGGTCGTTCCACGTCCACAGGAACTGGAAGATCGCGAAGGAGGCCAGTGCCGGGAAGCTGAGCGGCAGGACGATCTTCACGAAGACCTGGAAGTCCGTCGCCCCGTCCACCTTCGCGCTCTCGATGATGTCCTTCGGCAGGCCGACCATGTAGTTGCGCAACAGGTATATCGCCAGCGGCAGGCCGAAGCCGGTATGCGCGAGCCATATCCCGAGGAAGCTCTGCCCGATGCCCACCGCGTTGTGCAGTTGCAGCAGCGGCACGAGCGCCAGTTGCAGCGGCACGACGAGGAGGCCCACCACCCCCGCGATGAGCAGCCCGCGCCCCTTGAAGTCCATCCACGCCAGCGCGTAGGCCGCGAAGGCGGCGATGAGGATCGGGATGATCGTCGCCGGGATCGTCACCGTCAGCGTGTTGATGAACGCCCGGTCCATGTTGTCCGAGGTCAGGATGGTGTCGTAGTTGTCCGTAGAGAAGTCGGGCGGCGTCTCGGACGAGAAGTAGACGTTCGGATCGCGCGTGATCTCGGCGGCGGAGGTGTAGACGAAGTCGCCGTTCTCCTGGACCGTCAGGAAGCGGTCGCGGCGCAGGTCGGCCGTCTCGCCGGGGGCGAAGGCGGTCGGGGCGCTCCGCGTGCCGCCGAAGCGCTCGATGGTCGCGCCGTCCTCGGGCAGGATGTCGCCGCGCAGGACGAAGAGGCCGTCCTCCTCGACGGCATTCCCGGCGCTGGCCTTGAACTGGAAGTTCTGCTCCACCGCGAAGGGCGCGAGCCACCAGCCGCTCGCCGTGATCTGGTCCCGGTCGCGGAAGGAGGAGACGAGGAGGCCGATGGTCGGCAGCAGCCACAGCAGCACCAGCAGGATGACCGAGATGCGCGTGACCCAGACGAGGGCGGGCTTCGTTCCGGCGATATTGTCCATCTCAGCGCATCTCCGCTCGGGCCTGGCGAATGTTCCAGATCATCACCGGCAGCACGATGATCATGATGACGAAGGCCACCGCCGTCGCGCGCCCGTCGTCGCGGAACATGTAGGCCATCATGTAGCTGGGCAGGATTTCCGTCCCGAAGTTCCCGCCCGTCATGGTGTAGACGATGTCGAAGACCTTCAGCACGAGGATGGTGATGGTGGTCCAGACGACCATGATCGTGCTCGCGATCTGCGGCACCTTGATCCTGAAGAAGACCTGGAACGGGTTGGCCCCGTCGATGATCGCCGCCTCCACCGTCTCCTCCGGGATGCCGCGCAGGGCCGCCGAGAGGATGACCATGGCGAAGCCGGTCTGGATCCAGATCAGGATGACCATCAGGAAGAAGTTGTTCCAGAAGGGCAGTTGCAGCACGTCGATCGGCCCGAGGCCGACGAAGTCGCGGATCGCGTTGAGGATGCCGATATCCGAATCGTTCGCGTAGACGAACTTCCAGATGAGCGAGGCTCCGACGAAGGAGATGGCCATCGGCATGAAGATCAGCGATTTCGCGATGTTGCCCCAGGACAGCCGGTCCGTGAGCTGCGCCACGAGGAGGCCGAGGAAGGTCGAGGCGGCGGGGACGACGAGCACCCACAGGAAGTTGTTCAGGAGCGCCGTGCGGAACCCCTCGTCCGCGAACATCGTCTCGTAGTTGCCAAAACCCACGAAGTCGTTGCCGGCGCGGTTGTAGAGCGAGCGGATGAACGAGCCGACCACCGGGTACACGAGGTACAGTCCCATCGCGAACAGCGCGGGAAACAGGAACAGCCAGGGCCGCCACATACTCGCGCGGTTGATGTTGCGCCCCGGATTTGGCCCCGTGGCGGGAAAGATCACCTTGTCGAGCAGCAGGTTCGACGCCCAGAAATAGGCGATGCACCCGCCCACCCCGAGAACGATGGTGATGAGACCCTGGATCATCGGTGACATCGGCGGCTCCCCCCGGCACTGGCGTCACATGGAAAGACGGCCCCGCAGCGATGCGGGGCCGTCGGGTCGCCTTACTGGATCGAGTCCCAGCGGGTCTGGATGCCCTCCGCGACCTCGGCGGCGTCCTTGCCGGTCACGTAGTCGACCATGCCGGTCCAGAACGCGCCCGCGCCGATCTCGCCGGGCATCAGGTCCGACGCGTCGAAGCGGAAGGTCGTCGCGCCGAGCAGCACGTCGCCGAGCGCCTTGTTGGTGTCGTTCGCGTAGAGGTCGGTATTGACGCCCGAATGCGGGGTCAGGAAGCCGGACAGCGCCATCCAGGTCTCGTGCGCGATGGGGGTCTTGAGGTACTCGATCAGCACGCTCGCCGCGTCCGATTCGTTCGTGATGGCCCAGAGCGTGCCAGCTCCCAGTACCGGACGGCCCAGATCCTTGCCCTCGTAGGAGGGGAAGTAGAAGAAGTCCGCCTCGGAATCCTCGGGGAAGAAGGTGGGGATGAACGAGGCCTGACGGTGCATGTAGCATTTCGGCGGGATCGAGAAGAGGCCGGCAGGGCTGTCGCGGAAATCGGTGCTGGCCACCGCCGACGAGCCGCCGTCCACGTAATCCTCGTTGCGCGCGAAGTAGCCGAATTCCTCGATGGCCGCGACGACCTTCGGATCGTCGAACTTCATCTCGTTGGCGACCCAGGCGTCGTAGTCCTCGGGGGATTGCGTGCGGAGCATCATGTCCTCGACCCAGTCGGTCGCGGGCCAGCCCGTCGCCGCGCCGGAACCGAGACCGATGCACCACGGCGTGCCGCCATCCTCGACGATCTGGTCGGTGAGGGCCTTCAGGTCCTCCATCGATTCGGGGATCTCGTAGCCCATCTCGTCGAAGGCCTCGGGCGAGTACCAGACGAGCGATTTCACATCGACCTTGTAGAAGAAGCCGTAGAGGTCGTCCTCGCCATCCTCGCCCGCATAGGTGCCCAGATCGACCCAGGACTGGCCGGCGGCGTAGTTGTCGGCGATCCAGTCGCCGGTCCCGTCGGGCAGCGGCGTCAGAAGCCCCTGGCTCGCCAGATCGGCGGCGAGGCCCGGCTGCGGGAACACGGCGACGTTGGGCGCGGAGCCGGCGCGGGCCGAGATGACGATATCCTGCTCGAAGCTGTCGGAGCCGGAGTAGTTGACCTCCGCGCCCGTCGCGCTCTCGAAGTAGCTCAGCACCTTCTCGACGTTCTCGGCGTCAAGGCCGGTCCAGGGGCCGGTGACGGTCAGCGTCTGGCCGGATAGGTCGTTCGCCTCGGCGAAGGCCTCGTAGCTATCCCAGTTGAAATCCCCGTCGCCGACGGCGAAGGGCTGATGACCGCCCGCCTGGGCCATGGTCGCGGAAAGGGCCAGCGCGAGCGCGCTGAGCGTGAGACGTTTCATGATTTTCCTCCCGGTAGCGGCTTTGGTACCGCATGCGTTCATCCTAGACTGTGTCGCGACGGGGGTGCTGTCAACCGGGGCGATACCCCTGCGGTCCGGAAATTCCCACCGCGGTCCGGAACGGATCGCCTTCCGTCATGCGCCCCGTACGCGCGGCGGCGTCCGGAAAGGGCGCATGGAGGGAGGAAAAGGCGCGTCCGCCCTTGCATCCCGTCCCCGGGGAAAGGCAGGGTCGGTTCGACCCCCATCCTGGCGGGGCGGCGACCGAAAGGACGACCCATGACGACCATCTACGCCGCCCGCAAGGTCATCACCATGAACCCCGCCCGGCCCGTCGCCACCCACGTCGCCGTGCGGGACGGGCGGATCGTCGGGGCCGGGCCGCTGGAGGAACTGGCGCGATGGGGCGCGCATACCCTCGACACGCGGTTCGCGGACAAGGTGCTGATGCCCGGCCTGGTGGAGGGGCACGCGCACACGATGGAGGGGGTGTTCTGGCGCTACGTCTACTGCGGCTACTTCGACCGCACCGACCCGGACGGACGGCGCTGGGAGGGGGCCAAAAGCGTCGAGGCGGTGCTGGACCGCCTGCGCGAGGCCGAGGCCGCGCTGAGCGACTTCGAAGCGCGCCCGGACGGCCCGAAGGACGGTGGCGCGGAGGGGAAGGCGCCGCTCACCGGCTTCCAGCTCGATCCGATCTATTTCGACAACCGCAAGGTGTCCCGCGCCGATCTCGACGCGGTCTCGACCGAGCGGCCCATCGGCGTCGTCCATGCGTCGTGCCACATCATGAACGTCAATTCCAGGGCGCTGGAGCTGGCCGGCCTGCTGCGCCCCGGGATCAACCATCCCGGCGTGCCGCTGGGCGAGGACGGGTTGCCGACCGGCGAGCTGAAGGGGCCGGACGTGATGACGCCCGTGAGCGTGCATATCGGCTTCGACCGGGACATGCTCGCCTGCGACGAGCGGGGGCTGCGCGATTTCGGCAAGCTGTGCGTGCGGGCCGGGGTCACGACCGTCACCGACCTGGCCGCGCGGCTGACGGACGACGTGGTCGCGATGATGCTCGACGTGACGGCGGAGAACGACTTTCCCGCCCGGGTCGTGCCCTTGCGGTTCTTCCAGGGGCTGACGCCCGAGGCGCTGATCGAGAACGCCGTCGTCCTGCGCAAGCGGTCGTCCGACCGGCTGCGGCTGGGCATGGTCAAGGTGGTGGCGGACGGCTCGATCCAGGGCTTCTCGGCCCGGATGCGCTTCCCGGGGTACTTCAACGGCGCGCCGAACGGCCTGTGGTACATCCCGCCCGAACAGCTCCGCGAGACCTACGAGCGGGCCCTGGCGGCGGACGTGCACGTGCATACCCACACCAACGGCGACGAGGCGACCCAGCTCGCCATCGAGCTGCTGGAAGGGGCGCTGCGCAAGCATCCCTCGCCCGACCACCGCTTCACCCTCCAGCATTGCCAGCTCGCCGACGCCGCGCAGTTCCGGCGCATGGCAGCGCTGGGGATCGGGGTGAACCTCTTCGCCAACCATCATTTCTACTGGGGCGACGAGCATTACGCGCTCACCGTCGGGCCGGAGCGGGCCGAACGGATGAACGCCTGCCGCACGGCGCTGGATAACGGCCTGACCATGGGCATCCATTCCGATGCGCCCATCACGCCCCTCGCCCCCCTCTTCACCGCCTGGTGCGCGGTGAACCGGCTGACGGCATCGGGGCGGACGCTGGGCGAGCACGAGAAGATCACCGTCGCGGAGGCGCTGGAGGCCATCACCCTCGGCGCGGCCCGCACGCTCAAGCTCGACGGCGAGATCGGGTCGATCGAGGCGGGCAAGCGGGCCGACTTCGCGGTGCTGGAGGACGACCCGACCGAGATCGGCGCGGAGACCCTGCGCGACGTGCGCGTCTGGGGGACGGTGCAGGGGGGGCGCATCTTCGACGCCGCCGCGCTCTGACCCTGCCGCTGACGATCCTCGGCGGCTATCTGGGCGCGGGCAAGACGACGCTGGTGAACCACCTCCTGCGCCATGCGGACGGCCTGCGCCTCGCCGTGCTGGTCAACGAGTTCGGCGCGCTGCCCATCGACGCCGACCTGATCGAGGCGCAGGACGAGACCGTCATCGCCATCGCGGGCGGCTGCGTCTGCTGCAGCTACGGCAACGACCTGACGCTTGCGCTGATGGACATGGCCCGCGCCGACCCCGCGCCCGACCACGTGATCCTGGAGGCGAGCGGGGTGGCCCTGCCCGGCGCCATCGCGGCCTCCGTCTCGCTGTTGCAGGGCTACGCGCTCGACGGCATCGTCACGCTCTGCGATGCCGAGACGGTGCGCGAGCGGGCGGCGGACCCCTACATGGGCGATACCGTCGCGCGGCAGATCTCGGATGCGGACCTGCTGGTCCTCAACAAGACCGACCTCGTTTCGACGGACGAACGGGCCGCGGTGGAGGACTGGCTGCGCGCGGGGGGGGAGGGGGCCGAAATCGTGACGGCCGTCCACGGCGCCGTCCCGCCCGAGGCCCTGATGCGTAGTGTCGTCGGGCGGCGGCGCGCGCCCGCCGTCGCGCACGACATGCCCCTGCACACCCTGTCCATCGCGATGGACCGCCCGGTCGACGCGCAGGCCCTCGCGCGGGCGCTGGCCGACCCGGCGGCGGGCCTCGTGCGGGCCAAGGGCTTCGTGACCGGGGCGGACGGGGAGGCGTGCATCCTCCAGATCGTCGGGCGGCGGTGGGAGGTCACGCCCGCTCCCGCCCCCGCCGCAACCGACGCACCGCGCGCGGTCGTGCTCATCGGTGTGGCCACCCGGATGGACGAGGCGGCGCTGCGGCGGCGGATCGACGGATGCGCGGCGTGAACGGCCGGCTCGCCTACGCCCTCGTGCTGTTGGGTCTGACGCTGCTGTTCGGCGCGAGCTGGGCGCTGGAGGTCTTGCGGGGCGGGGCATCTCCGCGTGGACAGCTTCCGTCGGCGCGCCTCGCCCTGCTTGCCGCCTTCCTGCTCGGCTACCTCGTCTTCGGCTACGCCCTGGCGCGGGAGGGGGTGCCGGCCGGCATTCCCTTCCGCGCGGGCATGGGCCTCGTGCTGGCCCTGCCGGTCGCCTGGCTCCTGCTGGTCTAGGAGTCCCGCGGCACGGGCCGCCAGTCCGGCGGGGCCATCTCGAAGCCCGCGAAGTCGAAGCCGGGGGAGACGGTGCAGCCGCAGAGCGTCCAGTCGCCCAGCGAGGTCGCGCATTGCCACCAATGCGGCGGGACGATGTGCTGCGGACGCTGCCCCGCGCCGATCTCCGGCCCGAGGATGTGCGCCTGCGCGTCGTGCCCGTCCGGCGACAGCGACAGCGAGAGCGGCGACCCCGCGTACCAGTGCCAGACCTCTGCCGCATCGACCCGGTGCCAGTGCGAGAACTCGCCGACGTCGAGCAGGTAGTAGATCGCCGTTCCCGCCGGACGCGCGCCGTCCGCGCTGTCCGCCCGCCACGTCTCGCGGTACCAGCCGCCCTCCGGGTGGGGGGCGAGGTCGAGCGCGCGGATGATGTCCTTCGCCGTTCTCATGCGGCCTTCTCCTTCGATGCCGGCATCGCCGTATCCCCCCGCTCCTGCGCCAGCCGAAGGGCCGCCTGGAAGGCGAGGGAGATCCAGATGCCCCAGATCATGCCGAAGAACCCCGCGCCGATGGCCCAGATGAGGATGACCGCGATGATCTGCATCTTCGTCATGCCCAGCCGCGCGCCGATGATCTCGGGCGTGTAGCTGTAGGCCTCCAGCAGCCCCATCAGCTTCGACAGCACCAGGAGGATCGCGGTGCGCAGGGCCACGTCGATCCACAGGCCGAAGCTGACGACGGTGTAGCCGAACCAGCCGAGGCCAGGGGTCAGGTTCGTCGCCATGAGCAGCAGGCTGATCCCCATCGCCACGATGCCGCCGATCTTGGGCACGGCGGTCGCGAAGCCCAGCACGAAACCCATGAACAGGATCGCCCCGAGGCCGAGGTTGAGCGGCAGAACGGCCATGCCGACCATGTAGAGCGCGGACAGGGTGAGCGCGACTTCGAGATAGCCGATCAGGAACAGGCTTACCCCTTCCTGGTACAGCTCCCCGTAGCGCAGCACGTTCGCGCGCAGGCGTTCGTCGCGGATGCCGCCCGAGATGATCGCCCGGTGCATCGCGACCTCCTTGTCCCAGCTTCCGAGGAGCGTGCCGACGATGATCGCGCCGATGGCGAGCTTCACCCAGTCGGCGAGCAGCGCGCCGACGAGGCCGACGATCCGGGTCGAGGCCGTCTTGAGCGCGGTCTTGATGTCGGCCACGGCATCGCCCGCCACCTGCCCGAACAGGTTCGACAACCCCTGCCAGCCGGTGCCCTCCACCGTCCCCACGTCGGGCATGACGGCGGGCAGCCGGTCGTGCGCGGCGTCGAGGAAGACGGTCAGGCGCTCGACGATGGTGGGCAGGTGCGTGCTCAGCTGGCGGTAGAAGGCGAGCGCCTGGTATTGCAGCACATAGGCGAGGAAGGGCACGACCAGCACCGTGAACAGCACCAGCGCGATGGAGACGGCCCGCACGGCGGCCCTCTCCGACCCGAAGGCGAGCCGCCGGGTGCGGGTCGGCTTGCCGGGGCGGCGGATGCCGAAGGTGAAGGGCCGCCCCTCGGCCATGGCGACCACGTGCGGGCGCAGGCCGACCGCGAAGATGACCACCCCCACGATGTAGGCGAAGCCCTTCCACGCCAGCAGCATCGGCAGGAGGACGAAGACGATGGCGTAGAGCCACAGCGCCGCCCCGCCGGGGGAGGGCAGGCGTTCGGTCAGGCCCACGCGCTACTCGGTCATGCCGGTATCGGCGTCGTCCACCCCGTACACCCCGCGATAGGAGCGCCAGATATGCGAGGAGACGGTGAACCAGCCGAGCATGATGCCGCCCGCGACGATCGCCGTGATGATGAGCTGATCCGTGTTGCCCGCGCTGAACAGGCCCCGCTCGCCGAGGGCGAACAGCACCACGCCGATCACGGCCAGGAAGCAGACCGCGCCGAGATACTGGAACTGCCGCCGCGTCAGGGGCAGGTTCAGCCCCAGCAGCATGATCCACAGCGCCCCGCCCACGATGACCAGATACGGATGCGCGGCCATGTTGTCCCACGCGGTGTAGGCCAGGCCGATTCCCGGCCAGAACGCGATGGCGAGAAGGAGGACGGCGAAGACCACCTGGAGCAGGCGGAAGGTGACGATGCGCATGGTGGGCACCCCTGTGGAAACGATGCCCGGACGCTACACCGGAAACCGTTCACGGTTCAATAACCTACCCCGCGCCCCGCGCCATCGCCCGCCAGGCGATCCACAGCGCGAGCAGCCCACCGACGACGTTCGCGGCCAGTTCCGCGCCGAACACCCCCGCCGGGCCGAGAACCCGCGAGCCGAGCCAGGCAAGCGGCACCATCACCAGCGCCACGCGCGCCGCGCTGATGCCCAGCGCGCGGTTCGAGGCCCCGATGGCGTTCATCGCCCCGTTCGAGACGACGAGGAGGCCGTAGGCGAAGAACCCCGCCGAGGCGACGAGCAGGTAGCGCGCGATGCTCTCGACCACCGCCGGATCGTCGGTGAAGATGGCGCCGATCTCCCGCCGCCAGACGACGAGCGGCACGGCGATCATCGCGCCGTAGACCGCGCAGACCAGCGCCGCGAGCCGCAGGGTCGCCCGCGCCCGGTCGTGCCGTCCCGCGCCCCAGTTCTGCCCGACGATCGGCCCGATGGACGACGACATGGCGAGGAGCGGGACGACGGCGAAGGCCTGGAGCCGGGTCGCCGCGCCGAACCCGGCCACCACGGTCTCCCCGTGGGTGGCGAGCACGCCCGTCAGGACGGCCAGCCCCGCCGGATTGATCGCGTTCGCCACCGAGGCGGGCGCGCCCACCCGCCCGATCTCGCGCGCGCCGTCGAGGGTGCAGGACAGGGTCCGGCAGCGGCCGAGATCGAAGCCCAGCTCGCCCCGCGCGACCAGCCACAGCCCGTAGGCGGCCCCGACCAGATAGGCGATGGCGACCGCATAGCCCGCCCCCGCGATCCCCATCTCCGGGAACGGCCCGATGCCGAAGATCAGCAGCGGATCGAGCACCGCGTTCACGAGGGCGACGACGATGAGGATGGAGGAGGAGCGCACCGCCTCCCCCTGCCCGCGCAGCACCCCGTTGCAGGCCATGCCCACCAGCAGCAGCGGAAAGCCGAGCGTGTAGGGGACGACGTAGTCCCGGATGAGCGGCAGCAGCGCATCCGAGGCGTTCAGCGCCGCGAACAGCACGTCCGACCCGGCGAACAGGCCGGCGGCGATGAGCGCCCCGGCCAGGAAGGCGAAGACGATCCCCTGCGCCGCCCGCTCGCGCGCCTTGTCCTCCTCGTTCGCCCCCAGCGCCCGGGAGAGGACGGAGTTGATGCCCACCATCACCCCCACCCCGAGGCTCGACAGGGCGGTGGTGACGGGGAACAGGAAGCTGACGGCGGCGAGGGGGTCGGGGCCGAGCTGGCCGATGAAATAGGCGTCGACCAGCCCGACGCCGATGATGCAGACGATGCCGACGACCATCGGAACCGTCTGCTTGAAGAGATGCCCGGCGATGGACCCGTGCGTCAGTTTCGCGTCACCCGCCATGCGCGCCCCGCCGTGCCGCGGCCCCGGCGCTCAAAGCTGCTTTTCGGGCATCTTCACCACGAGACCGTCCAGTTCGGCGGTGACGGGGATCTGGCATCCCAGGCGCGACCGCTCGTTCGGCTCGTAGGCGAAATCGAGCATGTCGGTCTCCATGTCCTCCTGCGCGCTCATCTTCTCCTGCCAGTCGGGGGCGATGTAGACGTGGCAGGTGGAGCAGGCGCAGGCCCCGCCGCAATCGCCCTCGATGCCCGGAATGCCGTTGTTGACCGCCCCTTCCATGAGGGTGTTGCCGACGGGGACCTCCGCGACGTGCTCGGTTCCGTCGTGTTCGACATAGGTGATCTTGGGCATGGCGCGGGTCTTTCCTGAAAGGCGAAAGGGATATCGGCGCATTTGGCCGTCGCGGGGCGCGGGGTCAAGGGATGATTGTTGCGCAGGGCGTCCCGATGCGGAAACGATATCACTTCGTGCGAGGGTGCCAGGGCGCGAAATGCCCGTTCGGGCTAGCTTCTTATTCTTCCGGCAGATCGACGAACGGAAACATTTCCACGAACCTGTTCTCGATGTGGGGATTTTCTCGAAGGCACTGCAAGGCCGTTGCCCGCCCGACGAAATCGGATTCGTGATCCGCAAATCGCCTGTATGCAATCCCGCAGATGGCTTTTGCTTCTCGTTCGCTAACGTTCGAGGTCGGCTGGAATCCTAGAATTCTTCCAGCCTTGAAATCGAATTCATTGTCCAGATCCAGGATGTCCCAGAAATAGGTCGGCACGCCGTCCCGATGTTCGATGACGTGGTAGAGCCAGTCCTTGAGTTCCTGGAAGCTGATCACACCAGCGAAACGGCACTCCAGAACAAATCCGATATCTCCGGAATTGTCCTTTTCGAGTCTCAGGGTCGCAGCGTCGACCGCTAAATTATTTCGCCTATTCATTCCGCTGGTGCCGCGCGCGGCGCCAGCATCGTCTCGAACCCCTCGACCGGGTGGCGCGGCACGATCCGCGCGAGGCAGAGCGAGACGAACGCCATTCCCGCCCCCAGCACGAACACCGCCGCCGGCGCGGTGAGGTACAGATAGCCCAGCGCCGCCGGCAGGAAGACGGCCGCGATATGGTTGATCGTGAAGGCCACCGCTGCCGTCGGCGCGTGGTCCTCCGGTGAGGCGATCTTCTGGAAATAGGTCTTCAGCGCGAAGGCCATCGAGAAGAAGATGTGGTCCGCGATGTAGAGCGCCGCCGCCCAGAGCGGGCTGACGTCGAGGTAGTAGATCAGCGCGTAGCCGAGGAAGACGCAGACGAGGCCGCTATACTCGACGGTCAGGGCCAGCCGCTCGCCGAACCGCGCGATCAGGAGGCCGATCCACGGCGCGACCGTCATCGTCACGAACTGGTTGACCAGCAGCAGCGCGGCCATCTCGTGCAGCGCGTAGCCGAACTTCTCCACCAGCATGAAGGTCGCGAAGACCATGAAGATCTGCCGCCGCGCGCCGCCCATGAAGACGAGCGCGTAGTAGAGCCAGTAGCGCCGCTTGACGATCAGCTCCTTGCGCTGGGCATGGGGCGCCTCGAAGCGCGGATAGGCGAACATCGCGAAGAGGACGATGACCGCGCCGAGGCCGCCCGCGATCAGGTAGGGCCAGCGGTAGTCGAGCGGGGCGGCCTCCATCCCCTCGCCCCGGGCGACGAAGCCCCACAGGATCAGCACGCCGAAGGTGACGAAGCCCACCCCGGCGGCGATGGCGCGCAGGTTGCCGAGCACCTGCGGCGCGCGCTCCCGCGACAGCCACTGGAGCTGGAGCGACTGGTTCACCGTCTCGAAATAGTGAAAGCCGACGGAGCTGATCATCGTGGTCAGCGCAAGGCCCCAGAAGGTCGGCAGGAACCCGGTCATCGCCGCCCCCACCGCCAGCAGCAGCAGCGAGACGTAGGCCAGCATCTGCTCGCGCATCAGCAGGATGACGAGCACGGCCCCGAAGGCGAGGAAGCCCGGTATCTCGCGGATGGTCTGCATCCAGCCCATGTCCGAGCCGTCGAACCGCGCGACCTCGACCGCGAAGTTGTTCAGGAGCGCCATCCACATGTCGAACGACACCGCCATCGCGACCGTCATCACGATCAGCAGCGATTCGGGGCGTTGCCAGCGGGGGAGCGTGTGCGCGTCGGCGATGCGGATCATGGCTCTGGTCTTCCGTTATCCTCCACGGCTAACGGATTCGGGGGGCGTGCGCCATCGGATACTGCGCCGGTCTCAGGGATAGGCCGGTTCCCGCCCGAGCAGCTCGTCGAGCTGTCGCCCCAGCCACCCATGCGGGATGAAATGGCCCCCCGGATGCAGGTCGAGCACGACCGCGCCGTCCGCGCAGTCCCAGGAGTGCCGGTCGAAGGTCAGCCAGGGGACGATGCGGTACGGGCCGTCATGCGCCCCCTCGACGCATCCGAGCCGGTCGCGCCACAGGCGGACGGGGTGCAGCCTGTCGCCCCCCGGCCCGGCGGGAAAGCGCATGACCGTGTCTGTCGTGCCATGGACGTGGCGCACGGCTCGCGGGGCCTGCGGGCAGGTCTCCGATTGCGGCAGCGTGCCCGCCACCGCGAGGAGCGCGCGGATGTCGTCGCCGCTCTCGCAAACGAAGCGCCAGGCCATCGCGGCACCGTAGGAATAGCCGGAGACGAAGACGGCCCCCCGGTCGACCGGATAGCGCCGCATCACGTCGCGCAGCACGGCATCGGCGAAATCCACGTCCGCGCGGCCCGACCGGAACCGCCACGTCTTGCGCAAGCCGTTCGGCGCGACCAGCAGCACGCCGCGCCGCCGGGTATGCCCCGATATCCGCTCATGCGCGACCGGCAACGCGCCCGTCCGCGCCCAGCCGTGGAAATGCAGCAGGACCGGCAGGGGCGTCGTCCCGTCCCATCCGTCCGGCTCCCGGACGTGGTAGGACCGCTCGCCCAGCGGGCAGGGGGTCTCGATGTGGCAGGGGTTGCCGGGCAGGGCGGACTTTTGCGCGGCGGCGGCGGGCGCGGCGAGCAGGGCGAGGAGGAGGGCGAGGGGATGCATTCCCTCACCGTGCCGCCTCCCGCGCGCGGATGTCACGTCACATCCGCGCTATCGCGGGGAACGGGCACCTCCGCCCTTGGCGAAGACCGGGGGCCTCGCGAAACGCGGGGAATGTCGCAAGGAGCCGACCGCCGCCGTTGAACATCGCATCGCATGGCCCGATAAGGGCCGGATGACCGAACTGCCCGTCGATGCCGTCCTGCCCGACCTGTGCGCCCGCCTGCGCGCGGGCACGGGGGCCGTCCTCGTCGCGCCGCCGGGGGCGGGGAAGACGACGCGGGTGCCGCTGGCGCTGATGGACGAGCCGTGGACCGAGGGGCGGCGCATCCTGATGCTGGAGCCGCGCCGCGTCGCCGCCCGCGCCGCTGCCGAGCGCATGGCCGCGACGCTGGGGGAGACGGCCGGCGAGCGCATCGGCTATCGCATCCGGCGCGAGCGGGCCGTCGGGCCGGACACGCGCGTCGAGGTCATCACCGAGGGCATCCTGACCCGGATGCTGCAATCCGATCCCTCGTTGGAGGGCGTGGCGGCGGTGGTGTTCGACGAGTACCACGAACGCTCGATCCACGCCGATCTCGGCCTCGCCCTGTGCCTCGACGCGCAGGGCGCGCTGCGCGAGGACCTGCGCCTCGTCGTCATGTCGGCCACGCTGGACGATGCGGGGGTGGCCGCGCTCATGGGCGACGTGCCGGTCGTGCGCTCGGAAGGGCGGGCCTGGCCGGTGGAGACGCGCTGGCTCGCTGTGCCGTGGCGCGGCCGCACGGCCCGGCGCGACGCCTTCGAGACCGCCGTGACGGAGGCCATCCTGCGCGCCATGGCCGAGGAGCCGGGCGACGCGCTCGTCTTCCTGCCCGGGGTGGGGGAGATTTCGCGGGTGGAGGGGATGGTCCGGGGGCGGCTGGACCCGGATATCCGCGTCCAGCCGCTCCACGGCGCCATGCCCTTCGAGAAGCAGCGCGCGGCCCTGCGCCCGGACGCGGGTCATCGCCGCATCGTGCTCGCCACCGCCATCGCCGAGACCTCGCTGACCATCCAGGGGGTGCGCATCGTGGTCGACGGGGGCCTCTCCCGCCGTCCCGCCTTCGATGCGGGGGCGGGGATGACGCGGCTGGTGACGGAGCGGGTGTCGCGCGCGGGGGCCGATCAGCGGCGTGGACGGGCCGGGCGCACGGAGCCGGGCGTCTGCTACCGCGTCTGGACGAAGGGAGAGGAGGGCGGCCTCGCTCCCTTCGAGCGGCCCGAGATCGTCGAGGCCGACCTTGCCCCGCTGATGCTGGAGCTGTCCGCCTGGGGCGTGCGCGAACCGGGGGAGCTGCGCTGGCTGGACGAGCCTCCGCCGAAGGCCGTCGAGCAGGCACGCGGCCTGCTGCGGAGCCTCGGCGCGCTCGATGCGGAGGGGCGGGTGACGGATCACGGCACGCGGCTGGCCCGCGAGCCGCTGCACCCGCGCCTCGCGCATATGCGCCTGCGCGCGGGCGATCACGCGCCCCTCGCCAACGCCCTCGCCGCCCTGCTGGAGGAGCGCGACCCGCTGGCCGGGGCGGGGGTCGATCTGGCCCTGCGGGTCGAGGCCCTGCGCGATGCGCGGCGCTACGCCGCCGAGCGCCCCGGCACGCCCGACCGCGGCGCGCTCGCCCGCATCCGCGAGGGGGCCAAAGCGCTGGGCGGGATCGGGCGCGGCACGGACGACCTGCGCGAGACCGGCCCGCTCGTCGCGCGCGCCTATCCCGACCGCCTCGCCCAGCGCCGCCCCGGCGAGGCCCCGCGCTATCGCATGGCGGGCGGGCGCGGGGCGGTCTTCGCCGATGCGGGGGATGCGCTGGCGGGCGCGCCCTTCCTGGCGCTGGCCCATCTCGACGGCAATCCGCGCGAGGCCCGCATCCGCCTCGCCGCCGCGATAACGCTTCCGCAGATCGAGGCGGCGTTCGGAGACCGCATCGAATGGCGCGACATCTGCGCGTGGGATGCGCAATCCGGCACCGTCCTCGCCCGGCGCGAGCGGCGGCTCGACGCGCTGGTGCTGGACTCGCGCAAGTGGTCGGACGCCCCGCCCGAGGCCAATGCGGCGGCGGCGCTCGACGGGGTGCGCCAGCTCGGCCTCGACGCGCTGCCGTGGCGCGACGGGGCCGATGCCCTGCGCGCGCGGGTCGCGTGGCTGCGCGGACGGGGGGTGGGCGCGCTGCCGGACTGGAGCGACGACGCCCTGACCGAGACGCTGGAGGACTGGCTGCTCCCCCATCTCGGCGCGGTGCGCTCGAAGGCGGATATCGCGGCCCTGCCGCTCAGACGTATCCTCGCCGACAGCCTGCCCTGGGACGCCCGCGCCGCCCTCGACGCCCGCGCGCCCGAGAGCCTGCGCACCCCCGCCGGGACCGGCGCGCGCATCGACTATGCGAGCGACCCGCCCGCCCTCGACGTGCGCATCCAGGAGATGTTCGGCGAGACCCGTCATCCGGCCATCGACGACGGGCGCGTGCCGCTGCTGATCCGCTTCCTGTCGCCCGCGCGCCGCCCGGTACAGGTGACGGGCGACTTGCCGGGCTTCTGGGCGCGGTCCTATGCCGAGGTGCGCAAGGACCTGCGCGGGCGCTATCCGCGCCATCCCTGGCCCGAAAACCCGCTGGAGGCCCCGCCGACATCACGCGCGAAACCGCGTAAACCTCGCTGACACCGCTCGTCTTACAAGGTACGGTCGAATCAACCGTCAGATGACATGCGGATTCTCCCATGTCCCGAGGAGGAAGCCCCCGATGAGCGCCACCCCCCACGAACCCGGATTCCGCGATTCCGTCGACGTGATGTTCAACCGCGCCGCCGCGCTCATGGACATGCCCCCTGGCATGGCCGAGAAGATCCGCGTGGCCAACTCCACCTATACCGTCCGCTTCGGCGTCAAGCTGCGCGGCGAGATCATGACCTTCACCGGCTACCGCTCCGTCCATTCCGAGCATGCCGAGCCGGTCAAGGGCGGCATCCGCTATTCGATGGACGTGAACCAGGAGGAGGTCGAGGCCCTCGCCGCGCTGATGACCTACAAGTGCGCGCTGGTCGAGGTGCCGTTCGGCGGGTCGAAGGGGGGATTGTGCATCGACCCGTCCGAATGGAGCGAGGACGAGCTGGAGCGCATTACCCGGCGCTTCGCCTACGAGTTGATCAAGCGCGACCTGATCCATCCGGCCCAGAACGTGCCCGCCCCCGACATGGGCACCGGCGCGCGGGAGATGGCGTGGATCGCCGACGCCTACAAACGGATCAAGAGCGATGACATCAACGCCCGCGCCTGCGTTACCGGCAAACCGCGCCACCTGGGCGGCATCGCGGGGCGTGTCGAGGCGACGGGGCGGGGCGTTCAGTACGCGCTGCGCGAATACTTCCGCCATCCCGGCGACGTGGCGAAGTCGGGCCTCTCCGGCTCGCTGGATGGCAAGCGCGTGGTGGTGCAGGGCCTCGGGAACGTGGGCTATCACGCCGCGAAGTTCCTGGAGGAGGAGGACGGCTGCCGGATCGTCGGCATCATCGAGCGCGACGGGGCCATCACGAGCGATGCGGGGCTGAACGTCGAGGCGGTCAAGCACTACGTCATCGACAATGGCGGGGTCGAGGGCTTCGAGGGCGCGACCTTCACCACCGATGGGGCGTCGGTGCTGGAATACGACTGCGACATCCTCATCCCCGCCGCGCTGGAAAGCACCGTCAACGTCGGCAATGCGGCGCGCATCAAGGCGCCCCTCATCATCGAGGCGGCCAACGGTCCCGTGACCGCCAAGGCCGACGAGATCCTGCGCGAGAAGGGCACCGTCATCATCCCTGACATGTACGCCAACGCGGGCGGGGTGACGGTCTCGTATTTCGAGTGGGTCAAGAACCTCTCGCACATCCGTTTCGGGCGGCTGCAACGGCGGCAGGAGGAGGCGTATCACAACCTTCTCGTCGACGAGATCGAGGCGATGACCGGCAAGCGTTTCAGCCCCGGCAAGCGCGCGAAGATCCTCGAAGGGGCCGACGAGCTGACCCTCGTGCGCTCGGGCCTCGACGACACCATGCGCCTAGCTTACCAGAGCATGACCGAGGTGTGGAACAACCGCGCGGGCGAGGGCGTGGACCTGCGCACGGCGGCCTTCCTCATCTCCATCCGCCGCGTGGCGGAAACGTACAAGTCGCTGGGATTGTAGTAGCGGCGGAACGAGCGACCGGTTGCGCGGTCGCTCCCGCGCGGCTCCGGATGTTTTGCGTCCGGAGCCGCGCAAAACGGCCTACGTTCATCCTGCCGGCATCACTGGCTCGGACCGAATTCGAGGCGGAGTGTGTCGCTATGCCGCCCGGAATACGTCCATCAGCGCGCGCGCGCCCGCGGCGATGCTGTCGCTCGTATCGACGGTGACGATGCTCTTGCCCCGGGGGCGCATCCGCGCGGTCTGCGCTAGGTGCATGTCGATCTCGGCATCCGAGCCGTAGGCCATAGAGATCAGGCGACGGCGCAGGATGTCCATCCGCGCGGTGATGTAGACGACCCGTACCCGGGGGTAGAGCAGCTTCGCCTCGTCGATCACCATCGAATCGCAGCACAGCATCATCGACTGCCCCTCCCGCAGGCGGCGCATCGTCTCGTGGGTCAGGCCGTAGCGCACGCCGTCGCTGTCCCATTGCAGGGCGAAGGCATCCCGGCGCATCAGGTTCAGGAACCGCTCCGGGGCGATGGTGCCGACGGCGGCGAGGGTGCGCTCCCTGCCGGTGGAGACGATCAGCGGGGCGCGCTGGATGACGGGATTGTGTTCGAGGACCGCATCGACCAGGGCCTGTTTTCCGGAACCCGTCGGGCCGACGATGAGATATAAGGTGCCGAATGCCATGCTGGATGCGAAACCCGGTTTTTGAACGATCGTTTTCATGGCGAATGCCGCCCCGGCTCCTAACTTCAATCCACAGCCTTTCTATTCGGTAAAGATCGTCGCCATTGGATGGAGAGCATTGTCTTGATTGCACCGCGACCGAGGAGGCCAGCCGCATGTCGGAGGAACGGATACCGGGGCTGACCCCCTCGATCAACATGCTGGGCGAGGCGCTGGAATCGTGCTCGCGCGACCCGCTGACCGGCTTCGTGCGCAACGGATGCTGCGAGGCGCATGTGGGCGATACCGGCTCGCATACCGTCTGCGCGGTGATGACCGCCGAGTTCCTGGAGTTCTCGAAGGGGCGGGGGAACGACCTGTCGACCCCGCGCCCCGAATTCGGTTTCGAGGGCCTGAAGCCCGGGGATCGGTGGTGCCTGTGCGCCGGGCGCTGGCGCGAGGCCTACGACGCGGGCAAGGCGCCGAACGTCATCCTGCGCGCGACCCACCGCGAAGCCGGGACCATCGTGCCCCATGCGGCGCTCGTGGCTCATGCGCTGGATGCGAACTGAACTGATTGTATCCGGGGGATCGCGTTTGTGGAGCCGCCCTAAACGAACTCCATGATCACGTCGTCCACGGCGAGCGAGGCCCCGGCCTCGGCATTGATGGCCGAGATCGTGGCGCGCTTCTCGGCGCGCAGGACGTTCTCCATCTTCATTGCCTCGACCACGGCCAGGGCCTGGCCTTCCTGGACCTCGTCGCCCTCGGCCACCAGGATCGAGACGACCAGCCCCGGCATCGGGCACAGCAGGAATTTCGAGGTGTCGGGCGGCAGCTTCACCGGCATGAGCGCGGCCAGTCTCGCCGCCTCGGGCGTGCGCAACGCCACGCGGAACGACGCGCCGCGCCAGCGGATGTGGAGCGCGTCGGCATCGGGCGCGATCTTGAGCGTCACCTCGCGCCCCTCGACAACCGCACGCATCACCGTCTGGCCCGGCGTCCAGTCCGTCTGCACCCGACAGATATCGCCGCTCCCCACCTGCACGGTCGGCAGGCCACCCTCCATGACGACCTTCACCGGATGCGCGGTGCGGCCCGTGACCGGATCGTCCACCATGGCGATCCAGTCCTCGCCGACCTCCCGCCGACGGTTGGGCAGGGTGCCGGAGATCGCCGCGTTGCGACGCTCCGACACGACATGGGCCAGCGCGGCCAGCGATACGGCGGTCTCCATCTCGTCCGCCGACAGCGCCGCGCCCTCGAACCCCTCCGGATACTCCTCCGCGATGAAGGCGGTGGAGATGTCGCCGGAGCGGAAGCGGTCGTGGTTCATCACCGCCTGGAGGAAGGGGATGTTGTGCCCGATCCCCTCGACCTCGAACCCGTCCAGCGCGTCCTGCATCAGGTCGATGGCCGCGACCCTGTTCGGCGCCCAGGTGCAGAGCTTGGCGATCATCGGGTCGTAGTACATCGAGATCTCGCCCCCCTCCTCGACGCCGGTGTCGTTGCGCACGATCCCCTCGCCCCTCTGCCCTTCGGCGGGGGGGCGATAGCGGGTGAGGCGGCCGATGGAGGGCAGGAAGTTGCGGTACGGGTCCTCGGCGTAGAGGCGCGATTCGATGGCCCAGCCGTTCAGCGCCACGTCGCCCTGCGCGATATCCAGCCGCTCGCCCGCCGCCACGCGGATCATCTGTTCCACGAGGTCGATGCCGGTGATCAGCTCCGTCACCGGATGCTCGACCTGAAGCCGGGTGTTCATCTCCAGGAAGTAGAAGTTGCGATCCGGGTCCACGATGAACTCGACCGTCCCGGCGGAGCAATAGTCCACCGCCTTGGCCAGCGCGACGGACTGCTCGCCCATCGCCTTGCGGGTGGCCTCGTCGAGGAAGGGGGAGGGCGCTTCCTCGATGACCTTCTGGTTGCGCCGCTGGATCGAGCATTCGCGCTCGCCGAGATAGACGATGTTGCCGTGCGTGTCGCCGAGGACCTGGATCTCGATGTGGCGCGGTCTCTGGACGAACTTCTCGATGAAGATGCGCTCGTCCCCGAAGGACGATTTCGCCTCCGAGCGGGACAGGGCGAAGCCCTCGTGCGCCTCCGCGTCGTTCCAGGCGATGCGCATCCCCTTGCCGCCGCCGCCCGCGCTGGCCTTGATCATCACGGGATAGCCGATCCCGGTCGCGATGCGCACCGCTTCCTCGGCGTCCTCGATCAGGCCCATGTGCCCCGGCACGGTCGAGACCCCGGCCTCGCCGGCCAGCTTCTTCGAGGTGATCTTGTCGCCCATCGCCTCGATCGCGCCGACGGGCGGGCCGATGAAGGCGATGCCTTCGTCCTTGAGACGCTTGGCGAAGGCGGCGTTCTCCGACAGGAAGCCGTAGCCGGGATGCACCGCCTGCGCCCCGGTCCGGTGGATCGCCTCGACGATGCGGTCGATGACGAGGTAGCTCTCGGCGGCGGCGGGCGGGCCGATATGTACCGCCTCGTCGGCCATGCGCACGTGCGGCGCGTTGGCGTCGGCGTCGGAATGGACCGCCACCGTCCCGATGCCCAGACGCTTGGCCGTCTTCATCACGCGGCAGGCGATCTCGCCCCGGTTGGCGATCAGGATCTTGTCGAACATGCGCGGGCCTCTCTTGCAAACCGTGCCCGTGTCTATCGCCGCGAGGTCCCCTCGCGCAAGATTCTTTCGCAAGTGCGAACGTTTCCGGATGTTATGCGTTGGCCCGTGCACGATGGAGGAATCGACCGATGTATCACGAGGCGCTCAAGCGCGTTCCGCCCCTGACCCCGGAGGGCGACGTCAACGTCTTCGTCGAGACCCCGGCGGGGAGCGACCACAAGCTCGATCTCGACCATGAGAGCGGCCTGTTGCGCTGGGCGCTGGAACTGCCACGCGGTCTCACCTTTCCCTTCGCCTTCGGGTTCGTGCCCAACACGCTGGCCGAGGACGGGGACGCGCTCGACATCGTGCTGCTGCTCCATGGCACCGTCCCGGCGGGCACGCTGGTCGTCTCGCGTCTCATCGGGGTGCTGCGGGTCATGCAGGACGAGATCGACGACGGCAGTGCCGATACGCGCAACGACCGCGTCATCGCCGTGCCGACGCTCGCCAACAGCTATTCGTCCGTGCAGGATATCGGTGACCTGCGCGACAACTACTACGAGGAACTGGCCGCCTTCTTCCGCCGATACAACGAGATGATCGACCGGGCCTTCGACCACGACGACCCCGCCGACGCGGAGACGGCCCGCACGCTGCTTGAGGAAAGCATCGCGCGGGCGGAGCGGAAGGCCTGAGGGCGCGTCAGTCGGCGCTCGCGCGCACGCCCTCCTCGGGATAGGCGAGGTAGTCGCTGTCCTCGTAGGCCGAATGGCACGCGTTGCAGGCGGTGTAGACGTTCACGGCCATCGGCGTGCCGTTCGTCTGGACGGCCATGTAGTACCAGTCGCCCGTGCGCGGCGACGCGCCCGCCTCGGCCTTCTGCATCAGGAAGAGGGGGCCGGGCTTGGCCTTGCCGTCGTCGGCGACGGTGAAGGATTCCTTGGCGATGACGCTGCCGGCGGGCATCGCGACCCCCTCGTCCGCGAATTTCAGGTACTCTGCCGCCCCCACCTCGTTCACGTAGGTCAACAGGAACCGTCCCCCATGCGCGCCCGGATCGGCGGGCAGGGTGCTGGCGAGGGTCCAGTCGCGGTAGCCGGTCACGAAATCCTTCGGAATCCACCGCTTCGGCCCCTCGGCGTAGCCTTCGGCCATCGCGTCGGCCAGGCAGTCGTAGACTGCGCCGGCATCCTCGTAGGTCATCGCGTCGCGCGGTGTCTTGAGCGTGCAATCGCCGTCCACATGCCCTCCCGCAGTGGCGATAGGCGATCCTGCGGCGGCGAACAGGCCGGCGGCGGCCATCGTGGTGGCCAAGGTCGTGCGCGTCATCGTGAGTCCCCTCTGGTCGTCTTGTTTCCGAGAAGGGCAGGCTATCGCCGTCGCCGCACACGCGTTGACAAGATGACGCACGGTGTCGCGAGCGACCGCGATGGGGCGTGAACAAGTCAGGACGTCGCTTGCAGCGCACCGCGGCAAGTGCTCTCCAGCATCTCGCAGAAGCGACGCGCCGTAGCGGTCGGACGGCTCGATTCGGTTCCCTTGGAACGGCCCGAGGTAGGGCCTCCACCGCCGCGCATGATGCCGCCTTGCTATTGCCCTTCGGGCCTGCACGGTCCATCGCCCCGCGTACCGAAATCGGTTTCCCTTGCGCGGCAACCGCACTAGAGACGGGGGTCGACGGGTCAATCGAAGATGGAAGACGGGAATCATGGACGTTTTCGCTCAGTTTCGGCAGACGGTGCTCGACGCCCTGGGGCGGCTCGACCTGCCCGGCGCGGTGCGCACCGATGCGGTGAGCGCCGAGCCGCCGCGCGACCCGAGCCATGGCGACGTGGCGACCAACGTCGCCATGGTCGTCGCCAAGCAGGCCGGGATGAAGCCGCGCGACATGGCCGAACGGATCGCCACTATTCTGGAGGACGACCCGACCATCGCCTCGGTCGAGGTGGCCGGGCCGGGCTTCATCAACCTGCGCCTCTCGCCCGATTTCTGGCGCGAGCGGGTCGCCGTGGCCCTGCGTGCGGGGGACGATTACGGGCGGCTCGACATCGGCAGCGGCACCACGGTCAACGTCGAGTACGTCTCCGCCAACCCGACCGGCCCCCTGCATGTCGGCCATACGCGCGGCGCGGTCTTCGGCGACGCGCTCGCCTCGCTGCTCGCCTTCGCGGGCTACGACGTGACGCGCGAATACTACATCAACGACGGCGGCAGCCAGGTCGACACGCTCGCCCGGTCGGCCTTCCTGCGCTACCGCGAGGCCCATGGCGAGGCCATCGAGATCGGGGACGGCCTCTATCCCGGCGACTATCTCGTGCCGGTGGGCCAGGCGATGAAGGACCGCTTCGGGGACAGCCTGCTCGACAGGCCCGAGGAGGAATGGCTCCTTCCCGTCCGGGATTTCGCCACCGACGCGATGATGGAGATGATCCGCGACGACCTCGCCGGCCTCGGCGTGACGATGGACGTGTTCTTCTCGGAGAAGTCGCTCTACGGCACGGGCCGGATCGAGGATGCGGTCGCCGCGCTCGACGCGAAGGGCCTGATCTACCAGGGCGTGCTGGAACCGCCCAAGGGCAAGAAGCCCGAGGATTGGGAACCGCGCGAGCAGACGCTGTTCCGGTCGACCGAATACGGCGACGACGTGGATCGGCCCATCAAGAAGTCGGACGGCTCCTGGACCTACTTCGCCCCCGACATCGCCTATCATTACGACAAGCTGCAGCGCGCGGACCGGCTCATCAACGTCTTCGGCGCGGATCACAGCGGCTATGTCAAACGGATGAAGGCGGCGTGCAAGGCGCTGGGCGACGGGTCGGACCGGCTCGACATCAAGCTGACGCAGCTCGTCAAGCTCATGCGCGACGGGGAGGAGGTGCGCATGTCCAAGCGGGACGGCACCTTCGTCACCCTGCGCGACCTGATCGCGGAGGTAGGCGCGGGGGTCGTGCGCTTCGTCATGCTCACCCGCAAGAACGACGCGTCCCTCGACTTCGACTTCGCGAAGGCGCTGGAGCAGTCGAAGGACAACCCGGTCTTCTACGTCCAGTACGCCCACGCCCGGGTGCATTCGCTGATGCGCCGCGCCACGGAGGAGGCGGGCATCGCGGTGCCGGACGATGCGGCGCTCGCCGGGGCGGACCTGTCGTCCCTGACCCACGAGGCGGACATGGCGCTCATCGCGCGCATCGCCGAATGGCCGCGCCAGGTGCGCCTCGCCTCCGACTCGCACGAGCCGCACCGCATCGCCTTCTACCTCTACGACCTCGCCAGCGCGTTCCATTCGCTGTGGAACCGGGGCAACGCGGACGAGGGGCTGCGCTTCGTGCAGGCCGGAAAACCGGAGGTCACGCTCGCCCGGATGGCGCTCGCCCGATCCTGCGCCCTCACTATTTCCAACGGCTTGCGCATGTTGGGCGTGACGCCGATGGAAGAAATGCGGTAAGGTTCGTTAAAGAACGCTTTGTCGCAAGAGCGTGCCGTATCGGGCGGGAACGGCGTGCCGTGTCTACAAAACCAAACCGCCGGGCAGGACGATGAGCAATACAGACGACAGTTACGCCGACGATTACGAGCCGGGCGCCGGGGCGGCGGGCGGCGGGGGCGGGGCCATCCTCGGCGTGCTGATGACGCTGGTCATCGGCTGCGGCCTCGTCTTCGCGGCCTACAAGCTCGGCCAGCGCACCAGCGTCGACGAGCCACCCCTGCTGGTGGCCCAGGACGGTCAGGCGAAGATGGTGCCCATCGACGAGGGCGGCACGGCCATCGCCAACCAGGACAACGACGCCTACACCATGATCGACGAGATCCGCCGGATCGGCACCACCGAGACCGCGCGCCGGGACGGCATCGTCGTCGACCGCCTTCCCGACCGCGCGCTCGACCCCGCCGGGGCGCTCGCGGTGACGGGGGTGCAGGAGGATGCCCTGCGCATCGACGAGCTGCAGCTCGCCTCCTCCATCGAGGGCGAGCCGCCCCTCGCCGAGAGCAACGTCCCCGACCGGACCGGCGATCTCGAACTCGCGGGCGGCGCGGAGGTGCAGGTCGCGGATACCGCCGCCATCCTCCAGGCAGAGACGGTGGTCGCCAACGACGCGCAGCGCGCCGCCGCCGAACGCGACGTGGCCTCCCTCGATCTCGGCGGACGCGATACCACCACGGTCACCGTCGAGACGGTGGTCGTCGAACGACTCAACAGGTCCGCCGATACGCAGGTCGTGGCCGCGCCCGCCGCCGAACCGCTGACCGAGGACGATTTCGGCGAGGGTCTGGTGCTCTTCCCCATGCCGCGCGGCAAGCCCGATCTGGCCCAGCGCCCGGAAAGCGCCCGCATCGCGGAGGCGCCGCCGCCCTCGCGCTCCCCCGCCGTCGCGACGACCCGCGTGCCGGTCGTGGTTCCGGTCCCGGTCGTGCCGGTTCCGGTCGTCCCCGTGCCGGGCCAGGCCATCGCACCGACCCTCCAGGCACAGCCCCTGGGCATTCCGCCCCAGCCGGTCGGCGATGCCCAGGTGCAGCTCGGCGCCATGCCCAGCCCGGATATCGTGCGGGCACGGTGGGCGCAGTTGCGCGGTCAGCATCCGGTCCTGCTCGGACGGCTGGGACTGCAGATCCAGCCCGTGCGCACGGCCCAGGGGGAGGAGCTGTTCCGGCTGCGCGCCGGCCCCCTGCGCGATTCGCGTCAGGCGGCGCAGCTCTGCGACCAGCTTCGGCTGCGCGGGGTCGATTGCTTCGTGCCCGCGCGCTGAGCGTCCGGGCGTGACGCATGCGGCGATCTATGGCTGCGCCGGAACCGCGCTTTCCGGCGCGGAGCGCGATTTCTTTCGCGATGCCGATCCGTGGGGGTTCATCCTCTTCGCCCGCAACGTCGAGACGCCCGACGCCCTGCGCGCGCTGACCGGAGCGCTGCGCGAGAGCGTGGGCCGAGACGCGCCCGTCCTCGTCGATCAGGAAGGCGGTCGGGTCGCCCGGCTCCGCCCGCCGCACTGGCGCGGCTGGCCCCCGGCCCTGTCCGCCGCCGCCGCCGAGGGCCTGTCCGAAGAAGACCGCTGCGAGGCCCTGCGCCTGCGCTACCGCCTCATCGGCGCGGAGCTGGCCGCCGTCGGCATCGACGTGAACTGCGCTCCGCTGCTCGACCTGCCGATCTCCGGCGCGCATGACATCATCGGCGACCGGGCTTTGGGTGACACGGTAGAGGCCGTGACCGAACGGGCGCAATGCGTGCATGACGGCCTGCTCGATGCGGGCGTGCTGCCCGTGATCAAACATGTTCCCGGTCACGGCCGCGCCCGTGCCGACAGCCACCTGACGCTTCCGCGGGTCGACGAGCCGCTCGATATCCTCGCCGGAACCGATTTCCGTCCTTTCGCCGCCCTCGCCGATGCGCCCCTCGCGATGACGGCGCATATCGTCTACGAGGCGCTCGACCCCGATGCCTGCGCGACCCTGTCGCCGGTTGTCATCGCCTATATCCGCGAGACGCTGCGCCTGACCGGCCTGCTGATGAGCGACGATCTGTCGATGAAGGCGCTGGACGACGATTTCGGCACCCGCACGGTGCGCGCCCTCGACGCGGGCTGCGATCTCGTGCTGCACTGCAATGGCGACGCGGCCGAGATGCGCGCCGTCGCCGCCGCCTGCCGTCCCCTGACCGACGCCGCCCGCGCGCGCAGCGACCGCGCCCTCGCCCTGCGCCGCCCGATCGACCATGACGCCGAGGCCGACGCCGCGCGTTACGCGGACTTGGCGCGGCGCGGCGGGTTCGATGTCTGAGGAGGACGAGGAGGCGGGCGCGGAAGGCCTGCTTCTGGATATCGACGGGTTCGAGGGGCCGCTCGACCTGCTGCTGACCCTCGCCCGACGGCAGAAGGTCGATCTGCGCGAGGTGTCGATCCTGCAACTGGCGGACCGCTACCTCGCCTTCATCGACGCCGCGCGCGACCTGCGCCTGGAACTGGCCGCCGATTATCTTGTCACCGCCGCATGGCTCGCCTACCTCAAGTCCCGCCTGCTTCTTCCCCCCGACCCGTCGGAGGAGGACGCGCCCGACGCCGAGGCCATGGCCGCGCGGCTGGCCTTTCAGCTTCGGCGTCTGGAGGCGATGCGCGGGGTGGCCGCGCGGCTGCTGGCACGCGACCGGCTGGGCCGCGACGTCCACGCCCGGGGCGCGCCCGACCCCATCGTCGTGGAGCGCGACACCCGCTGGCGCGCGACCCTGCTCGATCTGCTGCAGGCCTATGCCCGGTGCAGTACCCGTGCGGCCTACACTCCGCTCCATGTCGAGCGTCCGAAGGTCTACGCGATGGAGGATGCGCTGCGCCGGATCGGTCAGGCGCTCGGCACCGCCCTCGACTGGACGACGCTCGACGCCTTCCTCCCCCACGACTGGCGCGAGCCGCGCCTCGCGCGCTCGGCGGTGGCCAGCACCTTCGCCGCTTCGCTGGAGCTGGCCCGCGACGGCGCGCTCTCCCTGCGGCAGGCGGAGCCGTTCGGCCCCATCGAGCTGCGCCGGAGCGAGGCGTGAGCGCGGCGGCGCAGGATGATCTCGGCTTCGATCCGCCCGATGCGGTCGAGCAGGAGCGGATGGTCGAGGCGATGTTGTTTTCCTCCGTCGAGCCGCTATCCGCGGCGGCGATGGAGGCGCGGATGCCGCGCGGTTCGGACGCCGCACAGGCGCTGCGGCGGTTGGAGGCGCGTTATGCGGAGCGGGGCGTGACGCTGGTGCGGGTCGCCGGGAAATGGGCCTTCCGCACCGCATCGGACCTCGGCTTCCTGCTGCGCAGCGAGGAGACGACGACCCGCAAGCTCTCCCGCGCCGCCGTCGAGACGCTCTCGATCATCGCCTATCACCAGCCCGCCACCCGCGCCGAGATCGAGGAGGTGCGCGGCGTGGCCGTCTCGCGCGGGACGCTCGACCTGCTGCTCGATCTGGAATGGATTCGCCTGGGCCGGCGGCGGGAGACCCCGGGCCGCCCCGTCACCTTCGTCACGACGGATGCCTTCCTCGACCATTTCGGTCTCGACAGCGTGCGCGACCTGCCGGGCGTGCAGGAACTCAAGGCCGCCGGCCTGCTCGACGCCCGGCCCGAGGGGGGCGCGGCGGTGCGCAAGGCGGTGGAGGACGACGACGAGGATGACGGGCCGGAGGCGGATCAGGCCGATCTCTTCTAAGCCTCAGGGCATCGCGAAGTGCTTGGAAAGCTTGAGACCCTGCCCTTGGTAGTTCGACTTGACCGCCCCGCCGTAGAGGATGTCCGGCTCCGCCCGCATCGGTTCGTAGAGCAGGCGGCCGACGACCTGACCGTGCTCCAGGGCGAAGGGCGTCTCGTGGCAGCGCACCTCCAGCACGCCCCGCGCCCCGCTCCCCCCCGCCGCCGCGTGGCCGAAACCGGGGTCGAAGAAACCTGCGTAGTGGACCCGGAACTCGCCGACGAGGGCGGAGTAGGGTACCATCTCGGCCGCGGTGCCGGGAGGGACATGGACCGCCTCGCGCGAGGCGAGGATGTAGAAGGCACCCGGATCGAGGATCAGGCGGCCGTGGCGGTCGGTGTAGAGCGTGTCCCAGAACTCTTCCGCCGTATACGCGCCGATCCGGTCGAGATCGACGAGGGCCGAATGACGCTTGGCGCGGTAGCCGATGGGCGCGCCGCTCTCCCGCCCGCGCAGGTCGACGCTGAACCCGACGCCCCCCTCGGCGGCGGCGGCATCCATGGGCAGGGGCGCGCCGTCGACCGTCACCAGCCGATGCGCCTCGTGCAGCGCGACCAATGTGTCGGGGTCGTAGCCCGCCTCGCCGGTGCGAAAGCGGATCTGGTTGAGCCGGTTGCCGGTGCGGGCCAGCACGCTGAAGGTGCGCGGCGATATCTCGGCGTAGAGCGGGCCGGCATAGCCCGCGTCGAGCCGGTCGAACTCGGTGGCGCGGTCGCCGATGAGGCGGGTGAACAGGTCGAGCCGCCCCGTGGAGCTCTTGGCGTTCGCCGCCGCGCTGACCCGGGCGGGCAAGGTAAGGCTCTCCTGAAGCGGGACGAGGTAGACGCAGCCGGTCTCCAGCACCGCGCCGTCGCGCAGGTCGATCTCGTGCATGGCGAAATCGTCCAGCCGCTCGGCGACCGTCGCCCTGCCCGGGAGGAAGCTGGCGCGCACGCGATAGGCGCACTGTCCGAGGCGCAGGTCGAGACTGGCGGGCTGGATCTGGCCAACCTCGACGGTCGATTGAGCGCGAACGGCACCGTCCGCGATCATCGCCCGGATGTCTTGCGAGGGAAGGACCCCACCGTCATCGCGAAACATCGAGACCCCCTGTCCAAGAGGCCGTTTCGCGGTGGTGGGAAATGGTCGGGCTAGCAGGATTTGAACCTACGACCTTTCGTCCCCCAGACGAACGCGCTACCAAGCTGCGCTATAGCCCGACATGGCGCTGTCATAGCGCCCGCGCGCGGCGAGCGCAATCCCTATCATGCCGCTTTCTGTCCGTTTTCGAGCAGCGACTCGCGCAGGGCCAGCAGGGCTTCGAGCGCCTTGCGCAGGGCCTTGCGGTCGGCGGTGGTCATCGGCAGTTCGCCGCCCGCCAGCGCGGCGGCATCGGCGGCGGCGGCGACCGGCACCTCCTGCTGCGCCAGCGTCGCGACGGGTACGCCCTCGGAGCGCTCGGCGATGGCCTTGACGCCTTGCTCCTTAAGCGCCTTCTGCACGCCCTTGATGGAGAAGCCGTCGACGTGCAGCATCTCGCGCACCCCGCGCAGGAGCGACACGTCCTCGGGCCGGTAGTAGCGTCTTCCACCGCCGCGCTTCATCGGCTTGACCTGCGGAAACTTGGTCTCCCAGAAGCGCAGCACGTGGGCGGGGACATCGAGTTCCTTCGATACCTCGCTGATCGTGCGAAACGCTTTGTCGGATTTCGTCATTCGGTTCGCTCCAGCCCGTTCAATCCATGCACGCGGATGTTTCTCCGCGCGACTTTATCCGGCGTTTGTTGTTTCGCCGTTGATCTTGTCCTTCAGCACGTGGGAAGGGCGGAAGACAAGCACCCGCCTAGGGTGGATCGGTGCCTCCTCGCCCGTCTTCGGGTTGCGCCCGATACGGCCCTTCTTCTCTCGGACGCTGAAGGTGCCGAAGGAGGAGATCTTCACCTTGTCGCCCTTGGTCAGCACGTCGGAGATATGGTCGAGAACCGACTCCACCATCTGGGCCGATTCGTTGCGCGACAGCCCGAGTTCGCGGTAGACCGCCTCGCTCAGGTCGGCACGTGTTATCGTCTTCGACGTCATCGCAGCACTCGCTCCCCCCGTTCACGTCGTCAAACTATTCGTGAACCGGCGAAAAGAGTCAATAGACAAAGGTGCTTAGTGGTTCCGGTTCGCCGCGTTTATCCACAGCCCGTCGTCACCAGCGCAGGACGGCACCGCCCCAGGTGAATCCGCCACCCATGGCTTCGAGCAGCAGAAGGTCTCCCCGCCGCACCCGTCCGTCCCGCACGGCGACGTCGAGGGCGAGGGGGATGGAGGCGGCGGAGGTGTTGGCGTGGTCCTGTACCGTGACGATCACGCGCTCCATGTCGACGCCCATCTTCTGCGCCGTGCTGGCGATGATGCGGGCGTTCGCCTGGTGCGGGACGATCCAGCGCACGTCGGATGCGGCCAGTCCCGCGCTCTCCAGGGCCGCCTCGCCGATCTCGGCCAGGTTGCGCACGGCGTGCTTGAACACCTCGCGTCCGTTCATGCGCAGGTGCCCGGCGATGCCGGTGGTGGAGGGGCCGCCATCGACGAAGAGGGCGGCGTTATGCGCGCCGTCGGAGCGCAATTCCGTACTCAGAACGCCCCGGTCGTCGTTGTTTCCATTACCGTCTTCTCCGCGCAGCACCAGCGCCCCGGCCCCGTCGCCGAAGAGGACGCAGGTGCTGCGATCCGACCAGTCGAGGATGCGCGAGAAGGTCTCCGCGCCGATGACGAGCGCGCCGCGCGCCTTGCCCGTCTCGATGAACTGGGTCGCGACCGACAGGGCGTAGACGAATCCCGAGCAAACCGCCTGAACGTCGAAGGCGAAGCCGTGGGACATACCCAGGGCCTGCTGCACGCGGGTGGCGGTTGCGGGGAAGGTCTGATCCGGGGTGGCGGTGGCGAGGACGATGAGGTCGATGTCGCCGATGCCGATTCCCGCATGATCCAGCGCCCGGCGGGCGGCGTGGAGCGCGAGGTCGGAGGTCGCCTCGCCCTCGGCGGCGATGTGCCGGCGGTGGATGCCGGTGCGCTCGACGATCCAGTCGTGGGTGGTGTCGACCGTCCTCGACAGTTCCTCGTTGGTGACCATCTGCGCGGGCAGGTACGAGCCGATGCCCGCCGGAACCGCGCGCCGCGTGCTCACGCCGCCGATCCGTCCGGCGTCTTCTCCCCAGCGGGCGCGACGGCGAGCTGCGAGGCGATGCGCTTAATGACGTCGGCGCGGGACATGGTGGCGGCCAGCTCGACCGCCGCCGCGAAGCCGATGGCGTCCGCCGAGCCGTGGCTCTTCACTGCCAGCCCGTCGAGACCGAGGAACACGCCGCCATTGACCCGGCGCGGGTCGATCCGGCGCTTGAGGCGGCGCAGGGAAGCCATGGCGAAGAGGGCGGCGAGGCGGCTGCTCCAGTCGTGCTCGAACGCGCCGCGCAGATGGTCGCCGACGAAGCGGGCGGTGCCTTCGGCGGATTTGAGCGCGACGTTGCCAGTGAAACCGTCGGTCACGACCACGTCGGCCTGTCCGGTCGTGATGGCGTTGGCCTCGATGAACCCCTCGAAGCTGAAGCTGCAACCGGGACGCTCGACCATGGCGCGCAGGGCCTCGGCGGCCTCCTTGACCTCCGGGCGGCCCTTGTTGTCCTCGATGCCGACGTTGAGCACGGCCACACGGGGAAGCTCGGCCCCGAGGGCGATGCGGGCGTATTCGGACCCCATCACGGCGTATTTCGCCAGATCGGCGGCGTCGGCGCGCACGTCCGCGCCCATGTCGAGCACGATGCAATGGTCGTGAGGGCCGTTGGTTGGCCAGAGGGCGGCGATGGCGGGGCGGTCGACGCCGGGCGCGCGGCGCAGGCAGAAGAGGGCCATTGCCATCATCGCGCCGGTATTGCCGGCGGAGACCATCGCCGAGGCCTCGCCGTCCCGCACCGATTCGAGCGCGCGCCACAGGCTCGACTGCCGCCCGCGCCGTACAGCGACGGAGGGCTTGGCGTCCATCTCGATCACGTCGTCGCTGTGGCGTATCTCGAAACGCCCGTCGAGCACCCTGCGCTTGGCGAGGCGCTTTTCGATGGCGTCGGTGTCGCCGTGGAGGAGGAAGCGGATATCCGGGTCCTGCTTCGCCCGGCGCGCGATGCCGTCGATCACGCTGTCGGGGGCGTGGTCGCCGCCCATCGCATCGATCGAAAGGGTGATTCCATGGCCCATCGCGGGTCCGTCTCTCTCGCTGTAGCACCTTGCGCCGACGGAAGGGCGGGTTGCGCTACCTCTCGCCGAGGCTCAATCCCAGCGGGACGTGCGCGAGACCCGCCACACCGTAGGTCGTCAGCCCGAGCAGGGAACGCCTTGGCGGGCCGTCGTCATCCTGTCTCGCACACCGGACGGGGCGGTGTCTATGCCGCTTCGTCGTCGTCGTAATCCTGCTCGACCTGGGCGACGACCTCGCGGTCGCGGTAATGGCCGCACGCGGTGCAGACGTGGTGCGGGCGCTTCAGCTCGCCGCAGTTGTCGCATTCGGCATAGGCGGGGGCCGCCAGCGCATCATGCGAACGGCGCATGCCGCGCTTGGAGCGCGTGATCTTTGACTTAGGGACTGCCATGTCGGATTCCTTCTGAGCGGGCACCCATGCCAGGCGCGTCTCCGGGGTATCTGTTCGAGGGCGCGAAAATAGCGATCCGGCGGCGGAAAACAACACTTTTTCGCATTACCCGCCGTCCTTCTCCCCGCCCATGCGCTTCGCCAGATCGGCGAGGCCCGCGAAGGGCTTCACCGCGTCGTCGGTCAGCGGCTCGGCGCCCGCGGGCTGGGCGGTGTAGACCGCGTTCTCGTCCAGCCCCTCCCTGCGGGGATAGGGGTCGAGGGCCATGCCGAATTCCTCGGCCACCACCGCGCCGATATCGAGCGGGTCCGTCAGCGGCTCGGGGATCTCCCCCAGCGTGGGATCGGCGACGATCTCGTGCTCCGCGCCGGGACTGTCCTCGGCGAACAGCTCGGCATCAGGCAGGAAGCCGCGCTCGAAGCTTTCGTCGATGACGGCGGGGACCGGGTCGAGCGTCACCCCGCATTCCTGCACCGCCCGCGCCTCGATCCGCCCCGACAGGCGCACGCCCCCCCGCCACGGCGCGCTCGTCACCCGCCAGGACAGCGCGCCCACCTCCGGCAGGTCGAACCGCGCGGCCAGCGCCGCGCATTCCTCAGCCGTCGCGCTCCCCTCGTATCGCTGCGACGCGCCGGTCAGGTCGGCCAGGGCCACGGGGCGGGACAGGGCGGTGTCGGGAGAATCAGGGGCGGGCATGGCGACGCTTTCCTATGCGGATGCTTGAACTCTGGCCCGCAAGAGGATAGTCCCGGACGGGAAAACGTCGATACGCCGGAGGACGATCCGCATGACCCGACTCGCCCCCCTCTCCGCGCTGCTGGCTAGCGCCATCGCGCTCTCGGCCTGCGAGCCGGTGCGCCAGACCCATGGCTACGTGCCGGCCGACACCTATGTTCAGCGCATCCAGGTCGGCGAGGACGGCCGCGCGGACGTGGTGGCCAAGATCGGGCGGCCCGGCACGACGGCGACCTTCGAGAACGACGAGTGGTACTACATCTCCCGCACGACGGAGACGGAGCTGTTCCTCGCGCCGAAGCCGATCGACCAGCAGGTCCTCGTGCTCGCCTTCGATGCCGACGGGGTGGTGCGCTCGGTCGACCGCTACGGGCTTCAGGACGGGCGCGTGGTCGACCTCGTGACCCGCACGACCCCGACCCGGGGCAAGCGCCTGACCTTCCTGCAGCAGCTTCTCGGGAATGTGGGCCGCATCACGCCGGACCAGATCACGGGCGGTGGCGGCCCGGTCGCGTCACCGTTCTGACGGAAGGGCACCGCGTGCCCCGGACCAGCCTTGCGTCACGTTGCGACCCGAGGCATCCGCGGCAGCGGGGACGGATGGAGACGGTCATTGCCCATGACCGTCCGTATCACTCCATAGCCTCCACCCGCCCCGAATAGCGCGCATCCGTCGGCAGGCCGGTCGCCGAACCGCCGGGGGCCTCCACGCTGATGGCGAAGGCGTCGCCCGGAGCGGGGGTCGCGTCGAGCGCCTGCGCCGCGACGGGACCGGCGGGCAGCAGGCCCAGCGAGACCGGCGGGGAGCCGTCGGCGGGCAGGTACCACATCTCGAACGCCCGCCCGTCGGGTGCCCGCGCGCCGGTCGGCACGATGGTCGCCGCGTTCGCGTCCGCATCGAGGGTGACGACCATCGCCGCCTCCCCCGTCTCGTCGGAGGCAACCACGGCGATCAGGCGCGCGCGCGGCTCGTCAGGGGCAAGGGTCGGCAGGAGCAGCAGGGCCGCCAGCCCCGCGACGGTCAGACCGGCGAGCGCCGCGATCCCCTGCCAGCGACGGGTCGTACGCCGGCTGCGCGCCAGCTCCCGCCGCGTCTCGTGATGCCCCAGATGCTCGGAAATGCGCGCGAAGAGGCCCGGCGGCGGCGCGACCGGCTCGACGGGGCGCAGCAGCGTGGCGAGGCGTTGCTCCCACGCCTCCCGCTCGCGCCGCCCCTTCGGCGTCTCGCCCTTGCGGGGCAGGGTGCCGAGCGCCCGCTCGGCGGCATCCAGATCGCGTTCCTTGCCCATGGTCCCTACTCGTCCAGACAGGTGCGCAGCGTCAGCAGGCCCCGGCGAAGCCAGGTCTTGACGGTGTTCACGGGAGTATCGAAAGCACGTGCCAGTTCCTCGCGGGTCTCCCCCCGGTAGTACGCGCGCAGCACCAGATCGCGTTGGCGTTCGTCGAGCCGGCCGAGGCAGTCGACGAGGGTCAGGTAGTCCACCCCGCCATCGTCCGTCATCGCCGGATCGGCGGCATCCTCGACGGCGCCGCTCCCCTCGTGCCGGGTCGCGCCCATGACGCCCCGTCCCTGCCGCCGCAGGGCGTCCACCGCGCGGTTGCGGGCGATGACGGCGAGCCAGGCCCCCGCATCGCCGCGCCGGGAATCGAACCGGCTCGCCCGGTGCCAGATATCGGCAAACGCCTCTTGGAGCACATCCTCGGCCAGCGTCCGGTCGCGGCAGATCTTCAGCGCGATGCCGAACAGCTTGGGCGCGGCGCGGTCGTAGAGCAGGCGAAAGGCGGCGCGGTCGCCCGTCGCCGTCATGCGCAGCAGATCGTTGATTTCGGCGTCGGCGGTCATGCGTCTGTCCTGGCCGTGGCTTCGGTCGGTTTCCATGTAGCGCTCACGCCGTCACCGGAACAAGCGACACTTGGGCCGGGTCATGGTCGGTTCGACGTTCGTACAATCGAAAGTTGTCATAATCCGGGTCGTTCGGGCAGTTCGAGAAAGCGTATACCGCTGCGTGCTTCTCTCAATTACCTAATCAAGTTGGATAATGGCGATTCTTCCTTAAAAAGTCCCCAACCCTGTCTTCCGCCTCAGGTTGAGGTGCGAACCCGTCGCAGATATTCGGCGCGCAGGTGGCGGGTGACGGGGCCGGGAGCGTCCGCTCCGATGGCCACTCCGTCGATATGCGAGACCGGCTCGATGTAGCTCGACGCGCTGGTGACGAAGGCCTCGTCGGCGGCGCAGGCCTCGGCCAGGGTGATGCGGCGGGTCTCGATGCGATAGCCCTCGCGCTTGGCCACGACGAGCATCGCGCGGCGTGTAACGCCGTTCAGGATGTCATGCGTGACGGGCCGGGCGACGATGACGCGGTCCTTCACGATGAAGAAGCTCGTGCAGCCGCCCTCGGTCACGTACCCCTCCACGTCCACCATCAGCGCCTCGTCCGATCCGGCCTGCGCGGCGGCGCGCTTGGCGAGGACCTGTCCGAGCAGGTTCGAGGTCTTGATATCCCGCCGCGCCCAGCGCAGGTCGGGATGCGAGGTCAGGCGCACGGGGACGGGCGGGCGGTCTGCCAGCGGCGCGGGATGGGCCTGGGTGAAGGCGAAGACGGTGGGGGTCAGCCCCTCGGGCGGCACGTAGTCGCGCTCGGCCACCCCGCGCGTGACGTGCAGATAGAGGAAGCCTTCGGTGACCAGATTTTCCGCGATGAGTCGTGTCAGGGCGGCGTGCAGCGTCGCCTCGTCCATCGGTTCGGGAATGCCCAGTTCGCCGAGCGAGCGGCGCAGGCGGGCCATGTGGACGGGCGCGTCGATCATCTGCCCGTCGAGGATGCCGATGCCCTCGTAGACGGCATCCGAGAACAGCAGCCCCCGATCGAAGATCGACACCCGCGCCTCGTCCGCCGGGACGAATCGCCCGTTCAGCCAGACGATGCGCTCCGGATCAGGTCGCATGGCCCGGCATGGCCGCGCGCCGGGCGTTGACGGCGCCGTAGGCCAGCGCCAGCGCGGCGATGGCGACCGGAAGGGTGACGGCCGTCACGACGAAGGACCATCCCCCCGACGCCATCAGCCCGCCCGAGCCGAGCGCGGCCGCCGTCATGGTGCCCATGACGAGGAAATCGTTTACCCCCTGCACCTTGGCGCGATCGGCGGGGCGGTTATGGGCGGCGAGCAGGCTCGTCGCCCCGACGAAGCCGAAGTTCCAGCCGACCCCCAAGAGGATCAGGGCGATGTAGAAGTCGTGCAGCTCGATCCCGCTCAGGGCCACGGCTGAGCATGCAAGCAGCAGCACCAGCCCGACGGCGATGACCGGACGCGGGCCGACCCGCGCGATGATGGAGCCGGTGAAGAAGCTGGGCGCGAACATCGCGACCACGTGCCAGCGCACCACGTCCGCCGCGTCCGGCGTGCCGAAGCCGCAGGCGACCATGGCCAGCGGGGTCGAGGTCATGGTCAGGGTCATCGTCCCGTAGACGAACATCGCGCAGACCATGGCGACGGGAATGTTCCGGTCGCGCAGGATCTCGCGCCAGGGCCGGGCGGGAACCTTGGCATCCTTCCGTGTCGGTGCCGGCAAATCGAGGAAGAAGGTCAGCACGATGCCCACGAGGTTGGGCACGACGAGGAATGCGAAGGCCCCGACGAAGGGCACGGCGGAGAACACCCCTTCGGTCCGCGTCACGATCTCCGCGCTCAGGAGCGCCGCGACCAGCCCCCCCGCCAGCACCAGCGAGATGGCCTTGGGCTTGAAATCCTCGGGCGCGGTATCGGTCGCGGCGAAGCGGAAATAGTTCTGCGTCGACTGATAGACGCCTGCGAAGATGTAGCCGAGGCACAAAAGCCAGAAATCCCCGCGCAACATGGCCAGCGCCGACAGGATGCCGCCGAGCATGGCCAATACGCTGCCCAGCCAGAACCCGGCCTTGCGCCCGAACCGACCCATGAAGAGCGACATGGGCAGGGCGGTCGCCATGCCGCCCAGCATGGAACAGGCGACGGGCAGGGTGGCCCAGGCCTTGTCGTCGGCGAGGATGGCCCCGGCGAGGCCGCCGAGGATGATGTAGACCGGCATCTGCGCGCCCTGGAACGCGCTCATCGTCGCCAGCACGGCCACGTTGCGAACGGCCCGGGGGCGGTTCGGAACGTCGGCGGCACTGCTGGCGGCGTCTGTCATGGTCAGGGTTCCGGTTCGGGCGGCGGATCGGGCCGCAATTCGCGGTAGAGCGCGTCGAGGACCGCGTTGGCGAAGCGCGTCTCCTCCGCCTCGAAGAAGGCTTTCGCGACCTCTACATACTCGTTGATGACAACCTTGGGTGGTACCTTGGGCATTGTCAAGAATTCCGATCCGGCGGCGCGGAAGAGGGCGCGGAGCGTCGGGTCGATGCGGCGCAGGGGCCAGCCGTCCTTCAGGACGCCGTTCACCGCCCGGTCGATGCGCGCCTGTTCCGCCACCGCGCCTTCGAGCAGCTTGCGGAAATGCCGCCGGTCGGCCTTGGCGATCTCCGCATCGTCGATCTGCTGGATGGCCCTGTGGTCGCGGAATTCCTCCGCGATGCTCTGCCAGGTCGCGCCGGTCATCTCCATCTGGTAGAGCGCCTGCACCCCGTTGAGGCGCGCGGCGGAGCGGGCGCGGCGGGAGATGTCGAGCTTGTGCGGCGCGCTCGCCGCCGTCGCCTGACCGTCAGACATCGCGCGGCATGGCCGTGCCCGCCATCTGGATATGCTCGGAGTCGGGCAGGAAGCTGGAGTCGCGCCTCGGCGCCTCGCCGTCGCGCATGCCCATCAGGGCGATGCACGCGTCGGCGGCACCCGCACCCTTATTCTTCTGGGTCGGGTCCGCGCGCACGTGGGCCTGCCCCGCGTTCTCGACCGTTAGGATGCCGTTGCCGATGGCCAGCCCGCGGTCGATGCCGAGGGACATGATGCCCCGCGCGCTCTCGTTCGCGACCGTGTCGTAATGCGAGGTCTCGCCCCGGATGACGCAGCCGAGGGCGACGTAGCCGTCATAGCCCCCGCCATCGGCGGCGATGCGGATGGCGACGGGCAGTTCCAGCGCGCCGGGCACCTCCGTCACGACCGCCTCGATCCCCGCCTCGACCAGCCGATCGACGCAGCCCTGGACCAGCATGTCGGCGATGTCGCGGTAGAAGGGCGCGGCCACCACCAGAACACGTTTCGAATCAAGCATGGGGGGCGGTCTCCTGTCGTCCTGCGCGGGCCTCTTCGAGCCGTGCCACGTATCGCGCGAGCACGTCGATTTCAAGGTTTACCCGCCCCCCCGCGTCCAAAGCGCCCAGCGTGGTCTGCTCCTGCGTGTGGGGGATGACGTTCACGCCGAAGCGCGCGCCCTCCACCGCATTCACCGTCAGGGACACGCCGTCGAGCGTCACCGACCCCTTCGGCGCGATGAAGCGGGCGAGGGCGTCCGGGGCCTCGAAGGTCAGGCGCAGCGAGTCGCCCTCCGGCTCGGCGGAGACGACCCGCGCCATCCCGTCGACATGCCCGCTGACGATGTGCCCGCCCAGTTCGTCGCCCACCTTCAGCGCGCGTTCGAGGTTGAGCCGCGTCCCCGGCGCCCAGTCGGCGGCGGTGGTCAGCGAAAGCGTCTCGGCGGACGCGTCGACCGCGAACCACGCGCCTTCCCCGTCGCGGCCCTTGTCCGTGACGGTCAGGCAGCAGCCGGAACAGGCGATGGACGCGCCCGTGTCGATCCGCCCCGTGTCGTAGGCCGTGCCGATGACGAAGCGCGTGTCGCCCCGCGCCTCGCGCGCGCGGACGATGCCGATGTCTGTGACGATGCCGGTGAACATCCGAGGTCTCCTTCTTCGACGGTCCCCGCGATACGGCAGGGGCGGGGCGCTGTCGAGGGTCACGCCGTCGCGCGCGCCCCGACATGCCAGATATCGGGTCCCACCGCCTCGCTCGACAGGGGGCGGAAGTCGGGGGCGGCGGCGAGGCGGTCGAGGCCCAGCGCATCGAGCGCCCCGCGCGCGTCGCCGCCCAGCAGCGTCCCCGCCGTGACCCAGACCAGCCGGTCGACGCGATCCGCGCGGACGAGGGCGGCGGCGAGCGTCGCGCCGCCCTCGCAGAAGACGGAGGCGTATCCCCGCTCGCCAAGGGCGGCGAGCAGGGTGTCGATGCCGCCGTCGGCGTCCACCTGCATCACCTGCGCCCCCGTCGCGCGCAGGGCGTCGGCCCGCTCCGGGTGCCGGCGCGCATCCCCCGCGATCACCGCCGTTCCCCGCCGCAGGACCCTGGCTCCGGGCGGCGTGCGCAGGGCACGGTCGGCGACGACCGGAACGGGGGAGGCATCCGACAGTCCGGGCAGGCGCACGTCGAGGCCCGGATCGTCTGCCAGGACGGTGCCGATGCCGGTCAGGATGGCATCGGACCGCGCGCGCAGCAGATGCCCGCGCGCGCGGGCCCGCGGCCCGGTGATCCACTGCGACTCGCCCGTCCGGGTGGCGATGCGCCCGTCCAGGGTGGCCGCGAGCTTGAGGGTGACGGTGGGCCGGCCGTTCTCGCGCAGGCGCAGGTAGGGGGCGAGCAGGGCGCGAGCCTCGGCCTCGCCGGGACCGACGAGAACCTCGATCCCCGCCGCGCGCAGCATCGCGAAGCCCTTGCCCGCCACGCGCGGGTCCGGGTCGGGCAGCGGGGCGATCACCCGCGCCACCCCCGCCGCGATCAGGGCATCGGCGCAGGGCGGCGTGCGTCCGTGATGGGCGCACGGCTCCAGCGTGACGAAGACCGTCGCACCCCGGGCCGCATCCGCCCCGTAGCGCGCCGCCGCATCGGCCAGCGCGCGGGTCTCCGCGTGGGGCCGCCCGCCATCGTGCGTCCGCCCGCGTCCGATCACCCGCTCGCCCTGCATGACGATGCAGCCGACGGCGGGGTTGCCGCCCGTCCGGCCCAGTCCCCGCCGCGCCAGCGCCAGCGCCAGCGCCATGCCGCGCCCGGGCGTCATGCGTCCCCGTCCGCCCCGTCATCCTCGCCATCCCCCGCCGGGGGGCGCAGTTCCTGAACGAAGGTCTCGAAATCGCTGGCATCCGAGAAATTGCGGTAGACGCTGGCGAAGCGCACGTAGGCGACCGTGTCGACACCGGCCAGCGCCCGCATCACCGTCTCGCCGATGCGGTCGGTCGCGATCTCCTGCTCGCCGGACGATTCGAGCTGGCGCACGATGGCCGAGACCAGCCGCTCGATGCGCTCCGGCTCGATATCGCGCTTGCGCACCGCCACGCGGATGGAATGGGCCAGCTTGTCCCGCTCGAAGGGCACGCGTCGCCCGTTCTTCTTCAACACCGTCAGCTCGCGCAGCTGCACCCGCTCGAAGGTCGTGAACCGCGCGCCGCAATCGGGACAGAAACGCCGCCGGCGGATGGCGGCATGGTCCTCGGCGGGGCGCGAATCCTTCACCTGACTGCCGTTGTCGCCGCAGAATGGGCAGCGCATGGCCCCTCTCCCTCGTTCGTCGCCCCTCGCCCCGCTCTACAGCAGAACGCCGCACGCCGAAAGACCGGCGATTCCCTCAGCGCGGGTCGTCCATCTCGTCGGGGAGCAGGTCCTTCGACTGCATCCACTCGAAGCCCGCGAGGATGAGGAAGGTGAGGACGGCGAGGAAGCCCGCCTCCAGCAGGTACCCCATCCCCGCCGCCAGCCCGATCGCGCCCGAGGTCAGCACGGCGGCCCCGCTCGCCACCCCGCGCAGGCGTCCGTCGTCGTTCTGCGAGATGATCGCGCCCGCGCCGAGGAAGCCGATCCCGCCGAGCAGCCCCTGGACCACGCGGGAGGGGTCGACGCTGATGGACGAGTCGTTCGCCACCGCGCTCGCCCCGTAATTCATCGTCACCACCATCAGCGCCGCCGATCCGGCGGAAATGAGCATGTAGGCCTGCGCGCCAAGCGGCTTTCGCTTGATCTGCCGGTCCAGCCCGACGATCAGCCCGAACAGCGTGGCCAGCCCGACCCGCAGAAAGAATTCGCCGCTCTCGATCATGCCGCCGGTCTCCATCCGTTCGGAGGAGAGGGTAAGGCGATGGCCGCCATCCGCCACCCGCCCGCCGCCGGGGACGACCGAAAGCTTGAAATTGCCTTTCCCGCTCGGTCGGAGTAGAACCCGCGCAATTCCCCTATTCCGATCCGAGAGCGCGACACGCATGGCCGAGAAATTCGTCTACTACATGGATGGCGTCTCCAAGACCTATCCCGGCGGCAAGCCCGTCTTCCAGAACATCCGCCTGTTCTTCTATCCCGGCGCCAAGATCGGCGTGATCGGCAACAACGGGGCCGGGAAATCGACCCTGCTGAAGATCATGGCCGGGATCGACAAGGACTATACGGGCGAAGCGTGGGCCGACAAAGGCACGCGCGTCGGCTACCTGCCGCAGGAGCCGCAGCTCGACGAGACGAAGACCGTGCGCGAGAACGTCATGGAGGGCGTCGCCCCGAAGAAGGCGCTGCTCGACCGCTTCAACGAGGTCGCCATGGAGGTGGCCGAAACCTACACCGACGAGCTGATGGAGGAGATGACCGCCCTCCAGGACCAGATCGACGCGCAGAACCTGTGGGACCTCGACAGCCAGATCGACGTGGCGCTGGAGGCCCTGCGCTGCCCGCCCGACGATGCGGACGTCGCGAACCTCTCGGGGGGCGAGAAGCGCCGGGTCGCGCTGTGCAAGCTGCTGCTCGAAGCGCCGGACATGCTGCTGCTGGACGAGCCGACCAACCATCTCGACGCCGAGACCATCGCGTGGCTGCAGAAGCACCTCCAGGACTACAAGGGCGCGGTCCTGCTCATCACCCACGACCGCTACTTCCTCGACAACATCACCGGCTGGATTCTCGAACTCGACCGCGGCAAGGGCATCCCGTGGGAGGGCAACTACTCCTCGTGGATGGAGCAGAAGGCCAAGCGGCTGGAGCAGGAGGACCGCGAGGACAAGGGCAAGCAGCGCACCATGGCGCGCGAGCTGGAATGGGTGCGCCAGTCGCCCAAGGCCCGCCAGGCCAAGTCGAAGGCCCGCCTGAATGCCTATAACGACATGCTGGAGGAATCCGAGCGCGAGAAGATCGGCAAGGCCCAGATCATCATCCCCAACGGCCCGCGCCTCGGGGAAAAGGTCATCGAGGTCGACGACATCCGCAAGTCCTACGGCGACAAGCTGCTGATCGACGGCCTGTCGTTCAGCCTGCCGCCGGGCGGCATCGTCGGCGTGATCGGCCCGAACGGGGCGGGCAAGACGACCCTGTTCCGCATGATGACCGGGCAGGAGCAGCCCGACGAGGGCAGCGTGACGTTCGGTGACACGGTCGATCTCGCCTATGTCGACCAGTCCCGCGACGCGCTCGACCCGAACAAGACGGTCTGGGAGGAAATCTCCGGCGGGAACGACCTGATCCAGCTCGGCAAGGCGGAGATCAACTCCCGCGCCTATGTCGGCGCGTTCAACTTCAAGGGCGGCGACCAGCAGAAGAAGATGAACATGCTCTCGGGCGGCGAGCGCAACCGGGTGCACATGGCGAAGCTCCTGAAGGAGGGCGGCAACGTCATCCTGCTCGACGAGCCGACCAACGACCTCGATGTGGATACGCTCCGCGCGCTGGAGGACGCCCTCCTCAACTTCGCGGGCTGCGCCGTGGTCATCTCGCATGATCGCTGGTTCCTCGACCGCATCTGCACGCATATCTTGGCCTTCGAGGGCGACAGCCACGTCGAATGGTTCGAGGGCAACTTCGAGGATTACGAGGCCGACAAGATCAGGCGCCTGGGCGCGGACTCGGTCGAGCCGAAGCGGATCAAGTACAAGAAGTTCGCGCGGTAGGGCGAAGAAATGGCGGGCCGGTGACATGCGGAGCGTCATCGGCTATCGTCCCCCCATGCCCGCCGATCCGAATCCAGACCCGACACCGCCGGTACCGATGTCCATCGAGGCGTTCCTCGTCTTCTGCGAGGAGCGGCGGGATGAATCGTGGGAGTTGTGGGACGGTGTCCCGGTCCTGAAGCATTCTCCGCGCATGCCGGAGACGATGGAGCGGCATGCGCATCTGCGGGCGAAGGCGCGTATCGACCGATCCTTCGCGCGGGAGATCGACCGAGGCGGTCTGCCTTGCGAATCCCTGCCGGACGGTGCTGCCCTGAAGACGGCGGACGGGACGATCCTGAAGCCCGACGCGCTTGTTCGGTGCGGAGCGGACGACCCCGGGGACGATGCGGTCTTCACGCCCGATCCGGTCGTTGCCGTCGAGGTGCTGTCGCCGTCGAACACGGACGACGAGATCACAGAGAAGACGCGGGCGTATTTCACCCTGCCGACGATGGCGCACGTGCTCGTCGTCGATACGACGCGGCGCCGCGTCCGGCATTATGCGCGGGGGCGGGGCGATGCGCTGTCGCTGCGCTTCCTGGACGAGGACGATGCGCTCGCCCTCGACCCGCCGGGCATCCGCCTCACGGTCGCGGAGGTGCTTCCGCCGAGGCGCGACCCGGCATCGTCCGCCATCGGGTGATGCCGGTTCCCTGCGGAAGGCTCCGCGTCAGATGCCCCGCAGCACCGTCATCACGGTTTCGAGCGATATCGCCGCCGCCTGGGTGCGGCGGGCCGAGGCGGCGCAGACCTCGGCGGGGTGGATGCCCCGGGCGCACTGGACGGCCCGCTCCGCGTCGGCCCGCTCCGCGTGGACGCGGCGCTTGAAGGCGTTGAAGCCCCCCGACCGCTGGGCGTTCTTGAGGGTCGTGTCAACCTGCGCGCAGGTCACACCCTCGCCCCGCAGCGCCTCGCCCAGACCCCGGGCGGCGGTCGTGCTCTGGCACAGCTTCCACAGGATATCCGTCTGCACGGCGGGAAAGAACTGGAGGATGGCGCGGAACTTGTCGTCCATGGCGTCGTAGGTCCGTGCGACGGTCTCGGGCTGCCAGAACTCGTAGCTGGCGACGAAGACGTGCGGCTCGACCCGGCTGCCGATCCGGTCCTCGGGCACGTAGGACGGGGAGGGCGGCGGCAGTTCCAGCCCCCGGCGTCCGAAGGCGTAGACCACCGACCCGGTGCCGTCGTCGGCGGTCCATTCGAAGCCGAGGCCGAGGCCCTGGGGGACGAAGCGGGCCGTACCCTGCTTGCCCTGGAAGATCAGCTTTGAGACGATGGCCCCGCCCTGGCGGCGCCCGTCGATCGCCTGTCCGCTGCCGTCCCCGGCCGCGATCCGCCCGGTCGCGCCCGCCCCGCCGTCCTGGAGGCGGATGGTCAGGCCCCGGGCCTCGTCCAGCCCGTAATAGTCGCCCGACAGCCGTTCCTGCGCCGCCGCGGCCCCCGTCAGCATCAGGAGCGCCGCGAGGATGCCGGCGACGCGTGCGCCCCAGGCCTGCAATGTCCGTCCCATAACCCTATCTCCCGTATGTCCCGCGCCGTCCTTGTGATACAGGAGCGATCGGAATTCAAACCCCCTGCCCGGTCTCCGCCCGCGCAAGGAGAGCGGACGACGTTCCTGTGGCCTTAATATGGTGCGAAAAGGCGGACGGTCATGGATTGGGACAAGCTGCGCATCTTCCATGCCGTCGCGGAGCAGGGCAGCATCACCCATGCGGGCGAGACGCTGCATCTGAGCCAGTCCGCCGTGAGCCGCCAGATCCACGCATTGGAGCGCACGATGGGCGTGGCGCTGTTCCATCGTCACCCGCGCGGCCTGCTGCTGACCTCTGAGGGGGAGATCCTGTTCGAGACCACCGGGGAGATCGTCAACCGGCTCAACGTCGCCACCGGCGAGATCCGGGGCGTCAAGGAAGGGGTCTACGGCGGCCTGCGGATCACGATGACCATGGATTTCGGCCTCCTGTGGTTGATCCCGCGCCTGCCGAGGCTCCTCGCGCTCCATCCCGGCCTGACGCTCGACCTGGCCATGACGGAGGCGGTGCTCGACCTGCCGATGCGCGCGGCCGACGTGGCCATCCGCCAGCGCGTCCCGCGCCAGGCCGACGTCATCGCGAAGCCCCTGTGGGAGTCGCGCATCGGTCTCTACGCGAGCGCGGCGTATCTGGAGCGGGCGGGCGTTCCGGAGAGTCGTGCCGATCTGGCACAGCACGTGCTGATCCGATACACGCCCCAGGCGCCCCAGCCGGTGGAGGACCTCGACTGGCTGTTCGTCGAGCGCTCCGGCGAGACGCCCCTGCGGGCGCGAATCGCCGTCAATTCCCAGATGGCCATCGTCGAGGCCGTGCGCGCCGATGTCGGCATCGGCATCCTGCCCGCCTATCTCGCCGGGTCGGACGCCCTCGTCCGGGTCCTGCCCGAGATGGACGGCCCCGTCCTCCCGCTCCAGTTCGTCTACGCCGCGGAAATGCGGCATTCCAAGCGGGTCGGCGTGCTCCGAACGTTCCTCGAATCCGAGCTGGCGAAGTAAGTTCGCGGTCCTCTATTAACCAATTTTATTAATACGGCGTTATTATACACGTTCCGTAAACCGGAATACCGTATCCAATACATCATTATTCGTAATCAGAGTCTCTGTATTCATGGTTCTGCAACGTCGATGTTGGCCCGTGGCTTGCACCCGACCTTGCGTACCGACGGCTGCAGATGATGCTGGCCGACCAACCAATGAAGAGGCGACCATGATCGATTGGAAAATCACCACGTCGCGTGTTGCGCTCGGGGTCGCCGTTACGGCGGTGTCGCTCGCTTCCACGCTCAACGCCACTGCCGCCCCGATCGGCGCGCAGGACGATGCCGCGCTGTTCAAGCTGCGCTACGCGGCCAAGGCGGCCAGCGGACTGAAGATCGAGCGCGACGCGCTGGACGGCGCTCTCATCCCGCTCGTCGATGCCTCCGCGCCCGACGAGTACACCCTCGACGAGACGGACATGGGCATCGGTCCCGTCGGCCCGGCCATCGAGTTCCAGCCGATGATGCGGCCCACCATGACCGAGACGATGGATTCGTCCATCGGCATCGTCGAGACCGCCCCCATCGTGCAGCCCATGCAGGCCGCGCCGGTCGAGATGATCGACCTCAACACCACCTACGGCACCACCAGCTACCAGCCGGCCACGATCGGCGGCCAGTACGCGGTGACCGATGGCGGCATGCGGGGCGGCCACCACGTCGAGAGCCTGCACGGCATCTCGACCACGGAAAGCTACACCATCACCGAGCCGATGCAGCAGGGCTTCGTCGGGGAGACGATGACGACGACCGACACTTTCATGGCCGGAACCTACAACCCCGGTGCGCTGACCGTCTCCGGCGGAATCGGCGACTGTGTGCAGGACCTCGCCCCCGTCGCCCAGTCCGCGGTCGACATCGAGCCGTATCTCGGCCCGATCGAGATCGTCGGCCAGGAGCGGATCATCGAGACCTTCGTGGCCGAGCCGATCGTCGACACCCGCCCCATCGTGCAGCCCGCCGCGCAGGTCTTCCTGCCCGAGCCGCAGATCGTCGAGACCGGGCCGATTCTCCAGGCGCAGCCGGAAATCCTCGATATCGTCTGCATTGACCACCCGGTCGCCCAGCCCGCGCCCGTGGCGCAGCCGACGAACACGATCGTCAACATCACGCCCCAGCAGGCCTCCGCGCCCGTCTTCGCCGCGCCGGCCATCCAGCCCCAGATCGCCCCGGCGGCCCCGGCCTTCTTCGGGTTCAGCGGCTTCGGCGGCTTCGGCGGCGGCTCTTCCTCCAGCCAGACGGTCATCGTCGAGCAGGGCAGCGCCGGCGACGTCTTCAACGACAACCGCGTGATCACCGACAACAGCGTGGGCGACAACAGCATCGTCGACAACCGCGTCTTCGGCGACGACAACAGCCGGACGGACAACACCCGGGTCGACAACCGGACCTTCGGAGACGACAAAAGAGTCACCGTCGGCAACAACAGCATCGTCCTCGCGGCGAACAGCACGCTGGACCAGAGTAACAACGACAACAAGGTCACGAACAACATCGACCGAAGCACGACCGTCGACAAGAGCAAGACCACGAAGATCGTCGACAACAGCGTGACGAACAGCAACAACAATAACAACAACACGAGCGGCGGCAGCTCCACCAGCTCCTCCTCGTCCTCGGGCGGTACGTCTGGCGGCAACGGTTCCTCGTCCTCGTCGTCGAGCAGCTCGTCCTCGTCCAGCTCCTCGTCGTCGAGCAGCTCCTCGTCTTCGTCGTCCTCCTCGGGCGGCACCGGCTCCTCGTCGGGTGGCAACGGTTCGTCGTCCTCGTCGAGCGGCGCGTCCAGCTCCTCGTCGGGTGGCAAC
>JAHDDY010000012.1:63708-66099 GCA_020629115.1 Paracoccaceae bacterium | reverse complement strand
AGGACGCCAGGTTTTCAACCTGGAAAGAGGGGTTCGATTCCCCTAGGGAGTACCAGACGTATTCCTCCCCCTCCATCCGTGTAAATTGTGTCGCCCGTGAAGGGCAGGCGCGCCTTCAGCCCGCGCGGTTGTACACGTCCTCCAGCCGGACGATGTCGTCCTCGCCCAGATACGTGCCCGTCTGCACCTCTACGATGGAGAGCGGTACCTTGCCGGGGTTCTGCAGGCGGTGGACGCATCCGAGGGGCAGGTAGACCGATTCGTTCTCCGAGACGAGCAGCTCCTCCTCGTTCCGCGTCACCAGCGCGGTTCCGCGCACGACGACCCAGTGCTCGGCCCGGTGGAAATGCTTCTGGAGGGAGAGGGTGGAGCCGGGATCGACCGAGATGTGCTTCACCTGATGCCGGTCGCCGAGGTGGATGCCTTCGTAGAAGCCCCAGGGGCGGTAGACGCGCACATGTGTATTGTGCTCATCGCGCCCCTCGGCCTTGAGCCGGTCGACGATCGCCTTCACGTCCTGCGCCCGGTCCTTCGCCGCGACCAGCACGGCATCGGCGGTCGAGACGACCACCACGTCCTCCAGCCCGATCACGGCGACGAGCTTGTCCTCCGAACGGACATAGGCATCGCGCACGCCGTCGAGCAGCACGTCGCCCTTAGTGACGTTGCCCTGCGCGTCCTTCTCGCCCACCTGCCAGAGCTGTTCCCACGAGCCGATATCCGACCATCCCAGGTCGCAGGGCACCACCGCCGCCCGGTCGCTCTTTTCCATGACCGCGTAGTCGATGCTGTCGGCGCGGCAGGCGAGGAAGGCGGCCTCGTCGGGGCGGACGAAGTCGAGATCCTCGCGTGCCCCGGCCATCGCCGCGCGGCAGGCGTCGAGGATGTCGGGCGCGTGGCGGGCCAGCTCCTCCAGATAGGAGGCCGCCGAGAGCAGGAACATGCCGGCATTCCAGCGATACGTCCCCTCGGCGAGGAAGCCTTCCGCCGTGGCCGCGTCGGGTTTTTCGACGAAGCGGGCGACGTCGTGGACGCCGGGGGCCGCCGTCGGCTCGCCCATGCGGATGTAGCCGTAGCCGGTACTCGGCGCGCTCGGCTGGATGCCGAAGGTGACGAGGCGACCGTCCCGCGCGGCGACCTCCGCCGCCGCCACCGCCTCGACGAATGCGTCCGGGCGCGTGATCCGGTGGTCGGCGGCGAGGACGAGGAGCATCGCGTCCGGGTCGTCCTTCATCGCGTGCAGCGCCGCCAGCGCCACGGCGGGCGCCGTGTTGCGCCCCGCCGGCTCCAGCAGGATGCCGCCATGGGCGACCTGCATCTCCTGCATCTGGGCGGCGACGAGAAAGCGGTGCTCGTCGTTGCAGATCAGGATGGGCTTCGCGAACCGCGACCCGTCCGAGACCCGGGCGAGGGTCTCCTGCATCATCGTCCGGTCGCTCGTCAGGGGCAGCAGCTGCTTGGGATAGAGCGCGCGGGACATGGGCCAGAGCCGGGAGCCGACGCCGCCGCACAATACCGCCGGGGTGATCCGTGCCATGGGGCGTCTCCTTCTCTCGTTTCGCCGTACAGGCTAGCCGCGCGGTCCTAAATAGATCGTCAATATCGCCATGCCGGCGACGGGATCGCCCCGACAATACCCCTTTTCCGTACCGCGCGCGCCCGGATCGTTAACCATCCGTCAAGGTGCGGGCGTCAAGCATGGTACGATGTCCATGGAACGGCCGCGCGGTGCGTCGACTTTCTCTCGTGAATGCGGGGCCATGCAGACCGGAGCCGAACCGATGACCAGCCTTTCCCGAACCGCCCTCGCCCTCGCCCTGATGACCGCGACGGGCGCTCCCCCGGCCCTCGCGCAGGGGGCGTTCATCGAGCCGGCCTCGACCCGGGGCAGCACGCTGCACGGTACCGACCGCGCCGGCCCGTGGGGCGAGAGCGCCTACACCTTCGCGCTGAAGGTCAGCACGTCGATCTACAAGACGGTCAACCTGCACCGCAAGAAGAACGGCCTCGCCGAGCTGACGGCCGATCCGGGCCTGGGCGTGGTGGCCGGGGCCTATTCGGGCGACATGATCACGGGCGACTTCTTCGGCCATTTCGCGCCCGACGGGCGGGACCTGGGCGCGCGGCTCGCCGAGGCGAACATCGCTCATTACGACAAGGTGGCCGAGATCCTGTGGGATGCGAGCGAGGAGAGCATCGACTGGAGCATCGAGGATACCGTGCGTTCCTCCGTGACCGACTGGCTGCGCTCGCCCGAAGGCCACCGCGAGGCGCTGATGGACCCCGAGGCCCGCATCGTCGGCGTCGGCACGGCCATCCGGGACGAGCGGGTGGTGGTCACGATGCTGCTGGGCGCGCGGTAGGACTGCCGCATGAAAAGCCCCGGCGCGA
>JAHDDY010000012.1:43959-63608 GCA_020629115.1 Paracoccaceae bacterium | reverse complement strand
TGCGTTTCGCCCTACGCCCCCTGCGCCCGGTCGCCGACCGTGAGATAGATCGTCTGGCGGATCTGATCGCGCAGGATCTCGACCGGCACGCTCGAACCCGGCGCGGTGCGGGCGACGAAGCGCGGCAGGTCGCGGCTCTTCTCCAGCGGCTGGCCGTTGAAGGACAGGATCACGTCGCCCGATAGCAGGACGCCGTTGGACGGGCCGTCCGCCGAGACGGTCGAGACGATGGTGCCCTGCGCCTCCGTCAGGCCGATGGCCTCGGCCATGGCGTCCGTGACGGGCTGGATGCCAACCCCGATCCAGCCGCGCGAGACGGTGCCGTCGATGCGCAGGTCGTCGATGATGCGCGAGACGATGGCCGACGGCACCGCGAAGCCGATCCCGACCGAGCCGCCCGTGGGCGAGTAGATCGCCGTGTTCATGCCCACGACCTGCCCCTGCATGTTGAAGAGCGGGCCGCCCGAGTTGCCCCGGTTGATGGCCGCGTCGGTCTGGATGTAGTCGACATAGGGGCCGCCCACGCGGATGTCGCGGCCCTTGGCCGAGACGATGCCGCGCGTGACCGTGCCGCCGAGGCCGAAGGCGTTGCCGACCGCGACGACCTCCTCGCCCACGCGCAGGGATGCCGAATCCCCGAAGGCGACGTAGGGCAGGGCGTAGCCCGCCTCGATCTTCAGCAGCGCCACGTCGGTCGCCTCGTCCGAGCCGACGACGGTCGCGTCGAACTCCCGGTCGTCGCTCAGCGCGACCTTGATCGTGGCGGCGTCGTCGATGACGTGGTGGTTCGTGATGACGTAGCCCGCCGGGTCGAAGATGAAGCCCGAGCCGAGCGAGCGCTCCGGCTCGCCCATCCCGCCGCGCGGCATCCCGCCGAAGCGGTCGAAGAACTCCTTCAGCGGATGCCCGTCGGGCAGGTCGGGCATGTCGCGGCGGGTGGTGGAGGCGGCCTGGGTGGTGAAGATGTTGACCACCGCCGGGCTGACGCCCTCGACGAGATCGGCATAGACCATGCCGTGCGCCTCGGCCTGCGGGGCCAGGGTCGGCGCCGTCACCGCCATGGTGGCGGCGAGAAGCGCGGGAACGATTTTCATCATTGTTGCCTTTCGGTTGAACTCCCTGAAAATCCATCTGGCCGGACAACGGGGCAATTTCTGGACCGGGATCGGCACGGTTCGCCCTTTTGCGTCACGATTCCGTGCACGGAGCGGATGGGCGGTGTCAGCACTCGCGACGGATCGGTGCTAATGTCTTGTTCGCGCTACGCTTTGTTGACCATTCCCGTTGTCCCATGGGAGAGGGTGGCCCTAGGCTGGCCCCTTTCCTCCCACGAGAAGGATAGCGGATATGACGATGACCGAGACGGAGCGCATGCTGGCGGGACAAGGCCTGACCACCGCGCATATCCTCTACCGGATGCCCGACAGCCGGGCGATCCTGCAGAGCTTCACTTGGCAGGACTACGACACCGCCCCCGCCTTTCCCCGCCTCAGGGCCTTTCTCGATTTCTGGCGGCGGGAGCTGGACGGGCCGCTGCATTCGGTGACCTATGCGCATCGGCAGCTCATCGCGCCGGGCGAATGGCGGGCGGTGAACGGCGAATTCGTGCTGCACTGAGCGAAAGCGGTTTGCCAACGGGGCGGCGCTCCGTAAGGTCGCGACCATCGTCCACCGCCCGGATACCGCATGACGACCGACGACGACAGCGCGCCGCCCGACTTGCGCCAAGCCGTGGCCTGGCACCGCGAAGGCGCGCATGACCGCGCCGCCGACGCGTACCGGGCACTGCTGCGGGACATGCCGGACAATCCGACGATCTGGACCAATCTCGGCGCCGCCCTGCGCTCGCTCGGCCATCTGCGCGCCGCCAAGATCTGTCACGCCCGCGCGCTGCATCACGGGCCGGGCAACCGCACCGCCATCGCCAACCTGGGCAACGCCCTGCGCGAGGAGGGCGATTTCGACGGGGCGCGCCGGATGGCGGTGATCGAGCGGGCGGGGCTGGCCGGGGGGCCGGTGGGCACGCTGGCGCGGGATCTTCAGGGGATGGGCCATTGGCGCGCCTCGCTCGACGCCTTCGACGCCGCCATCGCCGAGGCCCCCGACGATGCCGAGCTGTACGTCCTGCGCGCCACCTCGCGCTTCATGGCGGGCGATTTCGCCGGGGGGCTGGAGGATTACGGCCAGCGGTTCCGCTATTCCCCCCGCAGCGAGCCGGTGCGCGATTCCCGGCGCTGGCGCGGCGGGCCGGCGACGGGGCGGCGGCTGCTGGTGATGGCCGAGCAGGGTCTCGGCGACCTCGTCCTCGTCTCGCGCTTCCTGCCGCTGCTGCGCGACCGGTGGGAGGAGGTCTGGGTCACCGCGCGCGGTCCGACCCGACGCCTGCTGTCGGACGTGCCCTATGTCGACCGGGTCTTCCGCAAGGAGATGCCGCCCGCCGAGGGGGTGGAGGATGCCCATGTCCCGGCGATGGACCTGATGCGCATCTTCGGGCTGACGCCCGAGACCTGCCCGCCCCCCGCGCCGCTGCACGTCCCGCCCGATTCCCGCGTCCGCGCCGCGCGCCTGACCGAGCCGTATGCGGGGATGCTCAAGGTCGGCATCGCCTGGGCGGGCAGCGCGGGGTTCGCGCAGGCGCGGCGCAAGGCCGCCGACCTGCGCCATTTCCTCGATCTGGCGGACATTCCCGGCGTGCAGCTCTTCGGCATGGTCAAGGGCGCGAGGCAGGCGGATATCGAGGCGCTGGGGGCGGGCGCGCTGATCGTCGACACAGCCAGCACCGACCGCGACCTCGCCGACGCCGCCGCCCTGTGCGAGGCGATGGACGTGGTGGTCAGCGTGGATACGGGGCTGGCCCACGTGGCCGGGGCGCTGGGCGTGCCGGTCTGGACGCTGCTGGCCCGGCCCGCCTTCTGGTACTGGGGACCGCACGGCGAGCGCAGCTACTGGTACCCGTCCATGCGCCTCGTCCGTCAGACCGTGCCGGGCAACTGGTCCCATCCCTTCGCCACCGTCCGCGCCGATCTCGAAGCGATGGTGCTGTGATGGACTTGAGGATCGAGATTCCCGTCTCGGCGGGCGAGCTGGTCGATCGCCTGTCCATTCTCGGGATCAAGCGCGAGCGGATCGCCGACCCGGCCAAGCTGGCGCATATCCATGCCGAACACGCCCTCCTGACCGACCGCCGCGAGGCCGCCCTGACCCCGTCCCTCGCTCTCAACGCGCTGACGCGGGACCTCGACGCGGTGAACCGGCGACTCTGGGATATCGAGAACGCCCTGCGCGCGATGGAGCGGCGGTCGGATTTCGGCCCCGTCTTCGTAACCGCCGCCCGCGCCGTCTACACCCTCAACGACGACCGCGCCCGGCTTAAGCAGCGCATCGACGCGCTGACCGGCTCGGCCCTCTCGGAGCAGAAGAGCTATCTTTGACGGGCGGACCGCGCGGGCCATCCTCTCCGAAGTCCCTTTGCGAAAGGTCCGGCCCATGATCCGCCTCGCCGCCCTGTTCAGCCTCGTCGCCACGCCGCTCCTCGCCGATATCCGCGTCGATTTCGACGAGGGCGCGCCGGTGGACCGCTTCACCATCCTCAACGACGGCGCGTGCCCCCTCGGCACCGCGACGGTGACGGTCGATCTGGACGGTTCGGCAGGCGGGCTGATCTTCGACACGACGGCCGCCGGCGCGGGGATCGAGGTGTTCCAGCCCTTCCGCATCGTGGCGGGGGCCGAGCGCCTGACCGGCGAGCCGCTGGTCTCGGACGGCGATACCGCCGTCGCGCTGCCCTTGCGCGGCCTGCCCCCCGGCGCGCGGGTGGCCTTCACCATCGACGTGGACGACACGGTCAGCGCCCGGGGCATCATGGTCGCGGGCGGCGAGATCGACGGCGCGCGGGTGCGCGTCGCGACGGAGGAGGGCACCGCGGAAGGACGCTTCGGCACGGATGCGCGGGCGCGGGTGGCGATGGCGGGGTGCGTTTCGTAGGGCAGGCCCCGCCCGGCACGCTCCGCTAGCGGAGCGTGGAGACCGCCGATTGATGCTCCGCCGCGCCGACATAGGCCGGGCGGCCCGTGGCGGAGGCGATCTCGGTAAGCTGGGCCTGCCGTCCGGCGCTGTTCGGGTGGGTGCTGAAGAATTCCGCGACCCGGCTCTGCGGACCGTTCTCCTCGCTCAGCACGCGAAAGGCGCTGGCGGCCTGCAACCCGTCATAGCCGGCGCGCATCGCGTAGTCGAGGCCGACCTTGTCCGCCTCCACCTCGTGCGACTGGCTGCTGTAGGCGGTGGCCCGCTGGCCCGCGAGGGCGACGCCGAGCTGGCCGATCTGCGCCAGTCCGCCGCCCAGGGTCTGGCCCAGCACCTCCGCGCCGACCTGCGTCAGGACCGAGACCGTCTGCCGCGAATCGCTGCGGCGCTCCAGATGGCCGAGGTCGATATGCGCCACCTCGTGGCCCACGACCATGGCGAGCTGCGCCTCGTTGTCGAGCGCCTCCAGCAGACCCTCGTTGAAGTAGAGATAGCCGGTGCCGGTCGTGAAGGCGTTGACGCTCTCCTCCTTCACGATGAACGCCCGCAGGGGCACCGCGCCCGGCGGTCGCTGCGCCGCGATGCGCGCGACGACGCGGTCGAGATACCGATTCGCGACCGGGTTCTCGCCCGGTGCCATCACCTTGCCCGACTGGATGGCCTCCTGATGGAGCGCCTGCGCGCGCTGGATGTCCACGTCGCTCGCCCGGTAGGCAGCCGGGGCCGCGCCGGGGCCGGTCTGGACGGTCGGATTGGGCGTCTGGCACCCTCCCAGCAGCATGACCGCCGAGACGGCGGCGATGGTGACTCGCCTCATGGTCCGTTCCTTCCCGTATCTACGTCGCACAGGAGCGCTAACATAGGAGGAAAGCCGGATGCCGCAAGTCGGCGCGGCTTGCGCCCGTCCCGGAAGCCTTGCGGGGCGTCCTCAGCAGACGACGCCCAGGAACCGCTCGGCCCGCGTGGCGTAGGACGCGGCATGTCGGCGATAGTCGAGGATCATCGGACAGGCCGCCAGGAACAGGGGCGCGTCCCCCTCGCCGATATAGGCGCGCAGGACGTCGCCGTCGCAGATGTCGTTCTCGACGCACAGGGCGATCTGTTCCCAGTAGGTGACGACGACGCCGAAATGATGGGGCGCATCCCCGTCCCGCCCCCGCGCGAACGCGAAGAAGGTCGTGTCGGCGGTATCGGTTTCCAGATACCGATCGTACAATCGGCCCAGCGTCAGGCTCGCATCGGTCAGGGAGGCGTTCCACCCGTCCCGGATGTAGGCGAGGCTGTGCTCCACGCGCCATCGTTCGCGCTGCTCGAAATACTGCGCGATGCTGAAGACGATGGCGAGAACCGTGAAGAGGCTGGCGGCGAAGGACAGGCGGGACCAGAACAGCGCCTTCTCGTCCGCATCGGCGCATCGGATGGCGGCCTGTAGCGCGGCGCGGTCGAGCGTGGCCCGGTCGGCGTCGGGCGGCTCCCCTTCCCCGGAGGGGAGAGGCTCGCCCCGTTCGTGTCGTGTCACCGTGCGAGGTCGCTGGAGAAGCACCGGCGCAGCTTGCTGGACGCCGTGCTGTCCGTCGGCCGGGCCATCCTGCCGATCTCCCTGGTGGCGACGTCCCGCAGGCATTCGAGCTGACGCCGGCTCAGCGTGCTCGGCATGTCGCCCGCCCTGCCGGAGCCGGCCGCGGGTCCGCCGGGAATGAAGCGGCCGGTGTTCAGGTCGGAATGCGGGATCGGGTACGTTCCGCTGTTCGCTCCGGCGACGGTCGTGCCTCCCATGAGAAGGAGGGCGGCAATCAGGCTGCGCATCTCTTCTTCTCCTACAGGGTATCGACGATCGAGCGGATCTGCGCCCCGTCGCGTGGGTTGCGCGCCAGTTGCAGGTAGCGGCTCAGCTCCTGCCGCGCGAGCGTGCGGTCGTCGGGACCGCCGCGCTCGAAATAGGCCAGACCCAGTTCCCGCGCGATCTCCGGGTCGCTGCCGTCGAGCCGCGCCGCATCCTGGAAGAGCGTGATCGCCTCGTTCAGATTGGCCATCCCGCCGGAGTTGCGGCGCATCAGGACGCGCCCCTGCTCCAGGTAGAAGGACGCGTCCTGCTCGCCGTATCCCGTACGCTGACGCAGGATGCGTTCGGCGGCGGAGAAGTCGCCGCTCTTGCGAAGATCCTGCGCCGAGGCGAGGCTGAGGGTCGACATCATCCGTCCGTAAGGTTCGTCGCCGACGAAGCCGCGCTCCCGGCTCGCCGTTTCCGCCTGGGCCGCGATCCTGCGCAGCCGCGCCTCGCTGCTCGGATGGGACGCGAAGATCGCGGCGACGCCCCCGGCGGAGCCGTTGTTCAGGGTCAGGACCCGGAAGGCGCGCGCCGCTTGCCGGCCGTCATATCCCGCTGCCATGGCGTAGCGCAGGCCGATATCGTCCGCCTCCGACTCGTGGTCGCGGCTGAAATACGACGCGACGCCCCTGTTGGCGAGGCCGACGCCGAGTTGCCCGACGGACCCCCCGATCCCGCCGATTCCCGCGCTGTCGAGCATCTGGCTGCCCAGCCGCGACAGGACGGCGACCTTCGCACGGGTGCTCGCCCCTTCGGCGATGTGGTCGGCATCGACATGGGCGGCCTCGTGACCGACGATCATGGCCAGTTGCGCCTCGTTTTCGAGCGCCGCCAGCAGGCCGCGGTTGAAGTACAGGTAGCCCGCCCCCGTGGTGAAGGCGTTCACCGCATCGTCCTTCACGATATACGCCTTGAGGTCCACGCTGCCCGGCGGACGCTGCGCCGCGACCCGGCGCACGACGCGGTTGAGATAGCGCGAGGCGGCGATATCGTCCCGCTCGGTGTAGAGCTTGCCGGACCGCGCCATCTTCTCGTGGTTCTCTCGCGCCCGTTCGACCTCCTCGGCGGTCAGCCGGTTCCTGTAGATCGTGTCGGCGGCGACGAACAGCGCCCCGGTCTCGATCAGGCCGGCATTCTCTCCGCTGGCATTCTGCGCGACCGTTGTCGCGACGGCTCCGACGATATTGCCAAGTGCCGTGCTTCCCTCGCCGTAGGCGCCGGCGATATCGGTGGTCTTGCAGCCCGCCAGCGCGATCATGGCGGTCGCGGGCACGAACAGGAGGCGCTTCATGGTTTTCCCCTCAATGGTGTTTGGGGAAATTTGACAACTATGCGGTGTAGAGATCAACCAAAAGTTTAAACTTTATTGATTGCTGCCTTGGCTTCTCAGCTTTCCAGCACGCGCCGGGCGATGACGCCCGCCTGGATCTCCGCCGCGCCCTCGAAGATGTTGAGGATGCGCGAATCGCACAGGACGCGGCTGATGGGGTATTCGAGGGCAAAGCCGTTGCCGCCGTGGATCTGGAGCGCATTGTCCGCCGCCGACCAGGCCACCCGCGCGCCGAGCAGCTTGGCCATCCCGGCCTCCAGGTCGCAGCGGCGGTCGGCGTCCTTCTCGCGGGCCGAGAAATAGGTGAGCTGCCGCGCGACCATGATCTCCACCGCCATCGTGCCCAGCTTGGCCGAGACGCGGGGGAAGGCGAGGAGCGGCTTGCCGAACTGCACCCGGTCCTGCGCGTAGCGCAAGCCGAGTTCCAGCGCGTTCTGCGCCACGCCCACGGCCCGGGCCGCCGTCTGGATGCGCGCCGATTCGAAGGTCTTCATCAACTGCCTGAAGCCCTGCCCCTCGACCCCGCCGAGCAGGGCGTCGCCGGGGATGCGGTAGTCGTCGAAGGCCACCGTGTATTCCTTCATCCCGCGATAGCCGAGCACCTCGATCTCGCCGCCCGAAATCTCCGGGTTCGGGAAGGGGTTCGCGCAGTCGCCGCGGGTCTTGGGGGCGATGAACATGGACAGGCCGCGATGGTCGTCCGTGCCCTCCACCGTGCGGGCGAGGACGGTCATGATGTCGGCGCGGGCGGCGTGGGTGATCCAGGTCTTGTTCCCCGTCACGACCCAGTCGTCTCCGTCCTTCCGCGCCCGCGTCCTGAGCGCGCCGAGGTCGGAGCCGGTATTGGGTTCGGTGAAGACGGCGGTGGGCAGGATCTCCCCGCTCGCCAGCTTCGGGAGCCATTCCTCCTTCTGCGCGTCCGTCCCGCCGCCCAGGATCAGCTCGGCGGCGATCTCGGAGCGCGTGCCGAGGGAGCCGACGCCGATGTAGCCGCGCGACAGTTCCTCCGACACCACGCACATCGCCGTCTTCGACATGCCGAAGCCGCCGAGGGCCTCGGGGATGGTCAGGCCGAAGACGCCCAGCTCCGCCATCTCCGTGACGATGGCGTCGGGAATCAGGGCGTCGTTCAGGTGCCATTCGTGGGCGTGGGGGACGACCTTCTCGTCGGCGAAGCGGCGGAACTGGTCGCGGATCATCTCGTAATCCGCGTCCAGCCCGCAATCGCCGAAGGTCGCCGCGCCGTCCCGTTCGGCGAGGATGTGCGCGATCCGCTCGCGGATGGCCGTGGTGGCCCCGCCCGCGACCAGCGCCCGGACGGGGGCCGCATCGAGCGCCCGCCGCGCCGTCTCGCCCGCGCCCATATCCTCCAGCCGCGCGTATTCGCCCTGGCTCATGGGGATGCCGCCCGCCATCTGCGCGAGGTACTCGCCGAAGGCGGCCTGCAGAATCAGGGCTTCGAGCGTGCCGAAGCGGTCCTCCGCCACCAGCGCCTCGGCCCAGGCGTGCATCTGGCGCAGGCTCTCGACATAGGTGGCGAGCCAGGCCAGCGAATGGGCCGCGTGCTGCTCGCGCTCCAGCGCCACGCCGGAGACGCGCCCCCGCTCGTCCCGCCCGATCCGCGCCGCCATCCCCTGCTTCGCCGCGCCCAACACCGTCTCGGCCGATTTTAGCGCCTCGGCGCAGGTGGACAGCAGGTCGGGCACGAGCAGATCGTCGGTCGAGGGGGCGGGGGCGGGATTGGCGCTCATGGTCGGCTCTCCGGTCGTCGCGGGATATTGCAGGTGCGAAGCAGGTATACCGCGGCCCCCGCATCGTCAACAAGCAAAGCAACAAAGCGTCGTATCGGCGCAGCTATGCGGAATATTATTGCGGTATCCGTTCGGATGTCGCTTCGCCCGTCGAGGCCCCCGGTCTGCGCCGGGGGCCGGGGAGGTTATTGTCCGGCCAGGTCGCGGGTCCGTGCCCAGACCGCCTCCTCCAGCGTCACGGGGTCCGACGCGACCTTTCCCTGCCCCGGCATCCGCGCGCCCTCGTCCAGCGCCACGCCCTCGGCCACCCGCGCCAGCCGGTCGAAGAAGTCGGGGGAGGCGGACGGGTCCATCAGGAGGTAGTATTGCCCCAGATCATGGGGCGGGCCATCGGGGGCCTTGAGCGGCGTCACGTCGCGGCTGACCGTTCCGCCCGTCATCCCGGCGGCGAGCAGTTCGGCCATCAGCCCGAAGCCCCAGCCCTTCGCGCCGCCCGTGCTGACCAGCGAACCGGCGAGCGCGGCCTCGGGGTCGGTGGTCGGCGCGCCGTCCGCATCCACGGCCCAGCCTTCGGGAATCGCCTCGCCGGCGGCCTTCGCCATCGTGATCTTGCCCAGCGCTACGGTGGTCGTGGACTGATCGAACTGCATCGCGACGCCGCCCGCCCCGTCGGGGACCGAGAAGGCGATGGGGTTCGTGCCCAGCACGCGCGTCTTCCCGCCCGGCGGCGCGACGATGGGCGAGGCGTTGGTCATCCCCAGCCCGATCATCCCTTCCCGCGCGATCTGTTCGGTGAAGAAGCCCAGCGACGTGCAGGTATGCGCGTGCCCCACCGCGAGGCTCGCCACCCCGCACTCCCGCGCCGCCGCCACCGCCTCGGGCAGGCCGCGCGAAAAGGCGGGCTGGGCGAAGCCGTATGCGGCATCGACATGCACGGCGGCGGGGCGCGGGCGCGTGACGACCGGCTCCGCGTCGCCCTTCACCCGCCCGCTCCGCAACTGGAGGCAGTAGCTTTCGAGATAGTACAGGCCGCAGATGCGGTTGCCGATGCTCTCGGCCTTGCGCACGGCGCGGGCCACCTCCGCCGCGATCCACGGCAGCGCGCCGTGGCGCTCCAGCGCGGCGCGGGTGGTCTGTTCGATGTCGTCGAGCGATACCTGGGGCATGGGGCGGGCGTCCTTCGCGCTATTCCTCCACCCGCACTTGCACCAGCAGCGTCCTTTGCGCCAACCGGAAATTGTCGTCCGAGAGGATGTAGAGCAGCGTCCGCCCCGCCGCATCGCGGGCCGTGGCCAGCCCCTCGTGATTCTCGGCGAGGGGGGCGTCGTCGAAGACGGCGAGCGTCTCAGGGGTCAGGCGCGCCCCGGCGCGCAGGTCCGCGAGGGCGAAGCGGCGCAGGCGCGCGGCGAAGCCGCCGATGAGCGTGAAGCGGCGTTCCAGCAGGTAGACCCACGTCCCGTCCGGCCCCATGGCCATGTCCGTCGGGGCGAACCAGCCGTCCTTGACGAGCGCGAAGCGCGCGATGGCCTCGCCGTCGAGCAGCCATCCGGGATACGCGCCGCCCTCGTCCGCCTCGGCCAGCGCCGCGATGCGCCCGTCCGGCAGGGCGACGACGCTCTCGAAGGCACCGTTGAGCGGCAGGTCCTCCGCGCCGGGCAGGGCGGGCAGCGGCTCCTCCGGCGCGCGCAGGGTGGCGAAGCGGCCGATGCGGGGGCGGCGCTCGAAGCCGATGATCCACGTCCCGTCCGGGGCGCGGGACAGGGCCTCCGAATCGGTGTCCTTCCCCATGAGGTCGGCCCCGTCCGGCCCGTTCAGCCGACCCATCTCCAGCCCCGCGATGCCGGTCAGCGCGCCGTCCGCGTCGCGGATCAGCCGCGCCCGCGCCCAGTGCGCCTTGTCGGTCAGGGCGACGAGACCGTCCGCCCCGTCGAGGGCCAGCCCGGAGAAGCCGCCGAAATCGGGCCGCGACGCGCGCCATTCGACGGCCCCGAGCAGGGTCGTCCGGCCGAAGCGCGCGCCGACCGGCACCGGCTCGGCCAGCGCCCGGGCGGTCGATTCGCGCTGGACGTAGACCGCACAGGCGGTCAGGGCGGCGAGGGCGACCGCGAGCAGGGCGGCGCGGCGGAGGACCCTAATTGGCGTCCACCACGGCGCGGCAGGCGGGGGGCAGGTCGGCCATGGTCAGGTCCTTTCGCGGCGAGGAGGAGCCGGAATACGGCTCGTCGGTAAACCACCAGTCAAGCGCCGCGCCGCAGCCTTCGCCGGCGGGCGGCGGGGCCTGGTCGACGCATTCGGGCGACCCGGCGGGGCAGGCGAGGCGGACGTGGAAATGCGCGTCGTGCCCCCACCAGGGGCGGATCTTGCTCATCCAGGGCCGCGCGGTGCCCGCCGTCTCCGCGCACAGGGCGCGCTTGATGACCGGATGCACGAAGATGCGCGCGACCGCCGGGTCCTGCGCGGCGAGCGGAATCGCGCGGGCCGAGGATCGCCGCCACAGCCCCTCGAACAGCGTCGCGCGCCCCTGCACCACGTCCCAGGAGGACAGGGCCTCCCGCGCCGTCGCGTCGGGCCGCTTCTCGGAGAGCGGACGCAGCCAGATATCGACGTCGAGACCCGTCTGGTGCGAGCGGTGCCCGCTCTTCATCGGCCCGCCGCGCGGCTGGCCCATGTCGCCGATCAGCAGGCCGCCCAGGCCCGCCGCCCGCGCCCGCGCCGCCAGCCGGGCGACGAAATCGGCGAGGGCCGGATGCGCCCAGCGCCGGTCGCGCGACAGTCGCATCGCCGCCCAGCCCGGCCCGTCGGCGGCAAGTTGCACCCCTCCCGCATGGCATCCCTTCGCATAGGAGCCGTAGACCCGCGCCTCCCCCGGGGCGGGGGAGCGGGCGGCCCCGAACGCCTCGTGGGCGGGGGCCTCGGCGAGGGCGGGGGTGGCGAGGAAGGCGAGGCAGAGGGCGAGGGAGCGGAACACGGGCGGTCCTCCTTGTACGAACTATCCCGCCTTCATAGCGCCTCGCGCCGCGCCGCGAAACCCGTCGTCAGTCCCCGCCCGATGCTTCCATCGCGTGCTTCTTGATGCGGCGCACGAACATCCAGACGAGGGCGATGACCGGCAGGACGAGAAGCGCCTTGGCGGCGGTGGCCGACAGGCCGACCGCCTTGGCCGCCGGCGTGAAGAGATAGCCGGCGAGGCTGACGGCATAGTAGCCGATGGCGACGACCGACAGGCCCTCGACCGTCTCCTGCAACCGCAACTGCCGCGCCGTGCGCTCGTTCATCGAGGCGAGGACCTCGCGGTTCTGCTCCTCCAGCATCACGTCGATGCGCGTGCGCAGCAGCGTCGCGGCGCGCTCGGCGCGTTCGGACAGCGTCTCCAGCCGCCCGCGCGTCGCCTCGCAGGAGCGCATGGCCGGGTCGTAGCGCCGGGCCATGAAGGAGCGCAGGTTCATCTGGCCCTTGAGCGGGGTGGTCGACAGCGCCTCGATCCGCCGCCAGACGATGGCCGCGTAGGCACGGGAGGCGTCGAGGCGGTAGGCGTTCTCGGCGGTGATGGTCTCGATCCGGGCCGACAGTTCGGTGATGCGGTCGAGCATGGTCCGCTCGCTCGCCGCGCCGCCATTGCCCACGGCGGCGGTGGTCTCGGCCAGGGCCGCGTCGATCTCGTTGAGCATCGGCCAGACCCCGCGCGCGGTGGGCAGGGCCAGCATCGAGACGGCGCGGTAGGTCTCCACCTCGATCAGGCGCTGGACGATGCGCCCCATCAGCGCGCGCTCGAAGCCGGGCACGCCGCGCACGATGAAGCGCATGAACCCGTCCTCGTGGATGCGGAAGTCGCCCCAGAACCGCGCCCGGTCGTCGAAGAGAGAGCCGGCGACGACGCTGTCCGCGCTGAGATACGGGGCGAGGTGGTCGGGCAGGCAGGAGGCTTCGAACGCCTTCCCTCCGCGAAGGCTCTCGGCGTGGACGTGGATGGCGGCGAGCAGGTCGCCGGGCAGGGCGTCGAGCCAGTCCTTCGGTAGCAGGTTGATCGCCGGATCGGCGAAGGCCGCCCGCGCGGGCGAGGCGGGACCGGCGATGACGGTGAGGGCGAGGAACTCCGTATGCCACTCCCACTTCACCCGGAACCGCCCGGCGTCGAAATTGTGCTGCGGCGCGCTTTCGGTGGGGATGGGCGCGCCGAGGCGTTCGCACAGGTCGATCACGTGCTGTCGCGCCGCCTCCTGCTCGCCCGGCGGGGCGGCGATGGCCAGGTGCGAGACGCGGCAATCGGGGTCCAGCAGCGGAAAGGGACGCGCGTGCAGCTCGTTGGCGAGCTTGATGCGGTCTGGATGATCGGTCAGCGGCATCCGGGCCATATAGGGCAGGGGACGGGAAAGGGCATATCGATTCGATCGTTTCTTCCCGCATGGGTGGCAGGTACGCGCGATCGCAAAGGAAGGCGCCGTGCCGGACGCCGCCATCGCTGCGGATCGAGGCCTCTATGTCGAGCCGAACGTCCGGATGGTGCACACGGTCCGATGAGGCCTTGCGCCCGTCCGCGAACGGCGCTTTCCTCGGTCCAGCCGCCCCGCCCGCGAAAGGCCCCGCCATGACCGACCTCGCCGCCGCCCTCATCGACACGCTGCCGAAGGCCGAACTGCACCTGCATATCGAGGGGACGCTGGAGCCGGAGATGATGCTGGCGCTCGCCGCGCGCAACGGCGTCGAGCTGCCGTACGCGACGGTCGAGGAGGTGCGCGCGGCCTACGAGTTCGACTGCCTCCAGGATTTCCTCGACGTCTACTACCAGGGCATGTCCGTCCTGCTGACGGAGCGCGATTTCCACGATCTCACCTGGGCCTATATCGAGCGGGTGCAGGCGGATGGGCTGAGCCATACGGAGATGTTCTTCGATCCGCAGGCGCATACCGACCGGGGCGTCGCCTTTGAGACGGTGCTGGGCGGGATCGTGTCGGCGCTGGAGGCGGCGCACCGGGAATTCGGCATCACGTCGCGGCTCATCATGTGCTTCCTGCGCCACCTGTCGGAAGAGCAGGCGTTCGAGGCGCTGGACTGCGCGTGCCGGCACAAGGACCACATCCACGCCGTCGGCCTCGACAGCTCGGAGCAGGGCCACCCGCCCGCCAAGTTCGCGCGCGTCTTCGAGGCCGCGCGCCGGGAGGGTTTCCGCGCCGTCGCCCATGCGGGAGAGGAGGGGCCGGCGTCGAACGTGCGCGATTCGCTCGATATCTTGGGCGTGGCCCGCGTCGATCACGGCAACCGGGCGCTGGACGATCCGGCGCTGACCCGGCGGCTGGCGGACGAGGGAACGCCCCTGACCATGTGCCCCATCTCCAACTGGCGGCTCAAGGGCATCCCGACGCTCGCGGACAGCCCGGTCGGGGCGGCGCTCGATGCGGGGCTGCTGGTCACGGTCAACTCGGACGATCCGTCCTATTTCGGCGGCTACCTCAACGACAACTACCGCGCGGTGCACGAGCATCTGGGGGTGGACGCGGCGGGCATCGTGCGCCTCGCGAAGAACTCCTTCGCCGCCTCGTTCCTCCCGGACCGGGAGAAGCAGGCCCGGCTCGACGCCATCGACGGGCAGGTGGAGAGTGTGCGCCACCGGCACGCGAGCCAGGGCGACTGAAAGTATCGTTCCGCGCGAGCGGGGCGCTGCAAATTCCTGAAATCCATGTTAACCCATTCTTTCGCGAGTGATCTATTATGGGACTCATGCGCGCAAGAAGACTATGGGGGGACACATGGGCGACCAACTGACAGGGATCGACCGCCCGACGATCCTGACGATCTACGCGACGATCAACGTCTTCGTCTTCTTCTGCGGCGTGCTGGTGCTGATGATGCAGCCCGGCTTCATGCTGCTGGAGACCGGCTCGCTGTCGCGCAAGAACGCGCTGAACAACATCTTCAAGAACTTCGTCGACCTGTGCTGCTGCGGCGTGGCGTTCTACTTCGTCGGCTACGCGATCCTCGACGGCAGCTCGGTCGTCGTCGACGGCCTGCGCGCGGTGGGCCTGGCCAACGACACGCCGCCGCCCGACCCCGACACCATCGTCCAGCTCACGCCGTCGATCTCGATCTTCTACAACTTCGTCTTCGCCGCGACCGCCGTGACCATCACCTCCGGCGCGGTGACGGGGCGCATCGCGCCCTTCGCCTATCTCGTCTTCGGGACGGTCTTCTCGGCGCTGGTCTATCCGGTCGTCGCCTTCACCGTCTGGAACCCCGACGGCCTGCTCTACGGCGTCTTCGCCGATTTCGCCGGGTCGGCGGTGGTGCACATGGTCGGCGGCTTCGCCGGGCTGGCCGGGGCCATCCTGCTCGGGCCGCGCATCGGCGAGTTCGGCTACGGGCGCGACCTGATCGACGCCGAGGCCTACGACCGCGCGCGGCGGGGCACCTATCCGCACAACGTGCCGCTGGCCGCGCTCGGCGTGTTCCTGCTGTGGATCGGCTGGTACGGCTTCAACGCGGGCAGCATCTTCTCCGCCGGCTACGACCTGACGGAGATCGTGCCCACCCTCGACGGCAACGCGAAGGACTACGCCGAGGCCATCATCAACAAGGTGATCGACGGGTTCGGCGCGGTGATCCTGAACACCACGCTCGCGCCCTGCGCCGGGGTGTTCGTCATCTTCGCCTTCTTCGTCGCCATCCGCGAGCCGTACCACCTGACGGATCTGCTCAACGGCGCGCTGGCCGGGCTGGTCGGGGTGACCGCCTCGGCCGACATCCTCTCGCCGGGACAGGCGATGACCGTGGGGGCGGCCTGCGCGCTGGTCTATCTCGGCACGACGCTGCTGATGGGGCGCTGGCGCATCGACGATCCGATCAAGGCCTTCGCGGTGCACGGCGCGGCCGGGCTGCTCGCCATCGTCCTGCGCGGCGTGTTCGACCCCGACGTCTCGGTGGCGACGCAGCTCGTCTACGGCCTCGGGATCGGGCTTTTCGCCTTCGTCGCGGCGATGGCGACGTTTCTGATCACCAACGTCGTGATGCGGGCCGTCGCCATGACGCAAAAGGGCACCGCGCGCGATCCCTTCCCCGCCGCCGAGCCGCCCGACCCCTTCCCCACCCGCGCCATCCGCATCTCCTCCTACCGCGAGCTGACGGGTCTCGATCTGGAGGTGCACGGGGAGGAGGCCTACAGCGACGAGCGCGGGGAGGGCGAACCGGCCCCCCGCCCGCCGCGCCGGGATTGACCCCGGGGCCGCGCGCTCCTAAGCCCGGACCATGCAAGCCACGACCCGCAAGCGCTCGCTGACCCTAGCCGGGCACCGCACCAGCGTCTCGCTGGAGCCGCCCTTCTGGGAGGCGTTCCAGGACTGCGCCGCCCGCGACGGCGTCTCCGTCAACGCCCTCGCCGAGCGGATCGACGCCACCCGCCTGCGCGCGGGTCGGGGCGACATGAACCTCTCCGCCGCCATCCGCCTCCATGTGCTGGCGGATCTGCAAGCACGGTTGCGCGCGTTGTCGGAATGAAATAAGGATTTGCTTATATCGTCATTGCTCCGGAGCGCCCCATGGCCGATCGCCTTACCCGCCTGCTGGAAACCCGCGACTGGCTGCTGCTCGACGGGGCGACGGGGACGACCCTGTTCGCGATGGGGCTGGAAGCGGGCGATGCGCCGGAGCTGTGGAACGCGGACCACCCCGACCGCATCCGCGACCTGCATCGCGGCTTCGTCGAGAGCGGGTCGGACGTGATCCTGACCAACAGCTTCGGCGGCACGGCCTATCGCCTCAAGCTGCACGACGCCCAGGGCCGGGTGCACGAGCTGAACAAGCGCGCCGCCGAGCTGGCGCGCGAGGTCGCCGACGCGGCGGATCGCGAGATCGTCGTCGCCGGGTCCATGGGACCGACGGGAGAACTGCTGGAGCCGGTCGGCGCGCTGAGCCATGCCGATGCCGTCGCCGCCTTCGAGGCGCAGGGCCGGGCGCTCATGGAGGGCGGGGCGGACGTGCTCTGGGCCGAGACCATCTCCTCCCGCGAGGAGATGGCCGCCGTCGCCGAAGCCGCGGCCAATATCGGCGCGCCCCTCTGCGGCACGCTCAGCTTCGACAGTGCGGGGCGGACGATGATGGGGGTGACCTCCTCGGACTACGCCGCCATGCAGGACGGTTTCGCGGCCAAGCCGCTCGCCTTCGGGGCCAATTGCGGCACCGGCGCGCCGGACCTTCTGCGCACGGTGCTCGGCCTGACCGAGGCGGCGCCCGACGCCATCGTCATCGCCAAGGCGAATGCGGGAATCCCCAAATACGTGGACGGGGCCATCGTCTACGACGGCACGCCCGAGACGATGGCCGACTACGCCCGCCTCGCCCGCGATGCCGGGGCGCGGCTCATCGGCGGCTGCTGCGGCACGCGCGGGCCGCATCTGGTGGCGATGCGCGCGGCGCTGGAGGCGCACGTCCCCGGCGACCGCCCGTCCCTCGACACGATCCGCGCGCGCATCGGCGAATTCTCCTCCGAGGACGACGGCACGGGCGACGGCCCGGCCCCGAAACGGGAACGGCGCGGGCGGCGGCGCTCCTAGGCGCTATTCGAGCGCCCAGCGGATCGTGACCGCCACGCGCGCCACGATATCGCGAACCTCGCCCTTGCCGGACTTGTGGTAGCTGTAGGAGGATGACGCGGTGTCCTGCCTCGAATGGGGTTCGGAGAGGCCGTCCGTCCTCTCCGTGAAGTCGAGGATCGGCCCGAGGGTCAGGCCGGCGGCGCGGGCATAGGTCCGCGCCCGTTCCAGCGCATCGGCCACCGCCTCCTCGCGTGCCCGGGCGGTCAGGGCGGCGGTATCCTCGACCGAATACGCGATCCATGCCGCGCCTGGCGTGTCCAGCGCATCGAGCGCCGCCCCCGCCCGCGCCATGTCGGCCAGCGTCAGGATCACCTCGGCCCGGGCCACGAAGACGGGGTCCGCCGATCCGACGAGACTCTTTTCCCGGGAAGGGGAGGGCAGGAGCCGGGGGGCGACCGTCTCGACCGCGCCAAAGGGCGTCATCCGCGCCGAGACCGCCGCGACCTGCGCCGCCGCCTTTTCGAGCGCGCGCGCCGCACTCTTGTCCGTGGCCTGCACGGGATGGTGGATGCGCGCGCCGTCCGGCGCGGCGGCGACGGTCGCCTGCCCGGTCAGGCTCATCTGCCGCGGCGCATCCTGCGCCAGGGACGGCGCGGACAGGAGCACGGGAAGGAGGAGGACGAGGGTTCTGATCATGGCGGGCCGCTCCGAAAGATATGCCCCCGGATCCTTCCCCCCCGAACGTGGCGGAAATCAGGTGACGTGCGGCGTCGCGCCCGTATCCGTGCGCAGCATCCAGGCGGCGGCGACGCCGGCCAGGGCCCCGAAGAGATGCGATTCCCACGAGATGCGCGAATCGGTCGGCAGCACGCCCATGATCAGCCCGCCGTAGAGCATCGCGGCGGCGGCGGCGAAGAGGATGGCGCGGAAGCTGCGCTCCACGAAGCCCAGCGCCACGATGTAGCCGAAATACCCGAAGACCAGCCCGCTCGCGCCCACATGCACCCGGTTGCCCCCCCGGGCCAGCAGCCAGACCAGCGCCCCGCCCACCAGCACGATGATGAGCGTCGCCTCGAAGAACCGCTTCGGCGAGGCCATCGCCGCCATTCCGCCCAGCATCAGCAGCGGCACGGTATTGGCCGCCGCGTGCTGGAACCCGGCATGGAGCAACGGCGACATCGGGATGCCGATCAGCCCGTCCCACTCCCGCGGCTCCAGCCCGAACCACAGGTTCGGCCGGTATCCGAGCGCGAAGTTGGCGATCTGGATCACCCAGATCACGACGACGAAGGTCAGCACGGGGCGCAGCCGCTCCAGCGTCAGACTGTCTCGGTCGAGGGGCATCCGGGCGTCCTGCGGTGGTTGCGACGTGCCGAAGCGTTACACCCCCCACGACCCGTCGCCAAGCCTCGCGGCGCGTCCGGTCGATTTATCGCGACGAGGGGTCGCGCATGACACAGTTTTATGGTCTCACTGTCCTAGCCTTCCAATGCCGGGATGCGCCGTGTGTTCCGGCCGGATGCGGATGGAGCGAGCATGTCCGACGAAGAAGACGACATCGTCCTCAGCGAGCTGAGCGACGAGGAACTGGTCCAGCAGATGCACGATGACCTCTACGACGGCCTCCGGGAGGAGATCGTCGAGGCGGTCAACATTCTGCTGAAGCGCGGATGGCAGCCCTACGACGTCCTGACCCAGGCGCTGGTCGAGGGGATGCGCATCGTCGGGATCGACTTCCGCGACGGCATCCTCTTCGTGCCCGAGGTGCTGCTCGCCGCGAACGCGATGAAGGCGGGGATGGGCATCCTCAAGCCGCTGTTGGCCGAGACCGGCGCGCCCAAGCAGGGCAAGATGGTCATCGGCACCGTGAAAGGCGACATCCACGACATCGGCAAGAACCTCGTGTCGATGATGATGGAAGGCGCGGGCTTCGAGGTGGTCGATCTGGGCATCAACAACCCGGTCGAGAACTACCTGGAGGCCATCGAGAGGGAGGACGCCGACATCCTCGGCATGTCCGCGCTCCTGACGACGACGATGCCGTACATGAAGGTCGTGATCGACGAGATGAAGGCCAAGGGCGTGCGCGACAACTACGTCGTCCTCGTCGGCGGCGCGCCGCTGAACGAGGAATTCGGCAAGGCCATCGGCGCCGACGCCTATTGCCGCGACGCGGCGGTCGCGGTCGAGACGGC
>JAHDDY010000012.1:21585-43859 GCA_020629115.1 Paracoccaceae bacterium | reverse complement strand
ACGCGGCGGTCGCGGTCGAGACGGCGAAGGAGTTCATGGCCCAGCGGCTGCACAATTCCGCCTGAGCGATCCGCGGTCGGACGGAAAGGGGCGGTGCATGACAGCACTGCCCTTTTGCATTATATCTGTATGCATGGACGGTAGCCGCCCCCCTCCCGATACGCTCTATGAGCGCGACTTCGCCGCTTGGTCGGCGGAGCAGGGGCGACTCATGCGCACTGGAGCGTACGATCGGGTGGACTGGGAAAACGTCATCGAGGAGATCGAAGCCTTGGGACGCGGTGAACGCTCGGCGCTGCGATCGGCAATCGCACTGGTTCTCGAACATAAGCTGAAATTCGATCATGGTCTCAACGATCGACCGAAAGGGGGATGGCGGTGCACGATCAGGGTGCAACAGCGTCATGCGCGCAAGACCTTGAAGGAAAACCCTAGCCTGCGCCCGGTACTCGCAGAGATGATCGCCGAGGAGTATGCCGATTCGCGGGAAGCCGCGCTCGATTCCTTCGAATTGCACGAGGAGGCCCGGCTTTCTCATTACCGCGCCGCCATCCCCGCCGATTGCCCCTACACCGAAGCGGACGTGCTGGGGTGAGGCGCGGCGGGCGGCGGGGGCGCATGGTGCCGGAAGCCGTCGTGCTGCCGCCGGAGCGCGTGGCCGATGATGCGCTCGTGGAGGGGGAGGTCTCCGTCGCCGTGCCGGGCGCGGCCCCGCCGAAGACCCTGCTCATCGCCTGCGGTGCGCTCGCGCGGGAGATCCTCGCGGTCATCGCCCTGAATGCCCTCGACGGTCTCGCTCTCGACTGCCTGCCCGCGACCCTGCACAACCATCCCGACCGCATCCCGGAGGCCGTGCGCGGCAAGATCCGGGCGGCGCGGGCGCGGGGGGTGGCGCATATCCATGTGGTCTACGCCGATTGCGGGACGGGGGGGATGCTCGACAGCGTCTGCGCGGAGGAGGGCGTCGGGCGCATCGCCGGGCCGCATTGCTACGCCTTCTTCGACGGGGTGGACGCCTTCGCGGCGCGGGCGGAGGAGGAGATCGGCGCGTTCTTTCTCACGGACTTCCTCGCCCGGCAGTTCGACGCGCTGATCTGGCGGGGCATGGGTCTCGACCGCCACCCCGACCTGCGGGACATGATGTTCGCCCATTACGACCGGGTGGTCCATCTGGCCCAGACCGAGGATGCGGCGCTGGATGCGAAGGCGCGGGAGGCGGCGGCGCGGCTGGGGCTGCGCTACGTGCGCCGCGCGACCGGCTACGGCGAGCTGGCGGATTTCGTGCGCGCCGCCGCGTCCGCGGGGGGATGAGCGTCCTGCGGCAGGTCCGGGACCGCCTGGTCCTGTCGCAGGATGCCGTTGGGAGAGAGGCTCAGCCCGCGTCCGACTTCACCAGCCGGAGGTGACCCCGCTCGCGCTCGTCCTCGTCGCGGACGAGGCGCCGAGGCGCGCCGCCGTCGATGGCCTTGAGGACCGGCGCGTCCTGCCCCTGCCTGCCGACGAGGGAGAAGGGTTCCAGCGCCGCGATGCCTGTGCCGCCCCCGTCGCCCGAGCGCCGCCCGAAGAGCGGCCCGGTGCCCACGCCCTCGAAGCTGTCGCCCGTCAGCTCGAACAGGCGCACCTTGTCGACCCAGTGATGGATGGGATCGTAGAGCCGGGCGAAGGCCTTCTCCTCGCCCATGTAGTAGCCGCATCCGAGGATGCGCGTCATCTCGCCCATGTCCGAGCGGAGCGGCAGGTAGAGGAACTCGGCCTGGTAGTGGAAGCCGCCCCGGTTCTCGACGGTGCAGGTGACGTGGCCGATGCAGGGTTCGGAGACGACCCGGTGCATCGCGTCGCGCACCTTCGCGCGGCATTCGCCGTGCCACAGGGCCAGCGCGCTCATGCCGCGCAGCTCCATGCCGAAATTCTCGCACAGGCGCGTGCCGGCCAGGCGGAAGCGCACGCTGTCGCGGGACTGGGCTTCGAGGATGAAGGTGCTGTCCAGCAGCGCGGCGATCTCGCGCGGCTCGATCTCGCTGCGGAAGGGCGCGAGACGCCCGTCGCGGATGGAGTTCCAGTAGTCGTAGAGCGCGCGGGTCTTGGGATGTTTCATGCTCATCTGCCTCATCGGGTCTTCAGCCATGGATAACCGCTTCACGACTGACGACCGCATGCCGCCCTCGGTCCGACCCCCCCGGCCGAACCCTCGCCCGACATGCCCGTTGAAGATAGGACAGTTCGGCGTGAAACGAAACTCGAAAAGCGGGTCGCAACCCCCGTGCCATGTCATTTCAGTACACGGAATGGTCAAAATCCTTACCGATCGTCGGTACACGCTCCGGATGGACGCGGGGCCGCCCGGAAGATAGGGTGCGCGCGATGAGGAGCATGACCGGATTCGCCGCGCAGGACGGCCATACCGAGGGCACCGGCTGGCGCTGGGAGATGCGCAGCGTCAACGCGCGCGGGCTGGACCTGAAACTCAGGCTGCCCGCGGGTTTCGACGCGCTGGACGCGGTCCTGCGGCCCCTGGCGCGGGAGGCCCTGACGCGCGGGTCGGTGGCCGTGTCGCTGTCGCTCCATGCCGAGCGGGAGGAGGGTCCGGCGCGGCCCGACGGGGCGGCGATCCGGGCGGCGGTCGACGTGCTGCGCGAGGTGCGCGAGACGGCCGCCGACACGGGCCTGCCCCTCGGGCCGGTGACGGGCGAGACGCTGGTGCCGGCGCTTCTGGCCGGTTCGGCGAACGGGCGCCCGGCCCGGCCCGATCCCGATGCGCTGGCCGGGCCGCTGAAGGACGGTTTCGCCGCCGCCCTCGCACAACTGGTGCGGGCGCGGGACGGGGAGGGCGCTCGGCTGGAACGTGTCATCGCCGAACACCTGATTCAGATCGACTCACTCGTGCGGGACGCCCGGTCCCGCGCCGGGGAGGCCGTCGAGGTCCTGCGCGCCCGCGCCCGCCGGCAGATCGCCGACCTGACGACGGACGGGACCGCGCTCGATCCGGGGCGGCTGGAGCAGGAGGTCGCGCTGCTCGCCACCCGGGCCGATATCCGCGAGGAGCTGGACCGGCTGGAGGCGCATCTCGCCGCCGCCCGCGACCTGGTCGCCTCGACCGACCCCATCGGGCGGCGGCTCGACTTCCTGACCCAGGAATTCAACCGCGAGGCGAACACGCTCTGCGCCAAGTCCGCGACCGACGCCCTGACGCGCATCGGTCTCGATCTCAAGACCGCCATCGACCAGCTTCGCGAACAGGCCGCCAATGTCGAATGATCCGTCCCCCGCCATGCTCGCCGCGCTGGGCGCCATCGAGCCGTTCGAGTCGCTGCCCCGGCGCGGCCTCCTGTTCATCCTCTCCTCGCCCTCGGGCGCGGGGAAGACGACGCTGTCGCGGCGGCTGCTGGCCGCCGATCCGGCGCTGAGCCTGTCCGTCTCCGCGACCACCCGCTCCCCGCGTCCGGGCGAGCGGGACGGGGTGGACTATCATTTCGTCGACGCCCCCGCCTTCGAGGCGATGGTGACGGGCGGGGCGATGCTCGAACACGCGGAGGTCTTCGGCAACCGCTATGGCAGCCCCCGCACGCCGGTCGAGGCGGCGCTGGCCGCCGGGCGCGACGTGCTGTTCGACGTGGACTGGCAGGGGGCGCAGCAGATCAAGCTGGCCATGCGGGGCGACGTGGTCAGCGTCTTCATCCTGCCCCCGTCCCTCGCCGCGCTGGAATCCCGCCTGAAATCCCGCGCGCAGGACGACGCGGCCACCGTCGCCCGCCGCATGGCCAAGGCCGAGAGCGAGATCAGCCACTGGCGCGAGTACAAGTACGTCCTCGTCAACGACGACCTGGAGAAATGCGCCCTGCAACTCTCCGCCATCCTGACGGGCGAGCGCCTGCGCCTGCCCCGGCGCAGCGCGGGGCTGGAGGGGTTCGTCGCCGGGATGGGCGACTAGGCATCGACGGCCATGGAGGGGGAAGAACGAGGATCGGTTGCCGGGTCGGGCGGGGGCGGATAGCGTGGGCCGCGACAGCGACAGAAGGGTCTCCGCCATGCTCTACGCCCTCGACGGCATCGCGCCGACCGTGCACCCGACCGCGTGGATCGCCCCCGGGGCGGTGGTCGTCGGCAACGTCCATATCGGCGAGGGGGTCAGCGTGTGGTTCAACGCCGTCCTGCGCGGCGACAACGAGCCGATGACCATCGGCCCGCGCTGCAACGTGCAGGATGGCTGCGTCCTCCATTCCGATCCGGGCTACCCGCTCACGCTCGAAGAGGACGTGACGCTCGGCCATCTGGCGATGATCCACGGCTGCCGCATCGGCGCGGGGGCGATGATCGGGATGAAGGCGACCGTGCTGAACGGGGCGACGGTCGGTGCGGGCGCACTGGTCGGGGCGGGGTCGCTGGTGCCCGAACGGCGTGGCATCGAGGCTGGCAAGCTGGCCCTCGGGTCCCCCGCCAAGGCGGTGCGCGACCTGTCGGACGGGGAGATTCAGCGCTGCCGGGCCACCGCCACCCATTACATGCGCAATGCCGCCCGCTTCCGGGAGGGTCTCGCCCCGGTCTGACGGTCCTCAGTCGTCCCGCAGCCCGCGCCCCTTCTCCACGGCGTCCGCCCCGTAGCGGGCGCGCAGGGCGTCCATCGCCCGTTCGGCCTTTGCGCGCAGGGGGGCCTGGGGGTCGAACAGGTCGACCGGATCGCCCCCCGCCCCCTCCGACCCTTCCGCCGCCGAGAGGCCGGAGACGCCGATGCCGATGAGGCGAAAGGCGCGCCCCTGGGTCGCCCGCTCCAGCAACTCCCGCCCCGCGCGATAGATCGCGTCCGCGAGCTGCGTCGGCGCGGGCAGGGACTGGCTGCGCGTGACGAGGCGGAAATCGCCCGTCTTGAGCTTGAGCGTCACCGTCCGTCCCGCGTATCCCTTCGCCTTGCACCGGGCCGAGACCTTCTCTGACAGCCGCCACAGATGCGCGTCGAGCGCGTCGAGCGCGACGATGTCCTCCGTGAAGGTGGTCTCCGACGAGATGCTCTTCGGGGCCTCGCGCGGGTTGACGCTGCGCCCGTCGCGGGCGTGGGAGAGGTCGTGCAGGCGCTTGCCCATGCTGCCGTAGCGGGCCATCAGGTCCTCCAGCGCCACCGCGCGCAGATCGACGATCCGGTGCAGCCCGTCGCGCTCCAGCTTTCCCGCCAGCGCCGCGCCCACGCCCCAGATGCTGCGCACCGGGCGCGGGGCGAGGAAGTCGAGCGCCTCCGCCCGCCCGATGACGCTGAACCCGCGCGGCTTGTCGAGGTCGGAGGCGATCTTCGCGAGGAACTTGCAGTCGGACAGGCCGACCGAGACCGTCACCCCGATCTCGTTCTCGATCCGCCGGGCGAGCCGGGCCATGGTCAGCGCCGGGGAGGTGCCGTGCAGCCGCTCCGTCCCCGTCAGGTCGAGGAACGCCTCGTCCAGCGAGAGCGGCTCGACGAGGGGGGTCAGCGCCTCCATCATCGCGCGGATATCGCGGCTGACGGCGGCGTATTTCTCCATCTGCGGCTTCACGATCACCGCGTCGGGGCATCGCTTGAGCGCCTGGAACATCGGCATGGCCGAATGCACCCCGTGCAGCCGCGCGATGTAGCAGGCCGTCGCCACCACCCCCCGCTTGCCGCCCCCGATGATGAGCGGCCTGTCCGCCAGGCTCGGGTCGTCGCGCTTCTCCACGCTGGCATAGAACGCATCGCAATCCATGTGCGCGATGCTCAGGTCCGGCAACTCGGGATGGCGCAGCACCCTGGGCGACCGGCAGGCGGGGCACCGCCGCGCATCCGCAGGCACGGGGATGAGGCAGTCGCGGCAGAAGACGGTTGCGGCGGCATCGGCCACGGCGCTCAGCTCCCCTCGAACTCGTCCCCCGGGGCGACGCCGAAGAGGGCCTCCTTGCGGATCCAGCCCGTGTAGCCCTTCGCCCGGCCCCGGCACCAGTCCGGCCCGCAGGAATCGAGCCGCAGCACCACGCCGGTCTGGGCGAGGGCGACCGTGCGCGCCTCGTCGGTCGCGCCGGTGCGCAGCGGCGCGCGATCCTCGACCACGAGGCCGTAGCGCGCGCTGCTGAGCTGGGTGCGCTTGATCCAGCCGATATCGCCGTACGGATCGCGCACCCGGCGCCAGTCCCGGTATTCCTGGATGATCTCGACCGGCAGGCCCTTGCGCTTGAAGAGCCAGGCGATGGGGTAGCTCCGCCCCGGCCCGCGCCGCATCCGCACCGTATCGAAGCGCAGCGTCTCGAACCGGGGGAGCGGCTTGCCGGTCACCGGGCCGAGCGCCTGCGCGGATGCGCCTCCCATCGAGAGCATTGACGCAGCAAAAAAACCGAAAATAATGCTTTTTCGCAAGATTATGTCGCCTCTTACCGTTTCGCGCATCCGCCGCGCCTGTTATCCAGCACCCGACCGCCCCCGATCCCCGCCGAGGAACCGTCCATGCCCGCCGCCCCCAAAGTCATCGTCACCCGAAAGCTGCCCGATCCCGTCGAGGCGCGTCTGGGCGAGCTGTTCGACGTGGAGCTGAACCGCTCCGACGCGCCCCTGTCGGCGGCGAAGCTGGCCGATGCGGTGGCGCGCGCCGATATCCTTGTGCCGACCCTGGGCGATCAGATCAACACCAACCTCCTCGCCCGGGCGGGCGAGCGGCTGCGGCTTATCGCCAATTACGGCGCGGGGGTCGATCATATCGACGTGGAGACGGCCCGCCAGCGGGGCATCCTGGTGACGAACACGCCCGGCGTGCTGACCGAGGATACCGCCGACATGACGATGGCGCTCATCCTCGCGGTACCCCGGCGACTGGTCGAGGGCGTGCATCTCATCGAATCGGGCGCGTGGGAGGGCTGGTCGCCGACCGCGATGCTGGGCCACCGGGTGGCGGGCAAGCGGCTCGGCATCGTGGGGATGGGGCGCATCGGCCAGGCCGTGGCCAGGCGCGCCGCCGCCTTCGGCCTCGACATCCACTACCACGACCGCCGCCGCCTGCACGCCGATATCGAGGACCGGCTCGGCGCGCGCTACTGGGAGAGCCTCGACCAGATGCTCGCGCGGATGGACGTGGTGTCGATCCACTGCCCCTCGACCCCGGCGACCTTCCACCTGCTGTCGGCCCGGCGGCTGAAGCTGATGAAGCCTTCGGCCTACATCGTCAACACGGCGCGGGGCGATATCGTGGACCAGAACGCGCTGGCCCGGATGCTGGAGGCCGGGGAGCTGAGCGGGGCGGGTCTCGACGTGTACGAGCACGGGCCGGACATCTCCGACCGCCTGCGCGCGGCGAGGAACGTGGTGCTGATGCCGCACATGTCCTCGGCCACCCACGAGGGGCGGATCGAGACGGGGGAGAAGGTCATCATCAACATCAAGACCTTCGTCGACGGCCACACCCCGCCCGACCGGGTGATCCCGGCGATGCTCTGACCGTGGCGGGCGAGCGCGACCTCGATCGGCTTCTGGCATCGCTCTCGGCGGTGCTGGCGGAGGGCGTTCACGTCTTCGCCACCGTGGCCGAGGTGCCGCCCGGCCTGACCCCGCGCATGACGTTCCGCGAGGCGGAGGGGACGACGCTCATCCTGCTGCGGGAGGAGGCCGAGGCCCGTGGCATCGCCTACGAATTTCCCTGCCGCATGATCACGCTCGACGTGCATTCGGCCCTGGAGGCGGTCGGCTTCATCGCCCGCGTCGCGACGGAACTGGCCGCGCGGGGGATGGGGGTGAACCCGGTATCGGGCTTCTACCACGATCACCTGTTCGTGCCCGAGGGCCGTGAGGCGGAGGCGCTCGCGGTGCTGGCGGAGATCGCGCGGGGGGCGCAGGGGTAGCGCCGCCCCGCTCGAACAGGCCCCGGATCGGGGTCCGGTACAGAGGGTTTCTTGGGTGCCGCACGAAACGGGTGGTGCGCGTCCCGCGCCCGTGCCACGGATGCCCCGTCGCATCGCATCGCATCGGCACGGGGAGGGGCATTCGCATGACACCGCAGGTTTCGATGACCGGCACGGCCTGGGCGATGATGCTGGCGCTCGCGGCCGTCTGGGGCGGATCGTTCTTCTTCGTGGAGATCGCCCTGACGGAGGAGCGGCCCCTGACCATCGTGCTCCACCGCGTCGTCTGGGCCGTGCCCGTCCTCGGCGCGGTGCTGTGGTGGAAGGGGCTGGCCCTGCCGCGCGATCCCCGCGTCTGGGGAGCGTATCTCGTCATGGGGCTGCTGAACAACGCTATCCCCTTCACGCTGATCGTCTGGGGGCAGGTGCATCTCGAAGGGGGCCTCGCCTCGATCCTCAACGGCATGACGGCGATGTTCGGGGCGGTGGTGGCGGGGCTGCTGCTGGCCGACGAGCGGCTGACGGCGGGCAAGGTCGCCGGGGCGCTGCTGGGGCTGGCCGGGGTGGCCGTCATCATCGGGCCGGAGGCGCTGCGCGGGCTGGACCTGCGCGACCTGGCGCAGCTCGCCATCCTCGGCGCGGCGCTGTCCTACGCCGTCGCGGGCGTCTGGGGCAAGGTGGCGCTCCGGGGCATCGCGGTCGAGGTGAACGCCTTCGGGATGCTGGCCGGAAGCACGGCGCTGATGATCCCGCTCGTCCTGATCTTCGAGGGGGTGCCGAGCTTCGGGTATTCGGCCCCCGTCTGGGCATCGCTGCTGGGCATCGCGTGGCTGGCGACCGCGCTGGCGTATCTTCTGTATTTCGGCATCCTGGTGCGGGCGGGGGCGGCGAACCTGATGCTGGTCACGCTGCTGATCCCGCCCTTCGCCGTGGCCTTGGGCGCGGCCTTCCTCGGCGAGCGGCTGCCGCCCGTGGCCTATGCCGGTTTCGCCCTCATCGCGCTGGGTCTCGCGGTCACCGACGGGCGGCTGTTCAGAGGGCGCGCGGGCCGGTGAGCGGATCGAGGAGCGGCATGTAGACCCAGCCCTCGGCCCCGAGCGGCGGGATCGACAGCAGGCACCAGCGCGCATCCGCCGAGCAGCCCTGCACGAAGCCGCCCTGTCCCGGGTGCAGCTTGCCGACCACCGCGCGATGCGTGCCCGCGCCCTGGCGCAGGTTCACCCGGCCCGTGCCGGTATGGATGTAGGGCACGTCCGGGCGGTAGAGCCGCCGCCAGTCCACCGGCGGGCCGAGCCGGGCGGGAACGGCGGCGGGCCGGGGCCGGGCGGAGGCCGGACGGGTGAGGGGCATGTAGACCCATCCCTGCGCGCCCCCCGCGAAGCGGAGCGCGCACCAGCGCCCGCCCGCATCGCACCCCGCCACGATACCGCCCTCGCCGCGCGGCAGGACCCCGATGCGCGGATAGGCCGTCCCCGGCCCGGAGCGCACGTTCAGCCCCCGGCGCGTATCGGCCAGATGCAGCGAGCCGGGGGCGTAGGCCGGCGCGGCGGCGACCACGGAATGGGCGGATGGCGGCGCCTGCCACCCCTGCGCGGCGGCCGGAAGGGCGACGCTCGCGGCGAGGGCCAGCGCGGCGGATACGGTGCGGCGGAACGGCATGGCGGCGGCCTCCTTCGGGCAGGACGGTGGGTCGTCGGTACACGACCCTGCCCCCGCAAAAGGGCAGAACCGTGTCGGCGTGTCACGTGTTGGGCAGCATCCCCAGCGCGGCGAGGTAGAGGTCGAGCATCGCCTCCTCCTCCGACCGCTCGTTCGGGTCCTTCTTCCGGAGCGCCACGATCTTGCGTAGCGTCTTGGTGTCGAAGCCGTTGCCCTTGGCCTCGGCGTAGACCTCCTTGATCTGTTCGGCGACCTCCTTCTTCTCCTCCTCCAGCCGCTCGATGCGCTCGATGACCTGCTTGAGATGGTCCGCCGCGACGGAGGTGGTGGAGAAGCTGTCTTCGTCGTCTGCCATGATGCGTCCTGCTCGCTCTTGTTGTCGGGGTTTCGGATAGTCCCCCGGGCGGCGCGCGGCAAGGGATTCGATTCATGCCACTTTAACCGCCCGTTCCATGCAATGACTGCATATCGGCTTTGCCGATCCGGCAATTGCTGCATCGCGGCGACATGCCTACCTGTCCCCCCGAGCCAGACGGCACACCCCCTCCAGAGCAGGACCGAGCACCATGACCACGATCGACTACGCCGCGCGCTCCGGCGCCCCCGCCCGCCGCGCCTTCGCCCTTTCCGACGGTCTGCGCACCGTCTTCGAGGCCCCGGCCCTCTTCATCAAGCGCCGGTTCGTCGCGATGCAGACCCATGACGAACTGTCCCGCCTGTCGGACAAGCAGCTCGACGATATCGGCCTGATCCGTGCCCAGATCGACACCGTCAGCGCCGACATGGCCGCCCGCACGCGGCTCTGATCCTCTTCGACCTTCTTTCTTTCTCCCTGAAGACTTGCCTGGCCCCGTGCCGGGCTTTTTTCGTTCCGGGCCTGTCCTTCTTTACCTGCAGCCCGATGCGCCGATAACGTCTATGCGGGCAAACGGTCGGTCCCGTATTAGCGAGGAGGCCAGGTCACGCGATGGAGCCGGATCGAGAACGGGACGGATGGCCGACCGGGGACATGCGCACCCCCGCCGCCGGGGAGCGGATCGTGCACCCCTCCCCGCGCCGCGAATGACGCCCGTCGCGAGCCTGCCCATGTACGACTGGCCCGAGCGGCGCGCCGCGCAGGGCGCGTTCTGGGCCGCGGTTCGGGGTGGTCTGCGGGCGCGCGGGGTGGATGCGCCCGAGGCGCTGTCGGATGTGGCGGCGTGGGATGCGCCGGGGCTGGTCTTCAGCCAGACCTGCGGCTGGCCCTGGGCGACGGCGTGGCGCGATGCGCTCGATCTCGTGGCGGTGCCGGTCGGTTCGGTGCCGGGATGTGCGGGTGACACGTATTCGAGCATGGTGGTCGTGCGCGCCGGTTCCGATGCCGCCGCGCTGGCCGACCTGCGCGGGAGGACGGTGGCCTATAACGGCGCGGATTCGCAGTCTGGGGTGCATACGCTGCGCGAGGCGGTGGCCGGGATGGCGGGCGGGCGGCCCTTCTTCGGGCGGGGCATCGAGACCGGGGCGCATCGCGATTCGATCTGGGCGGTCGCGGCGGGGCGGGCCGACTGCGCGGCCATCGACGCGGTGTGCTGGGCCATGGCGCGGGAGCACGACCGCGCGGCGGTGGCGGCCCTGCGCATCGTTCACCGCACCGCCCCCGCCCCCGCGCTCCCCTTCGTCACTCGCAAGGGCGGGCCGGTGCGGGCGGTGCGGGCGGCGCTGGAGGACGCGATGGCGGCGGGCTTCGGCGCGCCGCTGCATATCGACGGTCTGGCCGATCCCGACCCGGCCCGCTACGACTCCCTCGTCACCCGGGTCGCCGATATGCCGCTGCTGTTCCCCACCTGAACCTCCACCGGAGTCGACGAGGACCTCAGTGCATCCGCTGCCCGTTCGGCACCTTGCGATCCGGCGCAAGGAGGACGATATCGCCCGCCTCGTCGCTCGTGCCCAGTGTCAGCACCTCGGACCGGACGGGGCCGATCTGGCGCGGCGGAAAGTTCACCACGGCCATCACCTGCCGCCCGATCAGGCTTTCGGGCGTGTAGTGCACCGTGATCTGCGCGGAACTTCGCTTCACGCCGATCTCGTCGCCGAAGTCGATGCGCAGCTTGTAGGCGGGCTTGCGCGCCTCGGGGAATGCCTCCGCCGCGACGATGGTGCCGACGCGGATATCGACCTTCAGGAAGTCGTCGAATGCGATCTCGGACATGGGGGCGGTCTCCTGCGTCGCGGCGCTCAGTTGCCGAGGGGGGCGAGGGTCGCGATGGCCTCGCGCGTGGTGACGGTGCCGTCGCCATCCGCGTCGAAGGCGGCGAGGCGGTCGGCCTCGTAGCTTCCGCCCATGCCCGCCGCCTGCGCGAAGGCGGGGATGTCGGAAAGGGGCGCGTAGGCGATCTCCGTAGGGGCCGGGTCGGCGGCGTACACCGGCACGGCGCTCTCCGGCATGGGCTGGTACAGGTCGTAGACCGGCGCGGCGGGAGCGAGGGGCACGGTATCGAGCGTACCAAGCTCGCCCCCGGGATACGCGCCGATATCGACGTATTGGCCGTCCGGCGAGGCAGGCGCGGCCTGCACGGGCGCGGCCTGCATAGGCAAGGGCAGGGCATAGGTCTCGGTGATGATCGTGCCCGCCTGCTGCGCCGCCGCGGTGGAGGCGAGGGGCAGGGTCAGGGCGGCGAGAAGGGCGGTTCGCATGGGATGCTCCAGATGATGTTGCGCCGTATCGTCAGCCCAGACCGGCCACCAGCGTGGCGGCATCGTCCAGGCTGTCGACGATGCGCGCGGGCGGTCGGCCCACGCGGTCGAGCGGGGCACCGGCACGGTTGACCCAGACGCTCGCGAAACCGTAGCGCGCCGCGTGGGTCGCGTCCCACCCGTTCGAGGAGAAGAACGCGATTTCGGCCCCCGTCACGCCGAGCCGTGCCTCGGCCAGGGCGTAGACCCGGTCGTGCGGCTTGAACACGCCCACATCCTCGACCGAATACGCCCCGTCGAGCAGGTCGCGCAGCCCCGCGCTGTCGATGGCCGCGTCCAGCATGGCCGTCGAACCGTTGGAGAGGATGGCCGTCGCGTAGCCCGCCTCGCGCAGCGCCCGCAGGACGCCGGGCACCTCCGGATAGGCGTCGAGCCGTTCGTAGAGGCCGAGCAGGGTCTCGCGCAGGGCGCCGTCGCCGTCCAGGCCATGCCGCTCCAGCGCGTAGTCCAGCCCGTCCTGCGTCACCTGCCAGAACGGCACGTAATCGTCCGCCACCGCGCGCAGCCACGAATATTCGAGCTGCTTGAGCCGCCAGGTCTCGGCCAGCTCCGGCCAGACCCGCGCCAGCGCCTCGCCCCCCGGCGCGGCGGCGGCGTTGCGCGCGGCGGCGGCCACGTCGAAGAGCGTGCCGTAGGCGTCGAAGACGCAGGCTTTGATCGGCATGACGGGTTTCCTCGTATCGCGGTCGGCCCGTGATAGCATAGGACGCGAACGGTATTCACGCAAAGCCGGGAGACGGGAATCATGCCGACCAGACGCGCCTTTCTGACCGCCCTCGCAACCCTCGGCTTCGCCCCCGATGCGCTCGCCGCGCGGGGGGCGGCGATCCGGGCCGTGGAGGTCAGCGGGGTGCGGGTGCCGTACCTCGTGCGCCGGGCGGGGTCGGGGCGCGCGCCGATGCTTCTGGGCTTCGGCGGGGGCGATGCGAATCGGGGGATCGCGGCGTATTACGATGCGGTCTACACGCCTGAGGCCGTCTACCGCGACCACCACGTCATCCTGCCAATCGGCGATCCGGGGCGGTATTTCTACCGATACGACAATGCACAGGTGCGGGCGTTCCTAGACGCCCTGCGCGCCGCCGAGCCGGTCGCGGGGCGGGGCGTGGTGACGGGGGTCTCGAACGGGGGGCGGGCGGCCCTTCGCTTCGCCGCCGCCGCGCCGGAGGCGTTTCGCGCCATCCTGACGATGCCCGGTGCGCTGATCGGCGATCCGGTTCCGGAAGGCTGGCGCGACTACGCCGTCCTCCTCGCCCATGGAACGGAGGACCCGCGCTGGGAGGCCGAGAGCGCCCGGGCGGCGGCGGCCCTGCGCGGACGGGTCGGGGCGCTGGAACGGGTGGCGCTGGCGGGGCAGGGGCACGTGGTCGGCCCCGGCTACGACATCGACCCGCTCTACGCCCGCCTGCGCGCGATGGAGGCGCGGCTCGGACGCTGAGGCCGGCTGGGCCGCGTCAGAAGCGGTCCTGCAACCTGTCCAGATAGTCGCGCTCCTCCTCGGGGCGGGCGCGTTCGCCCTGGCGGCGGCGGATCTCGCGCTGGATCTCCTGCGCGCGGTTGCGGGCGCGCTCGCCGGGCACGTCGACGCCCTCGCCGTCATCGGGACCGAAGGTGCGGCCCACGCGGCCGAAGGGGTCCAGTTCGTCGGGGTTGGCCCCGGCCTCGGCATTGCCGCCGCGCCCGTTCTCCTGCCCCTGACCCTGCTGTTCGGCCTGCTGTCGGCGGTTCTCCTCGGCCAATGCCTGTGCGCCCTCCCGAAGGCGGTCGAGCGCGCGGGCCTGATCGTCGAGCGCGGAGTTCAGGTCGCCCTCGCGCAGGCGGTCGCGGGCTGCCTGCATCTCGCGCTCGGCCTCGGACAGCGCGCCCTGCGCGCCGCCGTCCTGCGGGACGTTCGGGAGCAGGTTGCCCAACTCGTCGCGCAGACCCTCCTGCTGGCCGGAGAGGCCCTGCTGGCGGCCGCCTTGGCCGCGCTGGCCGAACTGCTCGCCCTGTCCCCCGCCCTGGCCGTCCTCGCCGTCGCGACCCCGCTGGCCCTGGCCGCGCTGGTTGCCCTCGCCCTGCTGGCCCTGACCCTGCTGACCTTGCGGCTGTTGCCCCTGACCCTGCTGGCCGGGCTGCTGCTCGCCCTGCTGGCCCTGGCCGGGGCGGTTCTGCTGGCTGTCCATGCCCTCCTGAAGCTGGCGGAAGGTCTCGTCGGCGAGGTCCTGCTGGCGGCGCATCATCTCTTGGAGCGCCTGTTCCTGTTGGCCCTGCTCGCCGCCCTGGCCCTGCTGCTGCTGGCCCATCTGGAGGTTTTCGAGCATCTGGCTCAGCGCCTGGAGCATCTGCTCGGCTTGCTCGCGCGCGCCGTCCTTGGCGGCCTGCTCCATCTCCTGGAGCATGCGTTCGAGGTCCTCGCGGGAGAGGGTCTGCTGCTGCTGTTGCTGACCCTGCTGCGATTGCTGCTGCTCGCCGTTCTGCTGGTCGCGCTGAGCTTGGCGGACCATCTCGTCGAGATAGTTCTGCATGGCCTGGCGCATCTCGTCCATCAGGCGCTCGATCTCCTCGTCGGAGGCCCCGCGCTCCAGCGCGTCCTGCAACCGCCGCTGCGCCGCGCGGAGCTGCTCCAGCTCGTCCGACAGGTCGCCCTCTTCGAGCCGGAGCGCCGCCTTCCACAGAAGGTCGAGGATATCGGCGCGCTCGTCCAGCACGCGGTCCTGTTCGAGCGCATAGGTCAGGCGGCGGATGGCGCTGGACGTGGCGAGCTGCGCGCCGGGATCGGTGAAATAGTCGTCCGGATAGTCCGTCACCGCCTCCAGGAGGTCGAGCACGTCCCACGCCTCGCGGATATCCCATGCCAGCCTGCGCCGCTGCTCGATGAGGGCCTTGGCCATCGGCTCGGTGAAGATGCGGGCGGGCAGGGTGTAGCGGACGACCCCGGTCTCGCCCGTCTGTCCGGCGGCGTCCTCGACGGTCACGACCATCTGCACGGGCGAGCCGGCGAGAGGATGCTCGGTGAAGTCCTGCTCGAAGGCGACCGGCTCGGGCGCGTCGGCATAGCCGGTGAAGACGTTCAGCTCGATGTCGATGGGCGGGTCGATCTCCTCGGGCGGGTTCTCCATGCCGCTGCGGTCGGCGATGATGGCGGTGCGCGCGCTGGCGATGCCGTAATCGTCCCGGCCCAGATACGAGAAGCCCAAGGCCCGCTCGGCGGTCGGCTCGGGGGCGTCGGCCATCTCGGCGGCGGGGGGCAGGTCGGGGGTGATGGCGAAGGTCCAGGCCGCCTGCGTCCGGCCGCCGAACAGCACGGCGATATCCGCATCCCCGGTCAGTTCCGCCGTATGGCCCCAGATGCCCGGCGCCTCCTCCGCGAAGTCGGCCCCGTCCAGTCCGGTCAGGCCCGGGGCCGCGTCGATGCCGCTGGCGCGCAGGGTCAGGACGGAGCCGGTGGGCACGGTGACGGTCTCGCCGCTCTTCTCGGTCAGGTAGACGGGGGCCGCGCCGGTATAGGGCGGCGGGGCGGCCCAGGCCTCCAACGCGGGGGCCAGCGTCGCGGCCTGTGCGGTGGGGGGCGTGGGGTCGAGCAGGGCGGCGATGCGGTCGGCCCCGCCCACCCGCGAGAAGCCCAGGGCGGCGAGGAAGAGGGCGAGGCTGGCGAAGCGCAGGTTCCATGGGTCGACCGGGGCGAGGCGAAGGTCGGCATCGGGCGCGCGGGCGGCGGATGCCTGCTCGGCGACGCGGCGGCGATGGGCGGCCCACAGCGCCTCGGATGCCGCATCGCCGCGCCCGACGGAGATATCCTCGTCCAGCATGGTCACCGCGCGGCTGCCGATGCTGTCGTCGAGGCGCCGCATGGCCTCGGCCCGGGTCGGCGCGACGAGGCTGCGCACCCCCCAGGCCGCCGCGCCCAAGGTGGCCGCCGCGAGCGCAATCAGGAGGACCGTACCCCAGAGGCCCGGCAGCGAGGCGAAAATATCGAGCACCCACAGCGTTGCGGCCAGCAGCGCGAGGCACCAGAGCGGCCAGAAGGCCCGGACGCCGCGTTCGATCCAGAGCGTGCGCCGCGCCGCGCCGATCTTGCGGGTCAGGGTCCCGGGCAGGCCGGGGGCCGGATCGAACTGGGTCATGCGCGTCGCCTCCTCGACGGGAGCGGGATCACTCGGGCGTCAGCCACTCCGGTATGCGATCCTTCCCTAACATATCGTCATATGTGGGGCGGGGGCGCGCAAGGGCGAAATCGTCGCCCCTGACCATGACCTCCGGGGCCAGCGGACGGCTGTTGTACTCGGACGACATGACCGCGCCGTAGGCCCCCGCGCTGCGGAAGGCGACGAGATCCCCGGCCCCGAGTTCGGGCAGGGCGCGGGCCTTCGCGAAGGTGTCCCCGCTCTCGCAGATCGGCCCGACCACGTCGTAGTCGCGAGTCGGCGTGCCGGGGGCCGGCTCGGCCACGGACACGATATCGTGATGCGCGTCGTAGAGGGCCGGGCGGATGAGGTCGTTCATCGCCGCGTCGAGGATGAGGAACCGCCGATCGCCCGCCTCCTTCACGTAGATCACCTTCGCCACGAGGATGCCCGCGTTGGCGGCGATCAGACGGCCCGGCTCGCACTCGAACTCGCGATCCTCCCATCCGGCGAAAACCTCGCGCACGATGCGTCCGTAGTCGGTGGGAAGGGGGGGCATGGCGTTCGAGCGTTCGTAGGGCACGCCGAGGCCCCCGCCGAGGTCGAGCCGGGGCACGGGGATGCCGCCCGCCTCCAGCCGCTCGACCAGCGCGCGCATGCGGGTATAGGCCTCGCGGTACGGCTCCAGGTCGGTGAGCTGCGAGCCGATATGCATGTCGATGCCGACCACCTCGATGCCCGGCATGGCGGCGGCGCGGGCGTAGATGCGGGGGGCGTCGTCATAGGCGATGCCGAACTTGTTCTCGGCCTTGCCCGTGCTGATCTTCTCGTGGGTCCTGGCATCCACGTCGGGATTCACGCGGAAGGAGACGGGGGCGCGGGTGTCCATGGCGAGGGCGACGGCGTTCAGCGCGTCCAGCTCCGGCTCGGATTCCACGTTGATCTGCCGCACGCCGTTCGACAGCGCGAAGGCCAGCTCGGCGGCGGTCTTGCCCACGCCCGAGAAGATGATGCGCTCCCCGGGAATGCCGGCGGCCAGCGCGCGGCGGAACTCGCCCTCCGAGACGACATCCGCCCCCGCGCCCAGCCGCGCCAGGGTGGCGAGGACGGCGAGGTTGGAGTTGGCCTTCACGGCGTAGCAGACGAGCGGGTCCAGCTCCTTCAGTCCGTCGCGGAAGACGGTGAAGTGCCGCTCCAGCGTGGCCGTGGAATAGCAGTAGAACGGCGTGCCCACGGCCTCGGCGATGGCCGACACGGCCACGTCCTCGGCATGGAGCGCGCCGTCGCGGTAGAGGAAATGATCCATGGTTCAGAACGGCAGCAGGCGCGCGTCGTCCTCGACCGCCTCGCCGGCGACGGGCGGCGGCTGGACCGCGCCCTTCTTGCCGCAACCGGCAAGGGGCAGGGCGACGATCAGGGCAGCGATCACGAGGCGATGCATGGCGCGTCTCTCCGGCGGCGGAAAAGCGTTCTCTTCGCGCGTCGGCGGGGCCGGGTCAAGGGGGATGGGGCCGGCGGCAGGGCAATCGGGTGAGGCATGTCTTGACACATGTGAAGTCATTGTCGGGCTTGACCCGACAATTCATGGCTGCGGCACGTGCAGGTCCTGCAACCTTGGATCGTCGGGTCAAGCCCGACGATGACTGCTTATTACGTCGACGGGCCATCGCTGCCGGCATCGCTGCCATGAAAAGCCATTCACCCGATTGCCCTGCGGTCGGCGGGATGCCTACCCGATCGCCTCCATCAGCGCCTCGCCCAGACCGGCGGGGTTTTCCGACACGACGATCCCGGCGGAGCGCATGGCCTCGATCTTGTCCTCCGCGCCGCCCTTGCCGCCCGAGACGATGGCGCCGGCATGGCCCATGGTCCGGCCGGGGGGGGCGGTGCGGCCCGCGATGAAGCCGGCGACGGGCTTCTTGCGCCCACGCTTCGCCTCGTCGGCGAGGAACTGCGCGGCGTCCTCCTCGGCGCTGCCGCCGATCTCGCCGATCATGATGATGCTCTCGGTCTCGTCGTCGCCGAGCAGCAGGTCCAGCGCGTCGATGTGCTCCGTGCCCTTGATCGGGTCGCCGCCGATGCCGATGCAGGTGCTCTGCCCCTTGCCGATGGCCGTGGTCTGCGCCACCGCCTCGTAGGTCAGCGTGCCCGAGCGCGAGACGATGCCGACCGACCCGCGCTTGTGGATATGCCCCGGCATGATGCCGATCTTGCAGGCGTCCGGCGTGATGACGCCGGGGCAGTTCGGCCCGATGAGCCGCGAGGCGGACCCGACCAGCGCGCGCTTGACCTTCATCATGTCGAGCACCGGGATGCCCTCGGTGATGCACACGATCAGCGGCATCCCCGCGTCGATGGCCTCCAGGATGGCATCCGCCGCGAAGGGGGGCGGCACGTAGATCGCGCTCGCATTCGCCTCCGTGGCGTGCATCGCCTCGTGGACGCTGTCGAACATCGGCAGGTCCAGATGCGTCGTGCCGCCCTTGCCGGGGGTGACCCCGCCGACCATCTTCGTCCCGTAGGCGATGGCCTGCTCGGAATGGAACGTGCCCTGCGAGCCGGTCAGGCCCTGGCAGATCACCTTGGTGTTTTCATCGACGAGTACGGCCATGGGGTGTTTCCTGTCGGGATTGTGCGTTGGGGTCAGCGGCGGTTCATCAGGCGCAGGATCGCATAGCCGATCCACCAGCCGATGAGGCACGAGAAGGTGACGAGGGGCGGAAGGAAGGTGGCAAGCTGCTCGGCGAAGGTGTCGTCCACCGAATCGCTCTTGTTCAGGAAGAAGCCGATCACCGTGAGGATGAACCCGACCAGGCCGAGCCAGAAGACCACCGCGACATGCGTCATCCGCCCCAGGACGATGGCGACGATGGCCGAGACGAGGGTGAAGCCGCCGAAGGCGTAGAGATAGGCCATGTCGTCAATCCTCCTGTCGTTCCATGTCGAGCGCGAGGACGAATGCCTCCGTCCCTTCCGTGAAGGTCAGCGCGAAATCGGTCGCGTCCGCCGACCACGCCCAGGTCAGACCGCCATCGACGTAGTCCGCCTCCGGCGCCTCGCCGACCCATTCGACCAGATGCGCCTCCACGCTCTCGTAGAGGTCGGCCCCGTCCCCGGCGGCTCCGGCGTCGACGGTCATCGTGCAGGTCGCGGCCCCGCCGCCCCCCTCGACCGTCAGGCGCAGCGTCTCGGACAGGTCGGTCAGGTCGACCGCCGCGTCCCCTCGGGCATAGGCGTCTTCGAGCGAGAACACCCGCCCCATCGCCGCTGCATTGCGCACCAGCCCGCCCGGCGCGTCCACGAAGCAGCTTTCGGCGAAGATGTGGCCGATATCGGCGGGCATCAGGTCCGCCCCCGTCCCGATGCCGCGCATGTCGGCCTGGGCCGGAGCGGCGAGGAGGAGGGAGGCGAGCAGGGCGATAAATCGGATCATGCGGCCTCCTTGAACGGATCGACGACGGTGACGGAGCCGTATGCCTGCCCCGCGTTCAGGTCCTCGGAATAGACGGTCGCGCATTCCATTCGCTCGGCGGCAGCGATGATGGCGCCGTCCCAGTAGGAGATCTTGTATCGCTGGGCTATCGCGACGCCTCGCAACACCACATCAGCGTCGACGGGGATGATGCGGTAAGCTGCAAGTTCTTCGACAATCTCTCTCGCTGTTTCCTTGCTCATTCCAATTCGAATTTTTCGTGTCCCGTTATGATAGAACTCGGCCAGAACCTGAGCGGAAAATCCGATGTTCTGATTTTCGAGAAGGGCGAGCGCCGTTTCGCGCTTCGACGCTTCTTCGGGGGCGGTTCCGAACGCATAGAGCAGAATATTGGTGTCGAGGAATATCATCGCTCGTACAGATCGTCCCGAGTCCACGTGATCGGTCCAACTTCCGCCTTGGCTTCATCGCCGATCTGTCGAAGACGAGCGACGAGTGCCTTGCGATCCTGCTTTCTTGCGGTCTCTTCCGCCATCCGGGCAAGCATCTGTTCGAGAGTTTCGCCACGAGCAGCGGCGACCCGCTCCGCCGCCTTGGCGATCTCGTCATCGAGCCGGATTTCGAGGACGGTCATCCCTTCACCGCCTTCACGATCTTGTCCGCCGCGTCTGCCAGGTTGTCGGCGGAGATGATGGGCAGGCCCGAATCGGCCATGATCTTCTTGCCCTGCTCGACGTTCGTCCCCTCCAGCCGCACGACGAGAGGCACGGACAGCGAGACCTCGCGGGCCGCCGAGACGACGCCTTCCGCGATGATGTCGCAGCGCATGATCCCGCCGAAGATGTTGACGAGGATGCCCTTCACGTTGTCGTCGGAGAGGATGATCTTGAAGGCTTCCGTCACCTTCTCGCGCGTCGCGCCGCCGCCCACGTCGAGGAAGTTGGCGGGCGAGGAGCCGTAGAGCTTGATGATGTCCATCGTCGCCATGGCGAGGCCCGCGCCGTTGACCATGCAGCCGATCTCGCCGTCGAGGGCGATGTAGTTGAGGTCGTACTTGCTGGCCGCCAGCTCCTTCTCATCCTCCTCCGTCTCGTCGCGCAGCTCCGCGATCTTCGGGTGGCGGTACATGGCGTTGCCGTCGAAGCTCATCTTCGCGTCGAGCACGCGCACGTCGTCGTTGCCGTCGATGACGAGCGGGTTGATCTCCACCAGCGCGCAGTCCTTCTCCACGAAGAACCTGTAGAGGAGGGCGCAGAGCTTGATGCACTGCTTGACCTGCTGGCCCTCCAGTCCCAGCGCCTGGGCGATGCGCATACCGTGGAAGTTGCGGTAGCCGGTGAGCGGATCGACGTGGACGGTGAGGATCTTGTCCGGCGTCTCCTCGGCGACCTGCTCGATGTCCATCCCGCCCTCGGTCGAGGCGATGTAGGCGATGCGGGAGGTCTCGCGGTCGACCAGCAGCGAGAGGTACAACTCGCGCTTTATCTCGGCCCCGTCCTCGATGTAGAGTCGATTGACCTGCTTGCCCGCCGGGCCGGTCTGGTGCGTCACCAAGGTCTGGCCGAGCATCTCCTCGGCGCTGGCGACGACCTCGTCGATGGACTTCACGACGCGCACGCCGCCCGCCCCGCCTTCGTTGCCCTTGAACTTGCCCTTGCCGCGCCCGCCCGCGTGGATCTGGGATTTCACGACCCAGACGGGGCCGCCCAGTTCCTCGGCGGCGGCGCGCGCCTCCTTCGCATCCATGATCGCGCGGCCCTCCGAGACGAGCGCGCCGTATTCCTTCAGCAGCGCCTTGGCCTGGTATTCATGGATGTTCATGGGCGGGTCTCCGGTCTGCTTTCGGGAAGAACTGTGCGCCGTGCGATACGATCTCGGGCGTCTGCGGGCAAAGGGCGCCGGGGACGGACCCGGCGCGAGGGTCGATCAGGACAGGCTGCCGTCGATCTCGCGGCAGGCGGCCATGAGGTCCTTCACGGCGCTGACGGAGTGGTCGAACTTGGCCTTCTCCGCATCGGTGAGGTTGATCTCCATGATCCGCTCGACGCCGTCCTTGCCGATGACCACCGGCACGCCGACATACATGTCGTCCACGCCGAACTCGCCCGACAGGCGCGCGGCGCAGGGCAGGACGCGCTTCTGGTCCTTCAGGTAGCTCTCGGCCATGGTGATGGCGCTGGCGGCGGGGGCGTAGTAGGCGGAGCCGGTCTTCAGCAGCGCGACGATCTCGCCGCCGCCCTTGGCGGTGCGTTCGCAGATGGCGTCGATCTTCTCCTGCGTCGACCAGCCCATCTCGATCAGATCCGGCAGCGGCACGCCCGCGACCGTTGAGTAGCGCACCGAGGGCACCATCGTATCGCCGTGCCCGCCGAGCACGAAGGCGGTCACGTCCTTGACGGAGACCTTGAACTCCTCGGCGAGGAAATAGCGGAAGCGTGCCGAATCGAGCACGCCGGCCATGCCACAGACCCTCTCGGCGGGCAGGCCGGAGAATTTCTGGAGCGCCCAGACCATCGCGT
>JAHDDY010000012.1:8489-21485 GCA_020629115.1 Paracoccaceae bacterium | reverse complement strand
CAGACCCTCTCGGCGGGCAGGCCGGAGAATTTCTGGAGCGCCCAGACCATCGCGTCGAGCGGGTTGGTGATGCAGATGACGAAGGCGTCGGGCGCGTGCTGGGCGATGCCCTCGCCGACCGACTTCATCACCTTGAGGTTGATGCCCAGCAGGTCGTCGCGGCTCATGCCCGGCTTGCGGGCGACGCCGGCGGTGACGATGCAGACATCGGCCCCCGCGATGGCGCTGTAGTCGTTGGTCGAGCCGGACAGCGCGCTGTCATAGCCGTCGACGGGCGAGCTTTCGGCGATGTCGAGGGCCTTGCCCTGGGGGATGCCCTCGGCGATGTCGAACAGGACCACGTCGCCCAGCTCCTTCATCGCGGCGATATGGGCCAGCGTGCCCCCGATCATCCCCGAGCCGATCAGTGCAATCTTCGCGCGCGCCATGGAACCCTCTTTCGCTTGTGCATCGCAATACGAGACACGGGATAACGCCGCCGCGACAGACTGGCAAGAGGGTCGAAGGTGCTACGGGTCCATCCGCCGGTCCCGCGCGTCAGCCCGCGATCAGGCGAAAGACGAAGAAGCCCGCCGCCGCCGCCGCCGCGATGAGCGCGTAGAGCACCGGCTTGCCGATGCCGCGCCGCGCGGCCGGTTCCTCGTCGTCGAAGTCCTCGTCGAAATCGTCGTCGAGGTCGGCATCCTCTTCCACCTCGACGCGGGCGGCCTTTCGCGACCGCGTGACGGGGGCGTCGTCCAGCGCATCCTCGAAGGCGGCTTCGTCGGTGTCGTCCTCCGCCTCCGACGCCCCGGCCTTCTTGCGGCCGAGGATGCCGCCCAGGAACCCGGCCTTCTGTCCGGTCTCCGTCAGCGCGTCGGTGACGGGGCGCTCGCGCATCCTGCGGCGCAGGCTCTGGATAGAGGGCTTGGCGTCCTCCTCGACGAAGATATCCTCAAAATCGGCATCGAGATGGGATTTGCGCGCGCGGTTGCGGCGGCGTCCGCGTGCGCCGGGCACGACGCTCAGTCCCGAATCGTCCTCTTCCTCGTCGTCCAGATCGAGGACCGGCTCGGGCGCGGGCGACGCCTTCGCCGCCTTCGGCCGGGGGTGCGGTTCGGGGTCGGGCGACGGCTCGGACGCGGGTTCCGGCGCGGCGGCAGGTCGTGCCGTTTCCCGCGGAGCGGACGGCGCGGCGGTGGCGCGCGCCTCCTCCCGCGGATGCGGCGACGGGGCGGGGGCCTCGTCCGAGGACGGTGTCTCCGCGGGCGCGCGTGTGTCGGTCGCTGATTCCTCGAGCTGCTGCATCCGCCGCTTGACGGTGCTGGACGGCTGCCATCGCTTGGTTCCGACGCGCCGTCCGGCATTCGCGTTCGCGAGGCGTGTGGCGGTGCCCTGGCCGGGCCGGTCGTCCAGTTGCGATTCGGTCGCCTTGGCGATTCGATCGAAGATGTCGGTCCGGCCGCCGGGGCCGCGTTTCAGCTCCCGCTCGGCGCGCGCGATGTAGGGTGCGACGGTGGGATCGTCCTCTTCGGGCGGCGCGGCCGTCATGGCGACCTCCGTGATGGCGCGGTCGGTGATGCGCGTCTCGATGCCGTCGATACGCTTGGCGATGACGCCGAGGGCGTGGCCCATCTTGCCCATCGCTTCGGTATGGCGGGCCTCGGACGCGTCGATCTTCTCGCCCAGCGCGTTGATCGCCTCAAGGCCGACCGTCTGCGGTGCCGGGGCATCGGAAGCGGGGGCGGGGGCGGGCGGTAGCTCCGGCGTGTCCGCCCCGTGCCCCTCGGCGGGCGCGGTCTCCGGATCGGGCGCGTCGTCCTCGTCGCGCGATGCCTCGACCCAGTCCGCGTCGCGCTCCTGCTCCTCGCTGGCCAGCGCGTAGAGGAGGTTCTGCACATCCGCGTCCAGCGCCTCCGCCCCGGCCCCGTCGTCATCCGGGCGCGCGTCGTCCCGGCGGGGGGCGCGGAGCGCGGCCTCGGAGGCGGCGTCTTCGCCGTCCCGCACCTGCGCGTTGCCGCTCTCTTCGAAGGACTCGCCTTTGGTCATGGCCGGTATTCCGCAACATGGCTTGCACGTGCCGCACGAGACGGGCGGCGATGGACTCCGTGTGTAGAGCCGACCCGTTGAGATTTGATTGACCTTCCGGGGCGTATCGGTGGGCGGTATAGGTCGGATTCATGTTGACGTTCACGTAAGCGTAATATAGAATAACCACCCATGAGCCAGACAGCCCCCATCCCGTCGCCGCCGACCCAGATGTTCACGGTCACGCAACTGTGCCGCGAATTCGGCGTCACGCCGCGCGCGCTGCGCTTCTACGAATCGAAAGGGCTGCTCTATCCGGCCCGCGAAGGCATGCGCCGCCGGTTCGACCACCGCGACAAGGCGCGCCTCGCCCTGATCCTGCGCGGCAAGCGGTTCGGGTTCAGCCTCGCCGAGATCGGCGAGCTGCTCGACCTCTATGACGCGGACGGCACCCAGGTCCCGCAGCTGACCCGCACACTGGAGGTCGCCGGGCGGCGTCTCGACGCCATGCGCCGCCAGCGCGACGAATTGACCGTTGCGATAGAGGATCTGCAGAAACAGATGAATCTCGTGTCGGGAATGCTCGACGAGAAGAGAACCTGAAGCGACGCCCCCAAACCCGATCATCCTTTCTTTCCGGGAGACTACACCCCATGGCAATCTATCAGGCCCCCGTCCGCGATGCCCAGTTCGTCCTGCATGAAGTCCTGCGTGTCCAGGATGCCACCCAGGTCGAGGGCTACGAGGACCTGACCGACGACATGACCGGCGCGATCCTCGAAGAGGCGGGCCGCATCGCCTCCGAGGTGCTGCTGCCCATCAACGAGACGGGCGACAAGCAGGGCTGCACGCTGGAGAATGGCGTCGTCCGCACGCCCGACGGCTACAAGGAGGCCTACAGGGCGCAATGCGAGGGCGGCTGGCCCGGCATCGACCTGAACCCCGATTACGGCGGGCAGGGCATGCCCTATCTCATCAACGCGGTCGTGGGCGAGTTCGCCTCATCCGCCGCCATGGCGTTCTCGATGTACCAGGGCCTGACCCACGGCGCGATCAAGGCGATCGAGGGCTTCGGCTCCGAGGAGCAGAAGAACACCTACCTGCCGAAGATGATCGCGGGCGAGTGGACCGGCACCATGAACCTGACGGAGCCGCATTGCGGCACCGACCTGGGCCTCCTGCGCTCGAAGGCGGTGCCGCAGGAGGACGGGTCGTACAAGGTCTCGGGCCAGAAGATCTTCATCTCCTCGGGCGAGCACGACCTCGCGGACAACATCGTCCATCTCGTCCTCGCCAAGATCCCCGGCGGGCCGGACGGCGTGAAGGGCATCTCGCTCTTCGTGGTGCCGAAGTTCATCCCGAACGCGGACGGCTCCCTGGGCAACCGCAACACGCTCGCCTGCGGCAAGCTCGAAGAGAAGATGGGCATCCACGGCAACTCGACCTGCGTGATGAACTACGACGAGGCGACCGGCTGGCTCGTCGGCGAGGAGCACAAGGGCCTGCGCGCGATGTTCCTGATGATGAACGAGGCGCGCCTCCTCGTCGGGATGCAGGGTCTCAGCCAGGCGTCCATCGCCTACCAGAACGCCGTTGACTACGCCCGCGAGCGGGTGCAGGGCCGGGCGCTGGACGGGGCGAAGTTCCCCGACGCGAAGGCTGACCCGATCATCGTGCATCCGGACGTGCGCCGCATGCTCATGGATGCGCGCGCCTTCGTCGAGGGCGGGCGGGCCTTCTACTACTGGGCCTCGACCCTCATCGACGAGGAAGGCAAGCATGCGGACGAGAAGACCCGCGAGGCGGCGGGCCTGCTGATCGCGCTGCTCACCCCGGTCGTGAAGGGTTTCCTGACCGACAAGGGGTTCGAGACGGCGGTGAACATGCAGCAGGTCTTCGGCGGCCACGGCTACACCGAGGACTGGTCGCAGTCCCAGTACGTCCGCGACGCGCGCATCGCCATGATCTACGAGGGCGCGAACGGCATCCAGGCGCTCGACCTCATCGGGCGCAAGCTGCCCCAGAAGGGCGGCGCGGGGATGCAGGCCTTCTTCGGACTGGTCAAGGACTTCTGCAAGGAGAACGCCGAGGACGAGGCGATGGCCGAGTTCACCGGCCCGCTCAAGCAGGCGTCGAAGGATCTGCAGGAATCGGTGATGTGGTTCATGCAGAACGGCATGAAGAACCCCAACGACGCCGCCGCCGGCTCGACCGACTTCCTGCACCTGTTCGGCTACACCGCCATCGGCTTCATGTGGGCGAAGATGGCGAAGACGGCGCAGGACGCGCTCGCGGGCAATGCGGACGATCCGGCCTTCTACGAGGCGAAGCTCGCCACCGCGCGCTACTACATGGAGCGCGTGATGCCGATGACCGCGACGCATCTGGCCCGGGTCAAGACCGGCTCCGGCAGCATGATGGCGCTGGACGCGGCATCCTTCTGAGGGTGCTCGCCCAGCTGGTGCTGGTCGCCGGATGCGCGGGGGAGGCGTCCCACGTCCCCCCGCTCTGGCAACTGCCGGGCGCGGCGATCGGTGCGGCGGCGTCGAACGCCGCCTATGCCGCGCGTCGGGCGCGGGTGAGGGCGGCGGTCGAGGCGAGCCTGCCCGGTCTGCTCGCCCGACGGCCCGATGCGACGGAGAGCGTGCTGTCCGCCGCCCGGATCGCGCCCGACCGCCGCGCCGAGGCCATCGCCGCGCTCGATGCGGAACTGATGCGCCCGGTGGCGGACCGTGCGGCGCGAATCGAGGGGATCACCGTCGTTCTGATGGTGCATGGCGCGTGACGGTGGCTTAGGGTTCGTCCTGTTCCGATGGGCGGCCATGAGAGGAGAAGACGATGCGTACCCTGACGATGCTGGCGGCGGCGGCCGCGATGCTGTCCCTGCCCGCACTGGCCCGGGATGCGTCCGAGGCCGAGAAGGCCGCGCTGAACGATGCGCTCGTCGCCTACGACGCGGCCTATGACGGCGGCGACGCCGCCGCCCTGGTCGACGCGATGCCCCCCTCGATCATCGAGGGCATGGCCATCATGCGCAACATCGCCCGGCAGGACGTGCCGGCCTTCCGTGCGGCGATCGTCGAGCAGCTCGGTGCCCTGCGCGCGGCGACCGAGGTCCGGTCCCACGATATCGACGCCGATCGCGTGACCTTCCACGAGACGCCGGCGGGCCGCCTCTACGCGCTGGTGCCGACCCGCATGGTCGAGCGCTCGCGCACTGGCGACCTGGTCGAGCGGTTGGAGACGAAGCTGGCCTTCGTCGAGGATGGCGAATGGCGTCTGATGAATGCCGGGCGCGATGATCTGGCGGTGATTCTCAAAACCCTTCACAAGGATTTCGCGGATATCGACGTGCCGCGCATGACGGTGCAGGTCGTCCCGGAATAACCGGCCGGCACCGCCCCCCTGCCATCGAGGAGACCCATACCATGGCCGACTACCGCCTCCATTGCTTCGCCCAGTCCGGGCATTCCTACAAGGCGGCGCTGATGCTGGCGCTGACGGGGGCCGACTGGGAGCCGGTCTTCGTCGACTTCTTCGGCGGCGCAGCCCGTTCGCCCGAGTTTCGCAGCGTGAACCCGATGGGCGAATGCCCGGTGCTGGAGACGCCCGATGCCGGGACGCTAACGCAATCGGGCGTGATGCTCGATCATCTCGCCCGGCGGACGGGCAAGTTCGGTCCCGACACCGAGGCCGAGTTCCGCGAGATTCTGCGCTGGACCCTGTGGGAGAACCACAAGCTCAACAGCTTCCAAGGCATCTACCGCTTCATGCTCAACTTCGCCCCCGAGAAGGCGCGCAGCGCGGATGTGGAGCGCTTCCTGAAGGGCCGGACCACCGCGGCGCTCGACGTACTCGACGCGCATCTGGCGGACCGCGAGTGGATCGCCGCCGACCGCCCGACCACCGCCGATATCGCCTGCTCCGGCTACGTGTTCTTCCCGCGCGAGGAATACGGGTGGACCGACGCGGAGCGCTGGTCGAACGTCGAGGCCTGGAAGGAGCGCGTGCAGGCACTGCCCGGCTGGGCGCATCCCTACGACCTCATGCCGGGTCATCCTATGGGCACGTCCACCTGATGATCGCCGCTCCGCATCACGACCGCGCCGCGAAACCGGACGGCTACGGCAGGATCGGGACGACCGGCCGGGACCGCTGCGGGCGTTCGGCGGCGGTCTCGGATGGGCGGGCGGACAGGTCGGGCATGGGCTTCGCGTCCGCCGGGGGCGCGTCGGCGCTCGACGTCAGGAGGAAGTTCCGCGCATCCGGGCCGTCCCAGTCCATTTCCATGCCGGCCGGTACGCGGAAGACCCGGAAGTCCTCGCTTCGGGTGCCGTCCGGCGCGGTGGTGCGCGCCCAGACGCGGACCTCCTGGAATCCGTCGGCATCGGGCAGGGATCGCCGTTCCGTGGCGATGTCGAACGTACCGTCGGGGTGCTCGTGCTGCACCTCCGTCCGCCGCGAGCCGTCGCTGAACTGCTTTACGAGGTCGTGGCGGACGATGCCGTTCTCCCCGTTCGTCCGCTTGGACGATAGCGTCCTCTCCGTCGCGCCGGAGTCGAATCCTCCCGCGACATTTCGGGTAGCCGGAGCCGTGCCGGGCGATGCCGGGGGCGGGGCCTTCGCGCCGCGCAGCATGTGCACAAAGGAAAACCCTCTCGGAAGGCTGTCCCGGAGAGGAAATCCGGCGAACCCGTATTCGGACATGTCATGCTCCCCTGATCGTTGTGTCATTGTGAAGCATAGTCCGGCCCGCAAGTCACGTCCAACGGCGAGTGCGGCGCGATATTTACATCGTACGGTTGTCGAGTGCCGTCCGGCGACGCCGCGCCCCGACCCGATATCCTCATACCATCACGAGAAGAGCCGGCCCGTCGCCGGACAGACCGTCGCAGACGCGCGACGAGGGAGAAGACCATGACCGACGCCTATATCTTCGATTCCGTGCGTACGCCGCGCGGCAAGGGCAAGAAGGACGGCTCCTTGCACGAGGTCACGTCGCTGAAATGCGCTGCGACCGTGCTGGAGGCCCTGCGCGATCGCAACGATCTGGATACCGCCGAGATCGAGGACGTGATCCTCGGCTGCGTGACGCCCGTGGGCGAGCAGGGCGGCGAGATCGCACGGACCGCCGTCATCCAGGCCGATTACGACGAGAGCGTGCCGGGCCTGCACATCAACCGCTTCTGCGCCTCCGGGATGGAGGCCGTGAACCTCGCCGCGAACCAGGTGAAGGGTGGAGCCGGGGAGCTGTACGTCGCGGGCGGGGTCGAGATGATGAGCCGGGTGCCCATGGGGTCCGACGGCTTCGCCATCGCGGTCGACCCGATCCCGGCGATGAAGTCCTATTTCGTGCCGCAGGGCATCTCGGCGGATATCATCGCCACGAAATACGGTTTCAGCCGCGACGACTGCGACGCCTTCGCCGTGGAGAGCCAGAAGCGCGCCGCCGCCGCCTGGGCCGACAAGCGCTTCGCCGGGTCCATCGTGCCGGTGACGGACATGAACGGCGTCACCATCTTGGACCACGACGAATACATGCGCCCCGGCACCGACATGCAGTCTCTCGGCGGCCTGAAGGCGTGCTTCAAGGACATGGGCGAGACGATGCCCGGCTTCGACGCCGTGGCGCTTCTGAAATATCCGGAGCTGGAGCGGGTCAACCACGTCCACCACGCCGGCAATTCGTCCGGCATCGTGGACGGGGCGGCGGCACTCCTCATCGGGTCGAAGGAGGCTGGCGAGCGGCTGGGCCTGAAACCCCGCGCGCGGATCAAGCATACCGCGAAGATCGGCACCGACCCGACCATCATGCTCACCGGTCCGGTTCCGGTGACCGAGAAGGTGCTGCGCGAGACGGGGATGGAGATCGGCGATTTCGACCTGTTCGAGGTGAACGAGGCCTTCTCGGCGGTCGTCCTGCGCTTCATGCAGGCCTTTAACGCGGATCACGCCAAGCTCAACCCCAACGGCGGCGCCATCGCCATGGGCCACCCCTTGGGCGCGACCGGTGCCATGATCATCGGCACCGCGCTGGACGAACTGGAACGCTCGGGCGGCGAGACGGCGCTCTGCACGCTGTGCGTGGCCTCCGGCATGGGTGCGGCGACGGTGATCGAACGGGTGTGATAGGGTGCGTATCTTCCTCATGTCATCGCTCTTCGTTTCGATCCTGCCTGCCCAAGCGGTGGACAAGATCGAAAGCGATGATCCGGTTGATAGGCTGGCACGTATGGCCGTACTCGAAGATGGATGCCCTCAGGGATGGGTCTTGCCAGCAAGTCGACAATCTCGACCGGACATCGACGGAGATGGCGTAGCCGATTTTATCCTGACGGGTCAGGCAGAGTGCGATGCGACCTTGCCGGACAAGGATGGAAACCCGGCTCTGACCTGCGGCACTGCAGGATGCCCGACGGAGATATGGATAAGTGTCGATACTGGAACATGGTCGCTGGATTGGAGTGGTGTTGTGCATGGCGTTCAGTGGTCGAAAGACAATGCCACACTAACAGTGATCCAGCATCATCTTGCTTGTTCGAACGGTGTTGAGACAGGTTGTGTTGAAACGTTGAAGTGGCACGATGGTCAATCTCAGAGTATTGCGAGAAACTGGTAATCTCGTACGACACTTTTCCAAGTTGTTTGATGGAGGATTGAGTGATGGAAGTGACAGTCAAAAAGCATGGTGGGAAACTGGTGGGCGAAATATCGTTGGATGATATTGATGCGAATGAAGGCGACACCCTTGCTCTCATCCATGTTGGTGGGCGAGTTGAACTCGTTTCAATCGATGTCGCAAATCAACTGGAAGCTGCAAAAAAAGTCATGTCGCGGCGTAGGGCGGTGTTGCGCGAACTGGCGAAATGATCATGCACTGGATCGGAATCCGTACTGTTTATATAGTTCATGAGTTACAGATTGAGGAACATGGCGGTGGCCAAGGGGTTCGAGATGCTGGACGTGTCGAAGCAGCTGTAGCGCACCCGCAAACCATTGCTCACCATGAGCCTGATGCAGATATTCAAACCCTTGCGGCTGCTTATGCTCACGGTATCGCAAAAGGTCATCCTTTTGTAGATGGCAACAAGCGAACCGCATTTGCTATCGCGGAAACTTTTCTTAACATCAATGGTATCGGCCTGATCGCGACGGATGATGATTGTATCGAGCAAATGCTCGCCCTCGCCGCCGGAACCCTCTCAGAAGACGAATTCGCCGAATGGCTGCGCGCGAATACCGCGCCTCGAAAATAACCCGACCTAGGGAGAAGAAACATGACCAACTGGAAGACCGAAAAAGACGGCGATGTCGCCATCATCACGTGGGACATGGAGGGCCGCTCCATGAACGTGATGACGGCGGACGTGATCCGCGAGCTGGATGCCGAAGTCGACAAGGTATTGGCCGATGACAGCCTCAAGGGCGCGGTCATCACCTCGGCCAAGGGCGACATGGGCGGCGGGGTCGATCTGACCATGCTGGCGCAGATCAAGGCGCAGGCGGCCAAGGAAGGCGGCAATGTGGGCGAGGCGCTGTTCGGCTTCGTCTGGGCGCTGCACTCGCTCTACCGCAAGATCGAGGTCGCGGGCGCCGACCCCAAGACCAAGAAGGGCGGCAAGGTCTTCGCCGCCGCCACGCCCGGCACGGCGCTGGGCGGGGTGTTCGAGCTGCTGCTCGCCTGCCATCGCCGCTTCGCTGCCGATAACGAGAAGGCCAAGCTCGGCCTGCCCGAGACGCTCGTGGGCCTCTTCCCCGGCGCGGGCGGCACCACGCGGCTGGTTCGGATGCTCGGCGTGATGGGCGCGGCGGATTACCTGCTCCAGGGCAAGCTGGTGAACCCGAAGAAGGCCAAGGCCGGGATGCTGATCGACGAGGTGGTGCCCGCCGATGAACTCGTCTCCAAGGCCGTCGAGTGGGTGCGCGGGTCGTCCGAAGCCGACGCCGTGAAGCCGTGGGACCAGAAGGGCTACAAGATCCCCGGCGGCGCGCCCTACACGCCCCAGGGCTTCCAGACCTTCCTCGGCGCGGTCGCCATGACCCACGGCAAGACCGCCGGCGTCTACCCCCAGACCAACGCCATGCTCTCGGCGGTCTACGAGGGCGCGCTGGTGGACATGGACAACGCGCTGAAGATCGAGGCGCGGTGGTTCACCTCCGTCCTGATGGACCCGCGCTCGGCGGCGATGATCCGCTCGCTGTTCGTCAACAAGCAGGCGATCGAGAAGGGCGCGCGCCGCCCCGACGTGCCCGATGCGAAGGTGCGCTCCGTCGGCGTCATCGGCGCGGGCATGATGGGCGCGGGCATCGGCTTCGTCGCCGCGCGCGCGGGCATCGACGTGGTGCTCCTCGACCGCGACCAGGACGCCGCCGACAAGGGCCGCGCCACTATCGAGGGGCTGCTGGACGAGGGCGTCAAGCGCAGGAAGGTCACCGAGGAGGCCAAGGCCGACATCCTCGCCCGGGTCACCGCGACGCCGGATTACGACGCGCTCAAGGGCTGCGACCTGATCGTCGAGGCCGTGTTCGAGGACCCGGGCATCAAGGCCGAGGTCACGAAAAAGGTCGAGGCCGTCATCGCCGACGACGCCATCTTCGCCACCAATACCTCCACCCTGCCCATCACCGGGCTGGCCGAGGCGTCGAGCCGCCCCGACAACTTCATCGGCATCCACTTCTTCTCGCCGGTGCACAAGATGATGCTGGTCGAGATCATCAAGGGCGAGAAGACGGGGGACGCGGCGGTCGCCAAGGCGCTCGACTTCGTGCGCCAGATCAGGAAGACGCCCATCGTCGTCAACGACGCGCGCTTCTTCTACGCCAACCGCTGCATCATCCCGTATCTGAACGAGGCGATGATCATGGTCAGCGAGGGCGTCGCCCCCGCGATGATCGAGAACGCGGCCAAGCAGATGGGCATGCCCGTCGCGCCGCTGCAACTGACCGACGAGACCAGCCTCGAACTCGGCCACCGCATCATGGCGGCGACCAAGGCGCAGATGGGCCAGATGTACGTCGGCACCGGCGCGGACGACGTGATCACGACCCTCTACGAGGGCGAGGGCCGCGCGGGGCGCAAGAACGGCAAGGGCTTCTACGACTACGACGAGAAGGGCAAGCGCACGGGCTTCTGGCCCGATCTGGGCACGCATTTCCCCGTCGCGGAGGAGCAGCCCGAGTTCGAGACGGTCAAGAACCGCCTCCTGCTGGCGCAGGTGCTCGAAGCCGTGCGGGCGATGGAGGAGGACGTCCTCGTCGATATCCGCGAGGGCGACGTGGGCGCGATCCTCGGCTGGGGCTTTGCCCCGTGGTCGGGCGGGCCGCTGTCGTGGATCGACCTGACCGGGCCGGAAAAGGTCGTCGCGCTCTGCGACGCGCTGGAGGCCGAACACGGCGCGCGCTTCAAGGCTCCGGCCCTCCTGCGCGATATCGCGGACAAGGGAGAGACCTTCTACGGCCGCTTCCAGCCGCAGCAGGCGGCAGCGTAACCTCAAGCGCTCTGCCCCGGATGCTTTGCGTCGCGCAGTGACGCAAAGCATCCGGGGCCTTTTCGAGCAGAGCGCATATCGGCCAGAGGCCCCGGACCAGCAACGCGTCATTTCATGCCGTGCAGCATCCGGGGCAGCGCTTCGTGGCTTATACAATCACACTCAGAAGAGCAGCGACCGTAGGGCTGCCAGTAGTGTTGCGACACCGCTGGCGAAGGCGACGTTAAGGCCGATCACCCGTCCTTCCTCCGTCTTTACGAGCCATGTCGCTATCCGCTCCATCAACGCCCACCCCTGCCCCACCTGCCGCCGCAGCCAGACGCGATGCGGCATATCCTCGTCCGGGATGTCGCCGCGCATCGCCACGGCCTGCGCCTCGGCGACGATGACCCGGCCGAAGGCGGCGGAGCGTTCGGCCCAGTCCTTCAGGCGCGGGCCGACGATCCCGGCGACCGCCTCGTTCTCCAGCGTATCGAGAAACCCCTCGAATGCCTCGGCCACGGCCACCGGGTCGGCGCGGTCGATGTCGACGGGGGCATTGCGGTAGAGCCGCTCGCGCGCCGCGTCGAAGGGGAAATGGGCGAGGTAGAGGCCGTGGTTGGTCTCGAACGTCGCCCACGCGGCGAGCGCGTCGTCGTCCAGCGCCCCCTCCCGCCGCGCCTGCGCGATGCCGGCCTGCATCGTCAGGAAGGCTTCCTTGAGGATTTCGAGGATAATCTCGGCCTGGGGCCGGGACAGCTCATCGCGATACTGGATCAGGGCGCGTTGGGTGACGCGCTGGTTCTGCCCGAGATCCTCGCGGATCTGATCGGCGAGAGCCTGCTGCCGCCGGGGCAGGGTGGCGAGTTCGGAGTCTTCCGGGTTCTCCGGCTCGTCACCGGGCGGAGCGGGGTCGAGATCGGCGACGCCCCGCCGCAGGACCGGCAGGGCCGGCGGATGGGCGCGCAGGGCGTCGCGGGTGACGGGCGGTTCCGGCGGCACTGGCGCGGGCGGTGGCCCGCCGTATCGCGGATGCGTGCCGTTGAGATATTGCAGGGTCTCGATAGTCCGGGCAGGCTGGTTGAGGGCAACAAGATCGCAGAAAATTGGCATCTTAGCGGCAGGGGTGCGAAAGTACTGTAAACCCGTGTGTCGTATAAATGACCTATGTAAATTAGGATTCGACGTCAACTGCGATAATTCTCTCAACGGCATTAAGTCTTTAACTTGCGTGTCATTAATAATAAGTGTATGTAGATTTCTAAGATGTGAAATATGACTAACATCACTTATCTGTGTGTGATGAAGGTAAGCTGTTTTTAGTTCCGTAAGTTTTACAATTTGGGGTGGTATTTTCTGTAGGGCGTGTAATTCACTACCTCCAAAACTTATGACCTCTAGTTCTCTTGCTATAACTTCCTCGATCCGCCGCTCCGCCTCCGCATAGGCGGCATCCGGGTCGGTCTTCCACGCTTCCCGTTCCTCGTCCGTCGCCATGGCCGCGCTCCCCGTTTCGGACACT
>JAHDDY010000012.1:0-8389 GCA_020629115.1 Paracoccaceae bacterium | reverse complement strand
CCACGCTTCCCGTTCCTCGTCCGTCGCCATGGCCGCGCTCCCCGTTTCGGACACTCTTGCCGCGCAGAGCGGGGCGATGCAAGGGCGGGTGGGTGTGCCGGCCGCCCGGCATCGTCCCGCCCGATCCGGCTCTATCGCGAAGAGTGTGACATTTTTGCGTATGGTGCCGCGCGCGTCACCCTCTTTGCCGTCTACTGACGTGACGTCAACCTGTACAAGGAACGGACCCCCGGGCAACGGTCCGGTGCATGACGACCACCAAGGCTCGGGAGAGAGCCGACCGATAATCCGCATCAAGGCGGAAAAGGGAGTTCAGATGACCTTCAAGACCACCGGGAAACTGCTGGCCGGCACCGCGCTCGCCATGACAATGTCCACCGCCGCCCTGGCCGACGAGTTCCGCATCGACCGCCTGTTCGTCGTCGGCGACAGCCTGAGCGACAGCGGTACGTATTCGCAGGCCGCGGTCGCCCTGGCAGCCCAGGAAACGCCACCGCGAGCCATCCCGACCGGAATACAGTACAGGTTCCTCGACAACGCCGCCGACGGCTCCAGCCAGGTCTATGCCGAGGTGGTCGCGGAAGGGCTGGGCATCACGCTCCGGCCCAATCTCATCACGGGCGTCCCGGGCGCGGCGGGAACGCCGCTGGCCCCCCTCGTCAACGACGTGAACGTCGGCGGCACGAACTACGCGCAGGGCGGGGCCAGGGTCGCCGCGCCGAACACGGACGCGACCCGGCTGGGCGGCGGGTTCACCCAGACGCCGACGACGACCCAGGTCGACCGGCTGCTCGCGGCGAATCCGTCCTTCACGAGCAACGATCTGGTCATCTACTGGGCCGGGGCGAACGATATCTCCACCAATGCGGAAGAGATACTCGCCGGTAACCAGACATCCGCCCAGGCCGGGCAGGCGGTCGGTCTCGCCGCGACCCAGGCCGTCGCGCAGGTCGAGCGGCTCATCGCGGCGGGGGCGACGAACCTCGTCGTCGTGACGGTGCCGGATATCGGCACGAGCACGCCGGTCGGCTTCGAGCTGGGCCAGGCGGGCAACGCGGCGGGGCAGGCGGGCCTCTCCGCCCTGACCGCAGCCTACAACAGCATCCTCGTCGACGGCGTGGCCGGGCGCGCGACCGTCGTGGACGCGGGCGCAGTCATCGGCGACGTGCTGGCCGACCCGGCCCGCTACGGGTTCTCCGCCATCGAGCAGCGCGAACTCGACAACACCGCGTGCACCACGCCCGTCTCGTCCATCAACTGCATCGCGGGCCAGACGACGCGCGCCAACATCACGTCCGTCTTCGCCGACGACCGCCACCCGACGGCGCTGGCCCACCGCGCCCTCGGCGAGCTTGCGCTGTCGGCCCTCGTCGCCATCGGTCAGGCGGGCGTCATCCCCGTCGCGACCATCTCGGGCCTGCGCCAGCAGTCGCAGGGTCTGGAGCAGCGGCTGAACCTCGGCGCGTTCTTCGTCAACGACGAGACCGGCGCGCGCATCCGTCGCCCGGTCGGCAACGTCGAGGTCTATGGCGGGGCCGAGATCGGCATCTACGAGAGCGACGCGCAGCAGGTCGTGCCCGGCTTCGACGCGGCGACGCAGGTTCTGAAGGCCGCCGCCGACGTGATGGTCCACCCGAACGTGATGGTCGGCATCGGCGGCAGCGTCGATCACGGCCAGATCGAGTATGACAACGACCGGGGCGGCTTCGATTCGCGCCTCTATGTCGGCGGCGTGTTCGGCGTGGCGCAGATCGTCCCCGGCGTCTACGCCAACGCCTTCCTCGGCGGGGGCCTGATCGACGTGTACGATATCGACCGCACCTTCCGCACGACCGACCTGGCCGGCAATACCGCCAGCACCAACAGCTACAGCGCCGACACCGACGGCACGTATTTCATCGCCCGCACCAATATCGGCGCGGTGGTGCCGGTGGGCAACGGCTTCGCGGTCAACCCCAGCATCGGCTTCGCCTACGAGAAGGTGGATATCGACGGCTACAACGAGAGCGCCCGGGGCGGCGCGCCCGGCTCGCTCGCGGCCCGGGTCGGCGATCTGGAATACGAGGGCCATCGCGGCACGCTGGCGCTGGGCGGCTTCTACCGTCCGCCGTCGGACCCGACCTGGACCTTCGCCCTGCGCGCGTCCTACGAGCACGACTTCAATGACGACGACGTGCGCGTGCCCTTCGCCGTGGGCACCGCGCCCACCAACGTGCAGGTCGCCCCGCGCCCGGACGATTCCTACGGCCTCCTGAGCGCGACGGTGGTGAAGGAGCTGACCCACAGCACGTCGGTCAGCCTCATGGGCAGCACGAACTTCCTGCAGGACGGCGTGGACGGCTACACGGCCAGCCTCGTCTTCAAGCACACGTTCTAAGAAAAAGGTCCTGCCCGCCTACGTGGCGGGCAAATTCCCATTAATGACGTAGTCGAGCATCCGGACCACCTGTTCCGGGTGCTCGGCCACCGCCAGCGCCGCCGCGTCGACCTCCTTGAGGGCGTGGGCGTGGTCGGCCCCGTGGAGCACGATGAGCGGCGTGCCCAGCGCCGCCGCCATCCCGGCGTCGAACGCCGCGTTCCATTGCTTGTACTTCTCGCCGAAGCGCACGACGACGATATCGGCCTGCTCGATCAGGGTGCGGGTGCGGATGGCGTTGAGCTTGGCGCCCTTGTGATCGTGCCAGAACTTGTCCGGCTCCTCCCCGAGGATCGCGACCCCGCAATCGTCCGAGGCGGCGTGATCGGTCACGGGCGCGGTGAACGCGACCGGCAACCCCTTCTCCCGCGCGCCGCTCTCGATCCGCTCGCGCCAGTCGGTGTGGATCTCTCCCGACAGATAGACCGTCCACGTCATCGCCCGTCCTCCTCGATTGGTTCCATGGCGAAGGTAGGGCGGGACCGGGCCTGGCCCAGACGTCCGGCGATCCAGTCCTTCAGGATGGCGTTCTCGTGGTCGAGCGCCCGGCGCAGCCAGCGCTTGCCGCCTGGGGGGCGACCCTCGTCGTAGGGGGCGTAGCGCGCGTCGAGGGCGGCGCGGCGGTCGTCGTCGGCGTGGAAGACGGCGAAGACGGCGCGGCGGCCCTCCACCTCGACGAAGCCGGCGAGGCAGCGGACGAAATGCATGGTCCCCGTCTTGGTGCGCAGGGTGTAGGCGGGCAGGCCCCCGGCCTCGCCGCGCAGCTTGCCGGTCGTGTGCAGGCTGGCGAAGGCATCGCCGAACCGCCGCGATCCGAGGCGCAGGCAGTCGGCCATCTGGCGCGGGGTGAGGCGCGAGCGGGTGGAGAGCCCCGAATGGTTCTCCAGCACCATGCCGTCCGTCGCGATACCCTGCCGCGTCAGCCAGTCCAGGGTCGTCTGTGCCGCATCCTCCACCGTGGCCGGGGCCGCGCCGAGGCGCTGGGCGGCGGCGATGCCGAGCATCTCGGCGGCCAGGTTGTTCGAGTATTTCATCATCTTCTTGATCTGCGCGAAGGCGACGTCCGAGCCGTGCACCGCCAGCGGGGCATCGGCGGGGACGAGCGCCGTCCGCTCCGGCACGGGCAGGCGGATGCCCTGGACGGCGCACAGGTCGCGGAAGACGGTCGCGGCGTAGAGCATCGGGTCGCGCACCGGAAACCACCGCTCCCCGTCGCGCGCCAGGTCGCGGGCGGGCAGGGTCCAGGTCTCGCCGGTTTCCGTACGGTCGTGGCGGGGCCGGTCGGCCTGACGCGACTCCCGGGCCGCGACGGAGCGGGCGACGATGGAACGTCCGTCGGCATGGGCGTTCGCTGTCAGCCGCCGCGCGCCCCCTCCATTGCGCCACCGCAGGAGCACGCGGTTGAAGTTGAGGCATAGCGGGCCGATGGCCGGGTTGTAGCCCGCCTGCAACGGTTGCCGCGTATTCAGGACGGCGCGCTCCGGCCCGGCCACGCCCGTTACCCGGAACGCCCCCGTCACCCGCCGCAGCCCCGTCGCGCGCAGATCCGCCGCGAGCTGCGCCAGATCGGCGGTGTCGAGCATCGCGTCGCCCCCGCCGACCAGCGTCAGGTCGCCGTCGAGCACCCCGCCCTCGACCGGGCCGGACGCGTGGACCCGCGTCAGGAACCGGGTGGTCGGCGGGAGGGTGGCCAGGGCGGCCAGGGTGGTCAGGCTCTTGGTGGTCGAGGCGGGGATGAAGGCTGCGTCCGCATCGCGCGCATCGAGGATGGCCCCCGTCCCGGCATCCATCATCACGTGCCCGAACCGGCCCGGCGGCCGCGCGGGGCGCGCATCGGCCAGGCCCGGGGCCGCGGCGAGGGCGAACCCGCCGGCGACAATGGTTCGTCGCCCGATCATCATGCCCAGACCCCGCTGTCGCGCAGGGCGGTCGAGGAGAGCGGCGAGGTCGCGTGGCTGAGCATCGTCCAGCGCGGCGGCGACAGGAAGGGCAGGGCGGCGGCGTCGCGCTGGGGCAGGCGCGCGGCGGCGAAGCGCGTCGCCGTCTTCGACAGGCCCGCGCGCACCTGCTCGCCGGGCCGGGCCATCACGGCCACGGGCAGCGCGCCCATGATCTCGGGCCAGCGGTGCCAGCGGTGGAACTGCGCGAGGTTGTCGGCCCCCATGAGCCAGACGAAGCGGGCCTCGGGGTGGTGGCGCTTCAGCGCGTGGATCGTGTCGACGGTGTAGACCGTGCCGAGGCGGCGCTCGATATCGGTGGCGAGGATGCGGGGATGGCCGTCCAGCACGTCCCGCGCCGCGCGCAGGCGGCGGTCGAGCGGGGCGGGCGCATCCGGCTTGAGCGGATTGCCCGGCGTCAGCAGCCACCACACCCGGTCGAGCCTCAGCCGCCGCAGCGCGATCCGCGAGATGTGCAGATGCCCCGCATGGGCCGGGTCGAACGAGCCGCCGAGCAGGCCGATGCGCTGGCCGGGCGGGGCGATGGGACGGGTGGTCCGAATCAAGAAGGCTCTCCCGCGCGGTTGGGCGCGGAAGAGCCGTAGCATCCGTCCGGGGCGAGGTCCATGAGGCTCGCCGCCGAAATTACATGGCGCAGGCGAACTGTTCGTTGGCGGCGAGCTGGATCAGGGTGCCGCCGCGGTTCACGCAGTCGATCAGCGCCTCGTCGGCGATGTTCGTGGTGCCCTGGTAGGAGGAGTCCGCACCGGCGGGCAGGGTGTAGCGCGAGTTCTCGACCGTTTCCTGCGGCGCGTCCTTCTCGTAGTTGCAGAAGTAGCTGAAGTCCTCGCGCTGCTTGGCGATGCCGCCATTCTCGTAGCAGGCGCGCAGGGTGCCGTCGGCGCCGCTCATGTCGAGGGTCGCGGTGGCCGAGGGGGCGGCGATGGCGCCGGCGTATTCGACGGGGTCGATGGTGCGGGTCGCGGTGTCGTTGACCTGCGGGATCGAGACGACCACATCGCCCGATCCGTAGACCGGCGCGGTGTAGGCTTCGGGGGTGGCGACGGTCGAGACGCCTTGGGCGAAGGCGGTGCCGGAAACGAGGAGGGAGGCGGCGACGACGGTGGAGAGGGTGAATTTGGCCACGGGTTAGCTCCTGCCTGTAATTACCTGAACTCGCTCGACTTCCTTGGTCTATCGAGCGTTGCTGCCGTATGTCGGCGGCTGGTGGAGCGTCTGTACGGGATGATTGGTAAACGCGGTAATAAAAAAGGACACACAGACCGCTCACGCCGCATTGCAAACTGTGTCGGAAAACTCACGGGGCGTTGATTCTCAACGAAAACACCCGGAGGTGCGGCAGAGTGTCGCAGATTAAGATTAAGGCGGAACCGTGTCAAAATAGACCCGGTTCGTTCACGCCGAGCGGATTCCGAGACCGCGCGTCTCGTAAATTATGTCTCGAAAAGCGATTCGATGTGCGAGGCGCTAAACGCCACGCCCGTTAATTCGTTCCACCCGGTGCCTCGCCGGCCAAAATATGTCTCTTTCAGGCGTGCCGGGCCTGCGCCATGGTGGTGGAGTGAAGGCAATCCGCCACAGGGCGGCTCGAAGGACCCGGGCGAGGAAACCCCATGAAGAACACTGCACAGGCCGTCGTCATCGGCGGGGGCGTCGTCGGCGCTTCCGTCCTCTACCACCTCGCCCGCGAGGGCATGACCGATGTCATGCTCCTTGAGCGCGACGTGCTGACCTGCGGGTCGAGCTGGCACGCGGCGGGGGGCTTCCACACCATCAACGGCGACCCGAACGTCGCGAAGCTCCAGAAGTACACCATCGAGCTGTACAAGGAGATCGAGGAGCTGTCGGGCCAGTCCTGCGGCGTGCACCAGACGGGCGGCGTCATGCTCGCCGCCGACGAGCAGCGCATGGAATGGCTGCGTATGAGCCTCGCGCGCGGCAAGTATCTCGGCCTCGACCTGCGCGAGATGAGCCTCGACGAGGCGCTGGAGGTGAACCCCTTCTTCGACAAGTCGAAGTTCGTGGGCGCGATCTACGACCCGCTCGACGGGCATCTCGATCCCTACGGCGTGACCCACGCCTACGCCAAGTCTGCCAAGAAGCTGGGCGCGGCGATCCACGAGCAGACCAAGGTCGAGGACACGGTCCCGAACGGCGACGGCACGTGGACCGTGGTCACGAACAAGGGCAATATCCATACCGAGAACGTCGTCAACTGCGGCGGTCTCTGGGCGCGCGAGGTGGGGCGCATGGCGGGGCTGGAGCTGCCCATCCTCGCCATGGAGCATCACTACCTGCTGACCGACGCGCTGCCGGGCGTGGCCGAGTTCAACGAGCGCACGGGGCGCGAGGTGGGCCACGCGGTCGACTTCTCGGCCGAGCTGTACACCCGTCAGGAGCGCGACGGCGTGCTGATCGGCACCTACGAGCAGAACTGCAAGCCGTGGCATCCGCATACGACGCCGTGGAACTTCGGCTCCGAGCTGCTCGACCCGGACTACGACCGGATCATGCCAAGCCTTGAGAAGATCTTCGATCATTTCCCCGCCTATGCCGAGGCGGGCATCCGCCAGGCCGTGAACGGGCCGTTCGTCTTCGGGCCGGACGGCAACCCGATGATCGGGCCGGTGCGGGGCCTGCCGGGCTACTGGTGCGCGGTAGCGATCATGGCCGGGTTCTCCCAGGGCGGCGGCGTGGGCCTGTCCATGGCCAACTGGATGGTGCACGGCGATCCGGGGGCCGATATCTGGGGCATGGACATCGCCCGCTACGGCGACTGGGCGACTATGCGCTACGCCAACAAGAAGGTGCGCGAGAACTATTCGCGCCGCTTCCGCATCAAGTTCCCCAACGAGGAACTGCCTGCGGGCCGCCCGCACAAGACCACCCCGATCTACGACAGGCTGGTCGCCGAAGGCGCGCAGATGGGCGATGGCTGGGGCCTGGAGGTGCCGCTCTGGTACGCGCCCGACGGCGTGAAGGACGCGCACAGCTTCCGCCGCTCGACCGATTTCGAGCATGTGGGGGCCGAGTGCCGCGCGCTGCGCGAGGGCGTGGGTCTGGTCGAGGCGTCGGGCTTCGCGAAGTACGTCGTGACCGGGCAGGGCGCGGGTGCATGGCTCGACCGGATGCTCGCCTGCCGCATCCCGGAGCCGGGGCGCATGACGCTGGCCCCGATGCTGAAGGAGGACGGCAAGGTCATCGGCGATTTCTCCCTCGCCAATCTCGGCGACGGGAAGGGGGACAAGTTCCTGATCCTCGGCGCCGGTAATGCCGAAATCTACCACATGCGTTGGTTCCTCAAGCACCTGCCCGATGATGGCACCGTTCAGATCGAGCCGCTGGGCCTCGGCCTATGCGGCCTGTCCATCGCCGGCCCCAAGTCGCGCGAGCTGCTGTCGCGCCTGACGCATGAGGACGTGTCCAACGAGGGGATGCGTTTCATGGACATCCGCGAGATGGAGCTGGACGGCATCCCCTGCATCGTGGGCCGGGTCAGCTTCACGGGCGATCTGGGTTACGAGATCTGGATGAAGCCCGAATACCAGCGTCGGGTCTACGACCTGCTGCACGAGGAGGGGGCGGACCTCGGCATCCGCAACGTGGGCCTGCGCGCCTTTCTCTCGCTGCGGCTGGAGAAGAAGTTCGGCACCTGGGGCCGCGAGTACCGGCCCATCTACTCGCCGGTGGAATGCGGCCTCGACCGCTTCTGCTCGACGAAGAAGGAGGCCGACTACATCGGCCGCGCCGCCTTCGAGGAGGCCAAGGCCAGCGGGGCCAAGCTGCGGCTCAAGACCTTCGTGGTCGATGCGGACGACGCGGATGCCATCGGCGACGAGCCGGTCTTCCACAATGGCGACGCGGCGGCGGCGGGCTGGATCACGTCGGGCGGCTTCGCCCATGCGGCGGGGAAATCCGTGGCGATGGGCTATATCTCGAAGGAGCTGGCGGGCGAGACCGGCGAGGGGGCCTTCGAGATCGAGATCCTCGGCCAGCGCCGCAAGGCCACGATCGC
>JAHDDY010000259.1 GCA_020629115.1 Paracoccaceae bacterium | reverse complement strand
GTCGTCCTCGGTCGTGGGGTCGATGGTCGGTGTCGTCATCGGTCGTCTCCTTCGGAAGGGGCGCATCGCGGATGCGCGGCCGTCGTCATGCCCCGGCGAGCAGCCCCTCGTATATCCCGATCAGCGTCCGCGCCTCGCCCTCCAGCGTGAACCGCTCGCACACCCGCGCCCGCGCCGCCGCCGACCAGCGGGCCAGGCGCGCGGGGTCGGACAGCGCGGCGTCCAGCGCCGCGGCCATGGCGGGGATGTCGTCGGGGGGGATCAGGCGCCCCGTCTCCCCGTCGACCACCAGCTCCTCGAACGCGCCCACCCGGGTGGCGATCACCGGCACGGCGCAGGCCATGGCCTCCAGCGGGGTCAGGCCGAACCCCTCCCACCGCTGGGGCGCGACGAAGAGGTCGAGCGCGCGGTACCAGTCGGGGATGGCGTCCACCGTCACCTCGCCGCAGAAGCGGATGCGCTCAGACAGGCCTGCCTCGGCCACCGCCGCGCGCAGGTCCCGCTCGTAGCCGACATGCTTTTCGGTCGCCCGGCCGAGGATGACGCCGGTGATGTCCGGATGCCGCCGCAGGGCGGCCATCGTCGCGCCGACGAAGGCGTCCGTGCCCTTCTGGTGCCGGATGCGCCCGAAGCAGCCGACCAGACGCCCCCCGACCGGCAGCCCCAGCCGCGCGCGCAGGGCCGCGCGGTCCTCCGGCGGGGAGAAGGCGTCGGGGTCGATGCCGTGATGCACCACCGTCGCGGGCACCGTCAGATACGCCGCCCCCTTCGCCGAGGTCGCGATCACGGCATCCATCCGCCCGATGAGCCAGCGGCTGTAGGCGGTGTGCTTTCGCTGCGAGGCCGAGGTGAACAGCAGCGCGAGATCCTTGCGCAGGACATGGCGCAGGAGCAGCCCGGCCAGCATCTCCGTATTGCGCCGCGCGTGCCACACCCGGCGCGGGCGGCGGGGCAGGGTCAGGACGCGGGGCAGCGGGATATGCGGCACCGAGGCGGGCAGGCCCGGCCCCGTCGCCCGGATGGCGATGTGCCGCGCCTGGAGCGGGACGAGCCGGGCGATGGTCGCCGTGACGCCGGACAAGCGCCGCTTGAGGTTGGGCGCGAGGACGCGCGGGTCCGTCCGGGCCGTATCCCTCGCGGCAGGAAAGCCGTCACCCCCGGGCTTGACCCGGGGGTCCATCTCGCCACTGCTCTGGATGCCCGGGTCAAGTCCGGGCATGACAGCACTCCAAGAACCTGTTGATCCTCATCCTTCCAGATCCTCCGCCACCGGCACCGCCATGCGCACCGCCCCCCGCCGCAGCGCCCGCCCCGCCATGCGCGCCTGCGCGGCCAGCCGCCGGGCGCGGAAGCCGAGGCGCGCGGTGAGCGGGTAGCCCGACCGGGACGGCTTCGCCTCGCCCAGCGGCGCGGAGCGGACGGGGATGGGCGGGGCGAGGCCGTGCGCGGTGCAGCGGTCGATCTGGATGGCCAGCGCCGGGTCCGCCTGCCAGCTTTCCATCCCG
>JAHDDY010000258.1 GCA_020629115.1 Paracoccaceae bacterium | reverse complement strand
GGGGCGTCACCGCGCACGCCGAGGGCGAGATCGAACGGTTCATCGCACCGGGGGAGCGATGAGAAGGCTCGCTTCCGAACGTGGCGCCGTGTCCACCGAGTTCGCCGTGATCATGGCGGCCTTCCTCACCTCGTTCATGTTGCTCGTCGTGTTCGCCGGGCGAGTCGCAACCGCCGAGAACCACGTGCGTGCCGCAGCCCAAGAAGCGGCACGCTCCGCCAGCCTCGCCGGCACCCCCGAAGCCGCTGTCGCCGCAGCGCAACAGACGGCCGCAGGCAACCTCACCAGCAGCGGTCTCACCTGCGCTTCGGGACTCGATGTCGCGGTCGACATCGCACAGTTCGTTCCCGGCGGATGGGTCGGCGTGACGGTCTCGTGCGACACGCCGTTCAGCGATGTCGCATCGCTGTCGGTCCCGGGCACCAAGACGTTCACAGGGACAGCGACCGAGGTGATCGACACGTACCGGAGCGACCCATGAATAGCCTCGACCTTTCAGACGAGCGCGGTTCGGTGAGCGTGCTGGTGGCCGTGCTGGCCATCGCCTTCTTGATGGTTGCGGGACTGGCGCTCGACGGCGGCCGCAAACTCGGCGCGCTGTCCGAAGCGCGAGACCTCGCCGACAACGCCGCCCGAGCGGGAGCGCAAGCCGTCGACACCGACGCCTACCAACTCACCGGCGCTCCGGCCCTCGACCCGGCCGACGCCGAGCAAGCAGCGCTCGCGTACCTCTCCGCCACCGGCCACACCGGAACGGTCGCCGTGGACGGATCAACCGTGACGGTGACCGTGAGCCTCAGCGTCCCGACTCGATTCCTGCCCGGCCCGTTCACCGTCCACGCAACCGAATCGGCCACCGCAGTCTTCAGCGTGGAAGGAACCCCATGATCCGCCGACTCACCGACCTCGCCAAGGGCCTCCTCGCCATCGCCGCCATCGCTGCGCTGCTCGTCGGCGTGCCGTTGCTGCTCTACCGCCTCGGCGGCATCCCCGGCTCCTCCGTCGTCGAAGCGTTCACCGATCCGCTGACATCCGACAACACTCGCAGCGAGCGGCTCCTCGCCGGCACCCTCGGAATCATCGCCTGGCTGTGCTGGGTGCAGGTGGCCTACGCCCTCGTCGCCGAGATCGTGGCCGCGGCCAGGGGCACGGTCGCCAACCGGGCACCGATCCTGCCGGGCATCCAGGCAGCGGCCTCTCGTCTGGTCACCACCGCCACGCTCGTCGCTGGGTCGTTCGGTCAAACCGCAACAGTGATGGCCGTGCCGCTCGCTCCTGTGCTGATCATGGAGCCTGCCGTCGCCGCACCACTCGTTGTTGACACCGGCATCCGAACGGTCGACTTGGCCACGGGCCGGATCGAGACCCCAGGCCCGACCTACACGACGGGGGAGCGAGACACCTTCTGGAGCGTCGCCGAGACCCTGCTCGGCGACGGGCTCCGATGGAGCGAAGTGCGCGACGCCAACGTCGGTCGCCTCATGCCGGACGGAACGACCATTCATT
>JAHDDY010000257.1 GCA_020629115.1 Paracoccaceae bacterium | reverse complement strand
TCACCGCCGAGTTGACCGGGACGGACGGTTCGGGGTCGAACGGCCTGTCGATCATCGGCGGGTTCGACAATCTGACTTTCGCCGACATCTGGCTCGACGGCCTCCCCCGCGTCGAGAAGACGAACAACGGCGCGCGGTACGTCGATGGTGGCAAGGGGCTGACCTACCAGCTCGGGGCACCCGCCGGGCCGGTGAAGATGGGCACGTTGCGGGCACGCGGCATCCACGCGCGCGACTGCGCCTACGGCGTGGACGTGGCCATCTCCGACCTGACCCAGGCCGATGCCAACGCCGCCTCCATCGACATCGAGGGCACGGCGGAGGCCTGCTATGTCGGGTTCGTGAACTCGAACGCCGCCTCGCCGGGGCCGCTGTCCCCCGGCATGGCGACCGGCGTGCGGATGCGCGGCACGGCCATCGACTGCCAGCGCTCCGTGAAGATCGACCGGGGCCACGGCATCGACGTGGATATCGCCGTCGCCACCGGCAAGACGGCGGCGGCGCGGCGGCTCGCCCCGGACGGCGCGCCGTGGCTCTCGACGGACAGCGTGGTCGGGGGCCTCTACCTCGCCTACGCCAAGTCCTCGCGCATCGCCGTCCACGGCGACCTCGGCCCGTGCGACTACAAGGCCGAGATCGGCGGCACCGTGCCGGGGGCGAGCGGCCTCGGCGGCGATACCGAGGATTGCGACATCCACCTCGACCTCGGCGGCACGGCGGCGCTGGACGACTTCCGCCTGATCAACATCGCCGGGGGCGTGATCCGCGACAGCCGCATCGCCCTGACCCTGACGACGGTTGCGGGGCTGTACAGTCTCCCCACGCTGGTGTTCGCGCCGTCCTACGGCAACACCCTGACCGCCGGTCCCGCGCACCGCCTCCCGGAGCTGACCATCTCCGGCGACCTGACCTTCGCCCACAGCGACGGGAAGACGAACTACAACAAGCTGCGCCGCGACGGCTTCGCGCTCTACGCGCAGCAGACCGCCGGATCGGCGGGGAACCTCGTCATCTTCGGGGCCAAGAGCAACGCGGACGCGACGCAGTTCGCCATCCGCAACGATGGCGGCCTCATCCTGAAGGGCAGCTCGGCGGGCGGCACGCTCGGCCCCCTCGTCCAGCGCCACCCCGTCTACGACGAAGCCGGTACCTTCATCGGCTACGTCCCGATTTACAGCTAGGAGACACACGATGCCCAATCTCTCTGAAACGATGATGCTGGTGCACCGGCAGATCGCCGGACTGGTCACCTCGCACGGGCTGGAGGTCGTCGAACATCTCGTGCCCCACATGCGCGCGGTCGAGGCCGCGGGTCAGGTCTGGCAGGCCGATATCGCGCGGCGTCTCGGCGATACGGAGGTCGAGGTCGCGGGCGAGACCATGGCCGAGCTGATGCAGTCGACCGTCGCCGAGACGGTGCGCATCGCCGGTCAGGTGCCGCGGTCGGAAACGATGGACCACGTCGTGGCCCTCGTCCCCTTTCTGGCCGCCATGGCCAAAGCCTCCCAGGCGCT
>JAHDDY010000011.1:34371-66398 GCA_020629115.1 Paracoccaceae bacterium | reverse complement strand
GGGGGGCAGGTCAAGCCCAGTAGCTCACAAACAATGCGGTGTAGCGCGGCTCCACGGTTCCGCTCCTGATCCGTTCCAGCGTCGGGGAAGGACCGGCCCAAAGCGCCGCGAAGCCGCTCAAAAACCTCGCCGATTGGAAGAATGAGACCGTCGGTGGGATGATCCGTCGGGCATACGCAATCCGCGAGATTTGCACCGGCGCGGACGTGTGGAAGGAGCGCGTCAGTGTCAACCGCCGCAATCAGCTCTTCGGACACCTCCCCTTGCAGCAACTGCGCCTGATACTTCTGCGTCAGCGTCCCTGTTGTGTCGAGTTGTGCAAGCTCTTCCCCGTTCACCACCTTCACGCGAGCGATCTTGTCCGTCTCATCTACGCGGAGGATCACATATCGGCGCGTCGGCGAAAGTTCTTCGTTCCAGACTTGAAGATTGTCTGCCTTTTGGGCGTAGGTGTCGAACATCTGGCCGACAAAGCGGGGCTGCGTTTTCTTAAAGCTCGACGGAACTGGATAGCCCAAAGCTCGACAGACCTGTTGCTTCACCACCTTTGATCGCGTTCGGAGGGCAAGACCGGCAAGGCTGGTGCCCCGGAGTTCGGCATCAAGTAGAGATTCTAACTCCGGCGTCGGGATCCAGAGGTCGGGGTCTCCGACTTCGATTGCGTCGTAGATCGTCAGCCCGCTCGCTGCAATGGCTTCTCGGTAGTTTTGCGCCACGCTGTATCCGCCTTACTCTGTCTTGTGGGCTGGATAGCAGTGGCGAATTTTTTGCGCTAGTTTATTTGGCAATCGACTTTTGCCGATTGCCAAATTGCACGATCTATAGGAGACGTATCATTTTGAAGGACAGAAATGCGATTGGAGAAAAAGCGTTAACACGAGACGCTCTGGTGTTCAGTGCATTGGAGCGAGCTGCGCTCGAAGGCGTTCGTTGCCCTACAAATTCTGAATTGGCGGCATATCTCACCACGTCCATTTCATGGAAGTCAGTAGCGGCAAGCAGCATACCCGCCATCATCCAACGCTTGATAAGGGCAGAGCTTATCACGGTCCGAATATACGGAAACAATTGGCGAGACGTTCTGGTCCTCGAAGGTATTAATGCTGGGAAAACTACGTTGCCGCCGCCGCACGGTGGCAAACCCCATACTGTGCTAGATAAGGCAGAACGCGAACGGCGCGATCAAAAGATCCAGCGGAAAAATTTTTGGTGAACCGTAGAATATATGAAAAAGTGGTGCCGCTGGAGGGACTCGAACCCCCGACCCCATCATTACGAATGACGTGCTCTACCACCTGAGCTACAGCGGCGCGGTGACGGTACGGATAGCAGCGTTTCGTCAACGCGGGGTTTCTCTAGCCGAGCGGGACGTCCGGGGCAACGGGATTCTTCGGCACGTCGTCGAGAAGATCGAGCATCGCCTCCTCCGACGGATGGGCGGCGGCGTGGAGGGAGGCGGCGAAGGGTGCATCGCGCAGGGGGAGAAGCGCCGCCTCGCTGATGGCGACCACGGCGAGGCGTGGGGCGCCGGGCGGCATCGCATCGTGCAGGCGGCGGGCGCTGCCGGGGGAATGGACGAGCGCGGCAGTGCAGGCGAGCGCCTCGGGGGGCAGGGTATCGAGCGCCGCCGTGCGGTACAGCACGGCCTCGGCGGTCTCGAACCCCGCCGCGCGCAGGGGATCGAGCGGGGAGCGGCGAATCTCGGCGCCGCGCGCGTGCAGCACCGGGCCGCGATCCGGGGCGAGCGCGGCGAGGGCCAGCGCGGCGAGCGCATCGGCATCGCCGTTCGCGGAGCGCACGTCCGCGAAGCCGGCCTCCCGCAGCGTCCGCGCCGTCGCCTCCCCCACCGCCAGCACCGGCACGTCGCGCCGGCCGGTCGCCTCCGCGAGCGCCTCCGCACCGTTGCGGCTGGTGGCGAGGATGGCCTGGAGGGCGGGGGGCAGCCGCGCCGCCATCCGCTCGATGCGCACCAGCGGGGCGAGCACCGCCGTGTGCCCCCGCGCGCGCAGGCGGGCCGCCGTGCCCTCCCCCTGCGCCGCCGCGCGGGTGACGAGGACGCGGTGGCTCACGCCTGGACGAAGAAGCCCGGCCCGGCGAGGCGCTTGAGTTCCTCGCCCGCGTCGAGACCCATGGCCACGGCATCCGACAGCGCCCCCTCCCGGCTGGTGGCGTGGCGCTCGGAGCCGTCCGGGCGCAGCACCTCGCCGCGCAGGATCAGGCGGTCGCCCTCGATCTCCGCGAGGCCGCCGATGGGCGTCTTGCACGACCCGTCGAGCGCGCCGAGGAAGGCCCGTTCGGCGGCGAGGCGCGTGCCGCAGGCGTCGCAATGCAGCGGCGCGAGGGCGGCGCGGATGGCGTCGTCGTCGGTGCGCGTCTCGATGCCCACCGCGCCCTGCGCGACGGCGGGGAGCATGTCGGCGGTCTCGATGATGGCGGTGGCCACCTCGATCCGGTCGAGCCGGTTCAGCCCTGCGACCGCGAGGAAGGTCGCATCCGCCTCGCCCTCGTCGAGCTTGCGCAGGCGGGTCTGCACGTTGCCGCGGAACAGCGTGACCTTCAGGTCGGGGCGCTTGTGCAGGAGCTGCGCCTGCCGCCGGAGCGAGGCGGTGCCGACCACCGCCCCCGCCGGCATCGCCTCGATGCTCGCATGGCGCGGGCTGACGAAGGCGTCGCGCACGTCCTCGCGGGGCAGCAATGCGCTGATCTCCAGCCCGTCGGGCAGGACGGTCGGCATGTCCTTCATCGAATGGACGGCGAGGTCGATGCGCCCGTCATACAGCGCCTCCTCCACCTCCTTGGTGAAGAGGCCCTTGCCGCCGATGTCGCCGAGCTTCTTCTCCAGTCGCTGGTCGCCCGTGGTGACGATCTTCACGATCTCGATGCTGTCGTCGCCCAGGCCATGCGCCTCCTTCAGCCGCGTGGCGGTTTCGTAGGCCTGCGCGAGGGCGAGCGGGCTGGCGCGGGTGCCGATGCGGAACGGGCGGGCGGGGCCGTAGGGGGCGCTCATCGGGTTGCGTTCTCCGTCGAAAGGCGTCAAGTCGATCCCGCCTAGCACGACGACGCGCCGAGGCAAAGCGACAGAAGGGATGCCCATGCTCACCGTCCTCGGAATCGAGTCGAGCTGCGACGAGACGGCGGCGGCGGTCGTGCGCGGGGATGCGGCGGCGGGGCGCGGCGCGATCCTGTCGAACGTGGTCTTCGACCAGATGGACCTGCACGCGGCCTATGGCGGCGTGGTGCCCGAGATCGCGGCGCGCGCCCATGCGGAGAAGCTCGACGTCGCGGTGGGGCAGGCGCTGGAGGGCGCGGGCGTGCCGCTGGCGGCGATGGATGCCGTCGCGGTCACGGTAGGGCCGGGTCTGATCGGCGGGCTGGTGGCGGGTATCGCCTGCGCGCAGGGTCTGTCGCTGGGGTCGGGGGTGCCGCTGGTGCCGGTGAACCATTTGGAAGGGCACGCGCTGACCCCGCGCCTGACGGACGGGCTGGCCTATCCGTATCTGATGCTGCTGGTCTCGGGCGGGCATTGCCTGTTCCTGATCGCGAACGGCCCCGGCGACCACGAGCGCATCGGCACGACCATCGACGACGCGCCGGGCGAGGCGTTCGACAAGGTGGCGAAGATGCTCGATCTCGGCATCCCCGGCGGGCCGAAGGTCGAGGCGATGGCGCGGGGGGGCGATGCGGCGCGCTTTCGTCTGCCGCGCCCGCTGATGGACCGTCCCGGCTGCGACGTGTCGTTCTCGGGCCTCAAGACCGCCGTGCGCATGGCGCGGGATGCGCGGGTCGCGGCGGGAGGCATGGAGGCGCGCGACATCGCCGATCTCTGCGCGAGCTTCCAGGCGGCGGCGCGGGACGTGCTGGTGGAGAAATCGCGCCGGGCGATGGCGCTGTTCCGGGAGCGGCTGCCCGGTGGCGCGTCCCCCGGCTTCGCGGTCGCGGGGGGCGTGGCCGCGAACGCGGCGCTGCGGGCGGGGCTGGAGACGCTGGCGCGGGAGGAAGGGTTCGAGGCCGTCTTCCCGCCGCTGGCTCTATGCACCGACAACGGCGCGATGATCGCCTGGGCGGGGCTGGAGCGCCACGCGGCGGGGCTGACGGGGGAGCTGGTGCCCAAACCCCGCTTTCCGGTGGCGAGCAATCCGATGGCCGGGGTCTGGACCGGCAAGCGGGGGGCGAAGGTATGACGCGCGTCGCGGTGCTGGGCGGCGGGGCCTGGGGGACGGCGCTGGCGCAGCTTTGCGCGGCGCAGGGTCACGGGACGGCGATCTGGGCACGCGATGCGGGGGTGGTGGCGGCGGTGAACGCGGCCCACCGCGCGGCGGCCCTGCCCGATATCCCCCTCGATCCGCGCCTGACCGCCTCGACGGACATGGCGGTGCTGGCCGGGGCATCCCTCGTCCTGGCCGTCATCCCGGCCCAGGCGGCGCGGGGGGTGCTGGAGCGGGCGGTCCCGCATCTCGACCCCGGCGCGACCGTGGTGCTGTGCCAGAAGGGCGTCGAGCGTGGCACGCTCGCTCTGCCGACAGCCGTCGCGGGGGAGGCGGTGCCGGGCCATCCGCTCGCGGTGCTCACGGGTCCCGGCTTCGCGGCGGACGTGGCGCGCGGCCTGCCCACCGCCGTCACCATCGCCGCCGGGACGCTGGACGCGGCGGGCGCGGTGCAGGCGGCGCTGGCCACCCCGACCTTCCGCCCCTATCCGACCGACGACGCCGTCGGCGCGCAGGTGGGCGGCGCGGTCAAGAACGTGCTGGCCATCGCCTGCGGCATCGTGGTCGCGCGGGGGCTGGGCGAGAGCGCCCGCGCCGCCCTCGTCGCGCGGGGCTTCGCGGAGATGGCGCGCCTCGCCGTGGCCATGGGCGGACGGGCGGAGACGGTGGCGGGGCTGTCGGGACTGGGGGATCTGGTGCTGACCTGCGCCTCGTCCCGGTCGCGCAACTTCTCGCTCGGCCTGCGCCTCGGCGCGGCGGAGGGGGCGTCGGGCGATACGGTGGAGGGGGCGGCGAGCGCGGCGGGGACGGTGGCGCTGGGCCGTCGGTACGGCGTGGAGATGCCGATTTCCGAGACGGTGGCCGGGATCGTCGCGGGGGACGTGTCCGTGGCCGAGGCCGTCGATATCCTGCTTCAGCGCCCCCTCGCGGCGCGGGAGTGACGGACCGTCACGACACCGGCGGCAGGGACGCCGCGAAGGCGACGAGGGCGACGAGGCTCAGCGCGACGCTGATCGCGACGACGAGCAGCACGTCGCGGGACACGTAGACCGAACGAAACCTGTTTCCGAAGAGACGCGCGAGCATGACGACCTGCCGAAATACTGAGTGTTATCGTTTCAAGCGGCGGCGCTGCGAATTGGTTCCTTTATAGAGAAAAGAAAATGAATCGGAACAACCCCGTACTCGTCGAAACCTCACGTGGCCCCCTCGTGGAGAACCGCCATGCCGGCGCATACGCGATCATGCATGCGGACGGGGCGCTCCACGCGGCGGCGGGCGACATCGACCGGCCCGTCCTGCCCCGATCCTCTATCAAGATGATCCAGGCGTTGCCGCTGATGGAATCGGGCGCGGCGGCGGCGGCGCGGCTGACGCAGGAGCACCTCGCCCTCGCCTGCGCCTCGCATCAGGGCGCGCCGATCCATACGGATCGCGTCGGGGCGTGGCTGGCGGCGCTGGGGCTGGACGAGAGCGCCCTCCTCTGCGGCCCCCAGCCGCCGCGCGACAAGGCCCTGCGCGCGGCGGGCGTTCCCGCCGGCCGGATGCTCAACAACTGTTCGGGCAAGCACGCGGGGTTCCTGACCCTCGCCCGCCATCTCGGCGCGGCGGAAGACGGGTATCTCGATCCGGACGGGCCGGTCCAGCGCCACGTCGCGCAGGCCTTCGCGGAGACGACGGGGACGGACGTGCCGCTCGCCTACGGCATCGACGGCTGTTCCGCGCCGAACTTCGCCGCCAGCCTGCGGGGCGTCGCCCGGGCGATGGCCCTTTTCGCGGGTGCGTCCGGCGCAGGGGCGCGCGGGACGGCGATGGCGGCCCTGCGGGATGCGATGGCCGCGCATCCGCTGCTGATGTCGGGCGAGGGCCGCGCCTGCGCCGCGCTGATCGAGGCGACGGGGGGCCGGGCGGTGGTGAAGACGGGGGCGGACGGCGTGTTCACCGGCATCCTCGCCGGCAGGGGCCTCGGCTTCTGCCTCAAGATCGACGATGGCGACCGGGCGGCGTCCGAGGCGCTCTGCACCGCGCTTCTCGTCTCGCTCGGCGTTCTGGACGCGGCCCATCCCGTCGCCGACCGCTACGCCCGCACCCCGATCCGCGACTGGAACGGCGCGGCGGTGGGCGCGCGGCGGGTGCGGCTCGACCCCTGAGGGGCGGGGTCATGTCAGCGAAACGAGTGCAGACCGTTCTATCTTGCCGGTCGCTACGCGCGATGGCGGGATCTTTCGGAGCGGAGACAGGCCCCGGACCGGCATTGCGGCACTGCGCGCCGCATCGCATCCGGGGCAGCGGGGATGGATGGAACGGTCACCGCCGGTGACCGCCGGCATCAGCCGGCCGCCTTCGCCTTCGCGCCGCCCTTCGCCGCGTTCAGGCTCACCACGCGGGTGAGCGGCAGCCAGACATGCGCGCTCGTGCCGACGCCCTTGCGCGATTCGATCTCCAGGTCGCCGCCGTGCAGCTCCACCAGCGAGCGCGTGATGGGCAGGCCGAGGCCCGTGCCACTGTGGTTGCGGGACAGCTCGTTGTCGATCTGGCCGAACTGCTCGAAGGCGATGGCCGTCTCCTCCTTCGTCATCCCGATGCCGGTATCGGCGACGGTGACGACCAGCCCCTTGGGCGCCTTCAGCTCCCCGCGCAGGGTGATGCGCCCGCCGGGCATGGTGAACTTGATGGCGTTCGACATCAGGTTGAGGATCACCTGCTTCATGCGGCGGCTGTCGACGATGACGTTCGGCAGGGGCGCGGGGATCTCCAGCCGGATGTGCAGCCCCGCCGACGAGGCCCGCTCGTGCAGCACGGTCCGGCATTTCGACAGGAGCGAGCCGAGGTCGGTCTCCTCCTCGATCAGCTCGATCTTGCCCGCCTCGATCTTCGACAGGTCGAGCACGTCGTTGATGAGGTCCAGCAGGTGCTTGCCGGAGGAATGCACGCTCTCGGCGTAGTCCTTGTAGCGGTCCCCCATGGGACCGAACAGCTCGTCCTTCATCACCTCCGCAAAGCCGATCACGGCGTTGAGCGGGGTGCGCAGCTCGTGGCTCATGTTGGCGAGGAACTCGGATTTCGTGCGGTTCGCCTCCTCGGCCTGGCGGCGGGCGTCGTCGAGCTTGGCCTGGGCGGTCTTCATCTCGGTGATGTCGAGCATGTAGCCCTGGGCGATGCTCGTACCGTCGCGCCGGGCGGAGATGGTCAGCATATTGCGGATGTGGATGACGACGCCGTCGGCGGAGCGGATGCGGTATTCGAGCATCGTGTACTCGCCGCTCGACAGGCCCTTCAGCCCGTCCACGAAGGTCTTGTGCCGGTCCTCGGGATGGACGTGGCCGACCCAGAAGCCCGGCGCGCACCACGAATCGACCGGATAGCCGCTCATCTTCGCGACCTGCGGGCCGATATAGGTGAATCGCTGGGTCGAGAGATCGGCGGCCCAGGGGATGACGTTGGTGGATTCGGCGAGGCGGCGGAACCGTTCCTCGCTGCGCTTCAGTTCCGCCGAGCGCTTCTTGAAGACGCGGTTGTTCTTGCGCAGGCGGCGCTCGGCCTCCAGCCGCCCTTCCGCCTCCTGACGGGTGACGAGGACCACGCCCGCCGCCGCGCCGCCGCCGAGCAGCAGGCCCGCGAGCCAGGAGAGCCACGATCCGTCCTCCGCCGCGATGCCCGGAACGGTGACGAGAAAGCCCTGGTCGCCGGTCGGAATGCCGATGGCGAGGGCACCGCCCTCCGCGTCGCGAATCCCCTCGGGCAGGGCGACGCGGTCCACCGGGCCGCTGAGCGTCGCCGGGGCGGGGGCGATGCGGCTCAGCATCGTGCGCGCGTCGATCAAAGCCGCCGCCGCGCCGACGAGCGTATCCCTCCCGGTCGCCGGATCGACCCTGCGCAGCGGCATGATGCGCCAGAACACCCGCTCGCCCGGCGCGCCGATACGCATCTCCGGCAGCGGCCGCACCGCGTCGCCCTCCCATCCGAACAATGCCGAGGAGACCGGCGCGTCGCGCGACAGGGCCGTGCCCAGCGCGCGCTGCATCTCGCGCCCCGCCGCCAGTGGCTCGGGCAGCGCCCCGCCCGCGCCGACGCGCGGGAAACCATTGTCCCGCCCGCCCGTGACGGTGATGTTCGCGGGGGCGAGGTAGAAGACGCGCCCTCCCGCCCGGAACTCGACCACGCCCTCGGATACGGATTGCGCCAGCCGGTTCGCCTCCTCGCGCGTCGCCGCGCTGCGATAGAGGACGAGCGCGCGCACGTCGTCCGCCCGGTCGAAGAGATCGCGGGAAACCGCGTCGAAGCGCGGGCCGACCGCCTCCCCCGCGAGCATCGGCAGGATGGCGGCGAGGCCCTGGTCCACGAACCCCATGGCGCTCATCCCGCTTTGCCCGATGGCGGCGACGGCGGCCATGCGTCCCGCCACCCGGTCGCCGTTCGATCCGGACAGGGCGGCCACGGCCGATACGCAGACCACCAGACCGATCCCCGCAGCGGCCGCCCATCGGAGGAAAGTCTTGTCCGTCATCGCCTGCATAAAAGTATCCGTCCGCTCGTCTGGGTTTTCCGGTCGGCCTACAGAAAGCACCTCGCACCTAACTTTACGTAAAAACGCGGACCACACGGCGGGGCCGAGCGCGGCGCGTCGCCTGTCAAGGCAAATACTTGCCCTTCGCCGCAAAAGGCGTCCTTGTTGATGTTCTATTTTTGTTCTATCATTTAGACAGACTACAGACGATGCCTTCTAACGAAAGAGAGCGCCCATGACCTCCCAGACCCTCCCCCCCGCCGTCGCCGTCAGCCCCCAGCGTCTGCGTCAGCTCAGGCAGCTTCTCGTACACCGCAACGCCTTCATCTACCTGTGCTTTTCCGAGGAGGACGCGGGTATCTTCAACACCCGACGCGGCGTCTCCACCCTGGCGGGCCGGGTCTCGAAGGGCGAGGTGGCCGCGCTGGTGGAGAAGGAGGCGATCGCCGAGTACAGCCGCTCGCGGCGGGGGGTGCGCTACATCCGCGCCGCGAAGGGGACGGCGACCCCGGCCCGGCGGCGCGCACCGCGCCCCCACGTCACCGCCGCCGACCGGCGACGCGCGAAGTTCCTCGAAGCGGAGCGGTTCTTCAAGGACCCCGCCGAGGACGCGCCGAGGACGGTGACCGTGAACCTGGGCGAATCGCCGCTTGGCTGGCTGTCGCGGCGCAAGAACGCCGACGGGCGCGCCTTCCTCACCGAGGCCGAGGTCGCGGCGGGCGAGCGGCTGCGCGCCGATTTCGAGCGTGCCCAGCTTTCGCCCGGCGTGACCCAGGACTGGCGGCGCTTCCTCACCCCCGGCGGCACGGGCGCGGGCCGGTCGGCGCAGGAGCGCCTCGTCGGGGGCAGCGCCGAGGCGGCGCGGGAGCGGGTCATGGACGCCCTCGCCGATCTGGGACCGGGGCTGTCCGACGCGGCCCTGCGCATCTGCTGCTTCCTCGAAGGGCTGGAAACGGTCGAGACGACGATGTCCTGGTCCGCGCGATCCGGCAAGATCGTTCTCAAGATCGCACTGCAGCGCCTGATCGAGCATTACGACCACGTCGATCCCAAACCCGAAAACGGAGAAATCCGCGTGTGGCAGGCATCCGCGTCTTGACCTGAAACGGAACACAGGCTACTTATGCTGCAACGCAACATAGGAGTGAGCCATGAACAGGCACATGGTCGGAGAGGCGGGATCGCGGTTTTTCGAGCTGGCATCCTCGCTCGGACGGATTCACGCGGATACCCTGAACGGCATGGCCGAGGTTACGGCGCGCACGCCCCTCGGCCCGGTCTTCGCCCTGAACGCGTCCTTCGCGCGGTTGGCGCAGGAAAGCATGGAGACGATGACGGCGCGTCTCGCCCCGACGGGCACCCCCGCCCCCGCGGCCAAGCCGGCACCCATGCCCGAGGCGGCGGTGCGGGCAAAGCTCGAACCCAAACCGGAACCTAAGCCGAAAGCCAAGGCGGCACCGAAGCGTGCGAAGACGCCCGCGCCCTTCGCGGTCGAGGCCGAACCGGCCACCGCCCTGGCCGATGCCATGGAGCCGGATGCCGCCGACGTCCTGATCGAGGACGTGATGGTGGAGGACGTGCTGGCCGAGATCGAGAAGGCTCCCATGCCGGTCATCGCCCCCGCCCTGACCCAGGACGACCTGTCCCGCATCACGGGCATCGGCGCGACGACCGCGAAGAAGCTGAACGGCGCGGGCGTCGAAAGCTTCGCGCAGATCGCGGCCATGTCCGAGGGCGAGTTCGCGACCCTGCTCGAATCCCTCGACATCAGGTCGATCCGCTTCTCGCCCGCACTCTGGATCGCGGAGGCGACGGCGCTGTCGGCCTGACGGTCCGCTCCCGACGAACGGAAAAGGCCCCGGACATCGCGTCCGGGGCCTTTTTTCATGCGGCGGCGACGATGCCGAGGAAGTCGTCGGCCTTGAGGCTGGCCCCGCCGATGAGACCCCCGTCCACGTCGTCGATGGCGAAGATCTCGGCGGCGTTGCCCGGCTTGACCGACCCGCCGTAGAGGATGCGGATGCCCTGCCCCGCCTCGCCGTGACGCGCGACCAGCGCCTTGCGGATGGCGGCGTGCATGGCCGCGATATCATCCGTCCCGGGCACGCGGCCCGTACCGATGGCCCAGACGGGTTCGTAGGCGACGACGACGCCGGCATCGTCCGGCAGGGAGCCGTCGAGCTGACCCAGCACCGTCGCCTCGGCCTCGCCCGCGTCGCGCTGGGCCTCGGTCTCGCCGACGCAGACGATGGGCAGCAGCCCCGCGCCGAGCGCGGCCTCGGCCTTGGCCCGGACCAGCGCATCGTCCTCGCCGTGGTCGGCGCGGCGCTCCGAATGGCCGAGGATCACGGCCCGCGCGCCGATGGCGGCGAGGAGCGATGCCGAGACGTCGCCCGTATGCGCGCCCTTCTCCTCGGGATGGCAATCCTGCGCCCCGATGCCGACGGCCCCCTCCCCCGCCTCGCGCGCGAAATCGGCGACGAGCGGAAAGGGGGGACAGACGAGCACGTCGCACCGGGCATCGCCCGCGCCCGCCATCGTCGCGCGCAGCTCCCCGATGGCGTCGGGCATCCCGTTCATCTTCCAGTTTCCCGCCACGAGGGGCCGACGGGCGCTCATTGCGCGGGCACCGATGCGGGGACCGCGAAGCTGACCGACTCGCCGCAGCCGCAGGCCTCGGCGACGTTCGGATTGCGGAACCTGAAGCCCGATTCCAGCAGGCCCGTCTCGTAGTCGATCTCCGTGCCGATCATGAACATGGTCGCGAGCGGCGCGATCAGCACGCGCGCCCCGTCCTGCTCGACCATCTCGTCGCCAGGCTGCGCCTCGGTCGCGTAGTCCATGGTATACTCCATACCCGCGCAGCCGCCCTTCTTCACGCCGATGCGCAGGGCGTAGACCGGATCGTCGGTCGAGGCCATGAGCGCGGTCAGGCGCGTCACGGCGCGGGGGGTGAGCGTCAGGAGCGGCTTGCCGCCGGGAACGCCGAACATGGGTGTCTCCTTACATGAATCCGAGTTCGAGCCGCGCCTCGTCGGACAGGCGCGACATGTCCCAGGGCGGGTCCCAGACGAGGCGCACGTCGACCTGCTTGATGCCCGGCAGCGGCTCGACCGCATCGGCCACCCAGCCCGGCATCTCGCCCGCGACGGGGCATCCGGGGGCGGTCAGCGTCATGTCGACGTCGACCGCGTTCTCCGCGTCGATGCGGATCGCGTAGATCAGCCCCAGGTCGAAGATGTTGACCGGGATCTCCGGGTCGTAGACCCCGCGGATGGCCTCGACCACCTCGTCGTAGCGCGGATGGTCCGTGCTCGAATCCGGGATCAGCGGGTCGCCCATGGCGGCGGGGGGGGACGGGGCGTCGTCGGTCATGTGCGGTTCTCCTGCGGGGGGCGCGGGGTATCGGGCCGATATAGGCGATGCGGCCCCGCCGCGCTAGGGGCCGCGCTCAATCGTCCTCGGTCAGGCGCATCAGCTTGCGGTCGAAGATGCGCAGGGCGAGGCGCAGGTCGTGCCCGCGCTTCACGATGCGCCCGTCCGAGCCGATGATGGCGTACTGCCCCTGCCGGTTCGCGTTCTTCGGGCGCTTCTCGATGCGGTAGGCCGGGGTCTCGCCCGTGCGGCGGAAGACGGAGAAGACGGCGGCGTCGAGCGACATGTTGAGCGCGTAGTCGCGCCATTCCCCGGCGGCGACGAGCTGGCCGTATTTCGACAGGATCGTGCTCAGCTCGCGCCGGTCGAAGGAGACGATCTGGTTCGCGGCCTCGCGCCCGCGCGACGGGAAGGGGACGATCTCAGCGGTCATGGCCTCGATAGTGGGATGCCGGGGCACGCTTGGCAAGGGCAAAGCGCGGCGGCGGGGCCGCCCGGACGGCCCGGATTTCCCCTTTCCTTTCGCGCCCCGCCCCCCTATAAGCCGCGCTTCGAGCCGCCCACACCCTTGGAGGGGGCGGTCGATTCACATCTTATGGAGAGACAGACATGGCCGATATGGTGCCGATGAAAGTCGAGGCGCGTCCGGGAGTTGGCAAGGGGGCCGCCCGGGCCGCGCGTCGTGCGGGATACGTCCCGGGAGTGATCTACGGCGCGGGCGAGGACCCGACCTCGATCCAGATCCTGGGCAGCCAGCTTCTGAAGACGCTTCAGCAGGGCGGCTTCTACACCACCATGTTCGAGCTGGACGTGGACGGCGACAAGCACCGCGTGATCCCCAAGGCCATGCAGAAGAACCTGCTCAACGGTCTGCCCACCCATGTCGACTTCCTGCGCCTCAAGCGCGGCGCGACGGTGACCATCGAGGTGCCGGTCGAGTTCGAGAACGAGAAGGCGTCGCCGGGCCTGGAGCAGGGCGGCGTGCTCAACGTCGTGCGCCATGCCGTCGAGGTCGAGGTGCTGGCCACCGCGATGCCCGACACGTTCACGATCGACCTGACCGGCTACGAGATCGGCGACTCGATCAACGCGAGTGCCATCGCCCTGCCCGAGGGCGCGGCCTTCACGATCACCGACCGCGACTTCACCGTCGCGACCATCGCCTCCCCCGCCGGCATGGGCGGCGCGAGCGAGGACGAGAGCGACGAGACGACCGAGACCACCGAGATGGGCCCGGACATCACCGTCGATCAGGAAGGCGCGGACCCCAAGCCGGACTGATCCGCCGCACCCTTCCGAATACCGCGAAAGCCTGCCGCTCCGGCGGGCTTTTTTCGTACGGGACGGTCGTTCCGGGTTCGATGGTTCCAGCGTAAAAAATGTGAATCGCCTTTGCGCTGCCACGGATGCCTTGCAGCGCGAAGAGGCAAGCCGTACCGCCGGCATCGCCCGCACGAAAAAAGCCCCGGCCGTGCGGGCCGGGGCTTTCGGAAGCGGTGCGGTGTCCCGGGAAGGGACGCTCAGCGCGCGTCGGGGTTCACCGTGACGGGGCGGATGTACTGGCCGTCGAAGGTGCCGCCGGCGCGGCCGTAGACGTCGAGGCGCACGGGCTGCGTGCGGACGATCCAGCCGAGCACGCGCTGGCCGGTATCGACGACGGGCTGGAACGGACGGTCCGGCGTGATGGTGAAGGACGATCCGAGCGGCGCGTAGAAGGCCGGCGGCAGGCTGCGCTCCCCTTCGCCGTCGCGCACGCGGGTTCCGTTCAGGCCCGTGCGGCAGATCTCGTAGTCGGCGGTGCCGCCCTGACCGATGATCATAACGGTCGCGTTGCGGCGCTCCTGCACGTTCGCGATGACCGGATTGTCGACATCCGTGTTGCGCAGGCAGGCCTGGATCGCCGGGTAGTAGCGCGCCATCGAGAAGGTCCACGCATCCGTGTCGGGCACGGCGTTGCGGTTCGGCGCCGGGGCCGGGTTGGCCGGCGGCGGGGGCGGCGGGAAGCCGGGGACGACCTGCTGACCGGGGAGGTAAGGCTGCGGGACCGGGAAGCCGGGCTGCGGCTGGTAGGTCGGCTGCTGCGGGAACTGGTAGGTCTGTGTCGTGGTGGTGCCGGGCGCGGTGTAGGCGGGCACCTGCTGCTGCTGCGGGAAACCGGGTGCCGCGTAGGGCTGCGTCTGGGTCTGGGTCGGCGCCTGGTAGGTCTGGTAGGTGGTCTGTGCCGAAGCCGTGCCCGCGACGACGACGGCGACAGCTGCGGCGACGAGGCCGCTCACTGCGATTTTCATTGCTCGTGCTCTCCTGTCTCGATCCAACACGTCGTTGCGTGTTGTGCTTACCGTAGCCCAATTATAGCGGCTCTACAAACAAATGCGACAGGCGAAAGCAATTTTTTTCAACGATGGAAGCGGGTTATAGGCGTTTCTTGAGTCATTTGAGGTGTTTGGATACCGCAAGCAACCCTACCCGCGCGGTTTTCCCCGGCGCGCGCGGAAGGTCGATTTCGGGCGATGGCGGGGGCCGGACTTCGGTTTTCGGCCCGGCCGCCCCCCCGCCTCGCCGCCCTCCAGCAGCGTGAAGCGCAGGCCGCCGGTGAGCGGGACCGCCTCCTCCAGCCGTACGGTCACGCGCTGGCCGAGGCGGAAGGTGCGGCCCGAGCGGTCGCCGGTCAGGGTGCCGGTCTCGGCGTCGTGGTGGTAGTAGTCGTCGCCCAGCGAGGAGACGGGGACCAGCCCGTCCGCGCCGGTCTCGTCGAGCTTCACGAACAGGCCGAAGCGCGCGACGCCGGAGACCAGCCCCTCGAACTCGGCCCCGATGCGCTCGGCCATGTAGGCGGCGAGGTAGCGATCGGTGCTGTCACGCTCGGCCATCATGGCGCGGCGCTCGGCCTGGGAGATGAGCGTTGCCGTGTCCTCCAGCCGGGCGGCCTCCTCCGCGCCCAGCCCGTCCTGCTTCGGGTCCGCCCCCAGCCCCAGCGCCGCGATGAGCGCGCGGTGGACGATCAGGTCGGCATAGCGGCGGATGGGTGAGGTGAAATGGGCGTAGCGGGCGAGGTTCAGCCCGAAATGGCCGAGGTTCTCGGGGCTGTAATACGCCTGCGTCTGGGCGCGCAGGACGGCGATGCTCACGGTCTCGGAGAACTCGGTCCTCGATGCCTCGCGCAGGGCGCGGTTGAGGATGGCGGGGGTGACGCGCTGGCCCTTGGCGAAGCTCAGGCCGATGGAGCGCACCGTCTCGCGCAGGGATTCGATGCGGTCCTCCTGCGGCGGCTCGTGGACGCGGTAGACCAGTTCGGTGCGCTTCGCCTCCAGCGTCTCGGCGGCGCAGACGTTGGCGAGGACCATGCATTCCTCGATCAGCCTGTGCGCGTCGAAGCGCGCGCGCAGGGCGATGCTCTCGACCTCGCCGGCCTCGTTCAGGATCACGCGCCGCTCCGGCAGGTCCAGGTCGAGCGGCTGACGGCGCTCGCGGGCGTCGACGAGGGCGCGGTAGGCGGCGTAGAGCGGCTCCACCACCCCCTCGCGCAGGGCATCGTGCGGGCCGTCGTAGAGCCCGTCGGCCATGGCCTGCGCATCCTCGTAGGTCAGGCTGGCGGCCGAGCGCATGAGGGCGCGGAAGAAGGCATGGCCCTTCTTGCGGCCCTGCGCATCCAGCACGATCCGCACGCCGAGGCAGGGCCGGTCCACCCCCTCGTGCAGCGAGCACAGGTCGCCCGACAGGCTGTCGGGCAGCATCGGCACCACCCGGTCGGGGAAGTAGGCCGAGTTGCCGCGCAGACGCGCCTCCCGGTCCAGCGCCGTGCCGGGGCGGACGTAATGGGCGACGTCGGCGATGGCGACCCACAGGACATGCCCGCCCTCGTTCGCGGGGTCTTCGTCGGGCTGGGCGTAGACGGCGTCGTCGTGGTCGCGCGCGTCCTCCGGGTCGATGGTGACGAAGGGGATCGCGCGCAGATCCTCGCGTCCCTTGAGCGAGGTGACGGGTTCCGCGCGCGCGGCGATCTCCAGCGCCTCCTCGGAGAATTCGGTCTCGATGCCGTGTTCGTGGATGGCGATGAGGGAGATGGTGCGCGGCGCGCCGACATCGCCGATGCGCTCGATCACCTTGGCCGAGGGCAGGCCGTAGCGCGCGCCGCCGAGGATCTCGACCTGCACCAGCTCGCCATCCGCCGCGCCGTTCGCGTTCTCCGGCTCGACGCGCAGCTCGCGGTCCTCCTTCTTGCTCACGGGCAGGATGCGCCCGCCCTCCCCCTGCGCGCGGAAGACGCCGACCGCGCGGCGCTTCGATTGCAGCTTCTTGATGGGGGTCGCCTCGTAGGCGTAGCCCTCGTCCCCTTCCAGCGGACGCAGCTTGGCGAGCACCCGGTCGCCGACGCCGAGCGCCGGGTCGCCCTTCCGCGCGGCAGCGAAGACGATGGCGGGGGGGGTGATCTCCTCGTGCTCCCAGGTATGGGGCACGGCGACAAGCTCGCCGTCGCAGTCGGTGCGGACGATATCGACCACCGTCACGGGGGGCAGTCTGGTCGGATCGCCCGTATAGGTGCGCCGCCGGCCCCGGGCGATCAACCCCTCGTCGGCCAGTTCGGACAGCATCTCCTTCAGGCGGATGCGGTCGGCCCCCTTGACCTTGAAGGCGCGGGCGATCTCGCGCTTGCCGGTCTTGGCCGGCGCCTCGCGCAGGAAGTCCAGCAGTTCGTCCTTGGTCGGCAGGCCATGCGCCATGAGGGTCCCCGGGGCAGATACGTCGTTTCGAGACGGCGTATCACATGGGGCGCGGCGGCGCAGGATAAAGCGGACGGGGCGGGGTCAGCCGTCCGCCATGGTCAGCAGGTCGGCCACCGGCACCGCCTGCCCCTCCGCCGTATCGCTCATCGCGGCGGCAAGCCCGAAGAGACGCATGGAGCGCCACGGTCCGTCCGCCTCGTGGACGGGGCGCAGCATGGCGGCGAGGGTCATCAGGTCGCCGGGGCGGCGCGTTTCGAGGAAGAGGACGCCCTGCTCCAGCCGCAGTTCGCTGTAGCACCATTCCCGCTGGCTCTCGGGGGAGAGGTGCTCGTAGGCGGCGATCAGGGTCGCGCGCATCTCCGCCGTCGCCGCGTCGTCGGGAAGCGGGGTCTCCAGCAGGGTCGCCACCGCATCGAACAGGGCGAGCCGGGCCTGGAACATCGTCTCGGTCACGAGCCAGCCGGTGCGCGGGTCGGCGACGAGGATCGGGTCGGCCTCCACGATATCGCGCACGCGCGGGTCGGTCGGGGCCTCGCGGTGGAGGCTGGCGAGGATCTCGGCGCGCATCCGGGCCGCGGGCAGGGGGTCGTCGGGGGGCACGACGTCGAACAGGCGGTCCGCCGCCTCCTCCGCCCCCATGGCGGTGGGCACGAGGCCACGGGCGCGCGCCGCCTCCTTCGGGCGGTATCCGGCCCCGGCCAGCCACATCAGGACCGTCTCGGCCGCGGCAGCAGGGCGGGGAGAGGGGCCGCCCGGGTCGAAATCCGCCTTCGGGGCGGAAGACGGTATCCGCCGTCCGAACGGGGTTGGTGCATCGGTGTCCACGTTGGTCGCCTCCGGGTCAGACCCGTCCGGCGACATGCGCTCAGTCGCGGAACAGGTTCTTCAATGCGTCGAACGCGCCCTTCGGTTCTGCCGTCCCGTCCCGGCGGGCGCCGGACGCGGGAGAGGGAGCGGGCTTCGGGGGCGTCCTGGTCGATGCATCGTCTTGCACGTCCCGGGCCACGTCGCTCTGGAAGCGGTCCCGCTCGCCCTTCGCCAGCAGGGGCGCGGCCTTCGCGATGCCGTCCAGCAGGGGGTCGAGCCAGTCGCGGTCGGCCTTGGCGAAATCGTGCAGCACGTAGCCGGCGACCTTCGACTTGTGCCCCGGATGGCCGATGCCGAGACGCACGCGGTGGTAGTCCGCCCCGATATGGGCATGGATCGAGCGCAGGCCGTTATGCCCCGCATGCCCGCCCCCCGTCTTGCAGCGCAGCTTGCCGGGGGCGAGGTCCAGCTCGTCGTGGAAGACGATCACGTCCCCGGGGTCCAGCTTGTAGAAGCGCAGCGCCTCGCCCACCGCGCGCCCGCTCTCGTTCATGTAGGTGCCGGGCCTGAGCGCGATCACCTTCTCCGTCCCCAGCCGCCCCTCGCGCACGTGGCCCTGGAACTTGCGCTGGTCCGGGCCGAAGCCGTGGGCGTCGGCGATGGCGTCGACCGCCATGAAGCCGACGTTGTGGCGATGCCCGGCATACTGGCTGCCCGGATTGCCAAGGCCGACGAAGATGAGCATGACCGGACCCTCCCTGGTTCGCGGGGGCTGCATACCAGACCCGCGGGCTATAGTGAAACGCGATCAGGTCGAGCCACGGAGCGTCAGGAAATGCGCACGTCTTGGCGCAATTCCTGACCCGACTTGATCGCGTTTCACTCCAAGGGCTACGGCCAGCCGCAGCGGCGCGCGTGAAGGCGCAGGTTGCGGGCGAGATCGGCTATGTCGAACAGGGCCGAGCGGGTCGCATGGGTGTCCTGATCCACCGAGATCTGGAGCCGGTCGTGCCCGCGCAGGGCCTTGAGCAGGTCGATGGCCTCGATGCCCCGGGGCGCGCGGCTGGCATGGCCGTTGTCGATGACGCGCATGGTGGTGCGCAGCGTCTCGCCCGTGCCGTCGTCGGTGCGCAGGCGGGCGGGGGCCGCCCCCGCGCGCAGGGTTCCGGTCCACAGGACGATCATCTGGGTGATGTCCTGCTCGCAGGCCAGCACCAGCCGGGCCGCCCCCACCTCCGCCCCCGTCTCGCGGCCGAGGACGGTCAGGTAGACGTCGTTCTCCGCCGGGTCGCTCGCCAGAAGGTCCGCGAAGGCATCCGATCCGGCTTCGGCACGGGCGAGGGCGCGGCCCGTGGCGGGGTCGATCACGGTCAGGCGCGCGCCGCCCCCCGCCGCCTGACCCGCGAACAGACCGTCGAGGAAGCGCCCGTAGCGCGTCCTCGGCGCGACGGTCAGGGCCGGCGACGCGGCGGGGCGCGGGACGACGGGCATGTAGCCCATCGCCTCGTCGTAGCACGAGAGCCGCGTGCGCGGGTCGTGCTGGCGCAGGCAGGCCGCCGCATCGGTATCGGCGTCGGCGGCGGCGCGGGCGTCGGGGACGGCGAGGAGGGCCGCCACGGCGAGCGCGGTCAGAGGTCGTAGCGTCTGCATCGGTCCGCGAAGGTCCTTTTCGGAAGGTTGAAGCTCTGCGCCGCGCGCGCCCGGTCGCCGTCCAGCCGGGCGAGCCGCCGCGCGATCAGGCGCTTCTCGTAATCATCGACCGACAAGCGCAGGTCGGTCACCCCGTCGCCCTCCTCGCCCCCGCCCTCGGCCCCGGCCCCGGCCATGACGCCCTCGGGGGCGAGGAGGGCGCGGAAGGTGGCGTCGGTGATGCGGCCGTTCGGGAAGCGGTCGAGGCAGGCCTGCTCCACGAGGGTCTGAAGCTCGCGCACGTTTCCGGGGAAGGGATGCGCGTGCAAGGCCCGCCATGCGCCGTCGTCCAACATCACGCCGGTCTTCTCCTGCACGTTGAAGGCATCGACGAAGCGCCGCATCAGCAGGGGCATGTCCCCGGACAGGGCACGCAGGGGCGGCATGTCGACGACGATGCGGCGGATGCGGTAGTAGAGGTCCTCACGGAACGTCCCGCCCGCGACCATCGCCGCCAGATCGCGGTGCGTGGCGCAGACGAGGCGGAAATCGACCGGGATCTCGCGGTTGGTGCCCACGGGGCGGACCGTGCGCTCCTGGATCGAGCGCAGCAGCGCGCTTTGCAGGGCGGGGGGCATCTCGCCCACCTCGTCGAGGAACAGGACGCCCCCGTCCGCCTCGCGCATCAGCCCCTTGCGCTCGCCGGAGGCGCTGGTGAACGCGCCCTTCGCATGGCCGAACAGCTCGCTTTCCAGAAGCTGCGGCGAGAGGGCGGCGCAGTTGACGGCGACGAAGGGCCTGCCCGCGCGCGTCGACTGGGCGTGCAGCTCGCGGGCGGCCAGCTCCTTGCCCGAGCCGGTCTCGCCCAGCAGCAGGACGGGGGTCGTGACCTGCGCCGCGCGGTGCAGCGTCTCGCGCACCGCCTGCATCGGCGGGGAGGAGCCGAGGAGCAGCCCCGCCCCCGTCCGCGCCTTCTCGCTGCGCAGCCGCCGGCGGTCGGCGTTGGCGCGGTCGTAGGAGGTGGCGAGATGGGTGAGGTTGAGCGCCTGTCGCGCATGGCTCACCCGCGCGTCGACGAGCGCGGCGACGGCCGGGAGGAGGAGCGCGCCGGTGGCATCCTCCAGCGCCGCCGTGTCCGGCGCCGTCCCCCCGGTCAGGACGAGCGCGCCGAGCGCCCCGCGCGATTCGTAGGTGAGCGGGGCCGCCACGAGGCCCGCGCCGGGCGTCAGGATCGGGGCGAGGGCCGTCAGGTCCCAGCGCGCCGGGTCGCGCACGCCCACCACCGTATTCGTGCGCAGCGCCGCGCAGGCGGGACAGGCCCCGGACCCCTCCCGCTCGATGGAGAAGGCCAGATCCATCCCCCGGCCCAGATGGCGCAGCGTGGTGCGCGCGTCGTCGAGCCACAGGACATGGCACGCCGCCGCGCCCGTGTAGCGGCGCAGCAGCGCGTCGATATCGGCGACGATGCCCGGCGCGTCCGGGGCCTGGGCGAGACGACAGAGCGCGCCGAACAGCGCCTCGAAATCGGGGATGGGGGCGTCGGCGGCGGTCACGGCGCGGCGGCCTCCGCCTCGCCCTCGACGGCGGGCGGCAGGAACTCGAAGCGGAAGCGCTGGTCCTCCACATCCAGGTCGAGGCGGACGGTCTTCAGCGGCGCGCCCCCCGCGATGCGCGTCAGGGCCTCCTCGGCGATGACGGGGGTCAGCCGCCGGTCGATGACCTGCTCCACCGCCCGCGCGCCGTTCTCGGTATGCCCGCACAGTTCCGCGATGGCCCCGCGCACCGCCGGGGTCCATTCGAGGGCCGCGCGCCGGGTCTCGTACAGGCGCCGGGCCTGCTGGCCGAGCTTGTGCTCGACGATCGCCTCGATGATCTCGGGCGGCAGGGGCTTGAAGCAGACGACGTGCATCCGCGCGAGGAGGGCGGGCTTGAAATGCTGAAGCAGATGCGGGCGCAGCGCCTTCTCCAGCGCGTCGTTCGAGGCCCCCATCACCGTCTCGGCATTGTCCGTCAGCGCCTCCGATCCGAGGTTGGAGGTCATGAAGAACACGACGTTCTTGCAGTCGATCTCCCGCCCCTCCCCGTCGGCGATCTCGCCCTTGTCGAAGGCCTGGAAGAACAGGTTCATGATGTCGGGATGCGCCTTCTCCACCTCGTCCAGCAGGACGACGGAATACGGCTTCTTGCGGATGGCCTCCGTCAGGACGCCGCCCTCGCCATAGCCGACATAGCCCGGCGGCGAGCCGATGAGGCGCGAGACGGTGTGTTTCTCCTGGTATTCGGACATATTGACGGTGGTGAGGAACTGGCGGCCGCCGTAGAGCTGCTCGGCAACCTGGAGCGCCGTCTCGGTCTTGCCGACGCCCGAGGGGCCGACGAGCAGGAACACCCCGCGCGGGGCGTCGGCGCGCACCAGATCGGTGCGCGCGGCCTTGAGGCGGTCGTGGATGGCGGCCAGCGCGTTGTCCTGGCCCATGACCACGGCGCGGAGCGTATCGCCCAGGGCCAGCACGCGGGCCGCGTCGTCCTCGCCCATGGCCGAGGCGGGGATGCCGGTCCAGTCGCCGATGACCTGCGCCACCTCCTCCGCGCCGACCTCGTAGGCGACGACGGGGAGCCGGTCGCGCGTCGCCCCGGCCAGCGCGGCGCGGGCCTCGCGCAGGGCGGCGCGCAGGGCGTCCTCGTCGGGGGCATCGTCGGGCGCGGGGGCGTCCTGCTCACCGAAGAGGGCGGCGTCGATCTCGGCATCGGCGGGGGGGTCGGCGGGGTCGTAGTCCCGCGCCGCCTCCCCGGGGTCCTTCAGCGCGCGGCGGGCGTCGAGGATGCGCGTCACCAGCGCGCGCTCCTCCTGCCAGTGCGCCTCCAGCGTCGCCGCCTCGGCCTCGTAGGCCGCGATCCGGTCCTCCAGCGCGGCGCGCTCCGCGTCCGGGGCCGCCTCGCCCCGGGTGCGCGCATCGCGGTCCATCGCCTCCAGCGCCCGGCGCTTCAGGACGATCTCGCGCTCCAGGAAGTCGAGCGCGCGGGGCTTGGCCGTCATCGCCGCCGAGACGCGCACGCAGGCCGTATCCAGCACGTCGAGCGCCTTGTCCGGCAGTTGCCGCCCGGTGATGTAGCGCGCCGACAGCGTGGCGGCGGCATGGAGCGCGGCGTCGGTGACGTAGACCCCGTGCGCGCGCTCGTAGGCCCCGCGCAGGCCGCGCAGCATGTCGACCGCCTGCTCCGGCGTCGGCTCGTCCAGCTTGATGAGCTGGAAGCGCCGGGTCAGCGCGGGGTCCTTCTCGAAGTACTTCTTGTATTCCGACCAGGTGGTCGCGGCGATGGCGCGCAGCGCGCCCCGGGCCAGCGCGGGCTTCAGCAGGTTCGCGGCATCCCCGCTCCCCTGCGCCCCGCCGCCCCCGATCAGCGTGTGCGCCTCGTCGATGAACAGCACGATCTTCGCCTCGGACGCCATCGCCTCGTCCAGCACCGCCTTGAGCCGCCGCTCGAACTCGCCCTTCACGGAGGCCCCCGCCTGGAGCGCGCCGAGGTCCAGCTCCCAGATCTCGGACCCGATCAGGGCGGCGGGCACGTCCTCCTCCACGACCTTGAGCGCCAGTCCCTCGGCCAGCGCGGTCTTGCCGACCCCGGCCTCGCCGACGAGGATGGGGTTGTTCTTGCGGCGGCGGCACAGGATGTCGCTCATCTGCGCGATCTCGGCGTCGCGGCGGAAGACCGGGTCGATCAGGCCCTCGCGCGCCTGCCGCGTGATGCAGCGGCCATAGGCGGCCAGCGCGCTGTCCGGGTCGGCGGGGGCGGGCGCGGCGGGGCCGGCGGCGGCGGCGTCCGCGTCGCCGGTCGGGCCTTCCATCGAGCCGACGGTCATCCTGGCGAAATCCCGGCGCATCCCGGCGGCGCTCATCTCCTCGAAGGGGGCGTAGAAGAAGAGGTGGCAGTAGCGGTCGGGCCGGGCGGCCACGGCGATCAGTACCGCGCCGGTGCGGATCTCGTCCTCCTCCAGCTCGCCGGCGGCGATGAGATAGGCCTCCTGCATCAGCTCCAGCACCATGGGCGACATGCTCGGCAGCGTGCCCGCCCCGCGCTTCATCTGCTCGAAGGACCGCGCCACCAGCGCGCGCAGGTCGTCCGCGTCGATGCCCTGCGCCGTCAGCATCTTCGACGCATCGCTCGCGGGCTGCGCCAGCAGGGCATGGAGGAAATGGGCGACCGTCACCTCGTAGTTGCCCTGCTGCATGCAGAGGTTGGCGGCCCGTTCGAGCGCGTCGCGGCAATAGGCGTTGGCCTTGCCGAGGATCTTTTCCTTGGGGATGGTCAGCATGTCGGGATGCCCTTGCTACAGGATGTCGGAAATCCGGCCCGCGATCCGGCCGATTTCCTGTTCGAGGGAGAAGCGGAAGCCGAAATAGAGCGCCGCCAGCGTCAGGAGGCCGACGGCGCTGACCAGCCAGAGCGGCGTGACCTTGCGCAACGTCTTGCCGCTGCGGACGACATTGTCCTCGGGCGCGGCCAGCGCCTCGGGAGCCTCGCCGCGATGCTTGGCCAGCACGTCGTAGACCGTGTCCAGCAGGCGGTCGAGCACGTTGCGCCCGTTGTGCATGACGTGGAACTTGCCCTCGAAGCCCATGCCGACGCAGACGTAGAGAAACTCCAGCAGTTCCTGGAACCGCCCCGACTGGTCGAGCACCCGCTCCAGCACGCCGAAGAACTTCTCCCCGCCCCAGCTCTCGTTGTGGAAGAGGCTGAGCATCGTGCGCTCGGGCCAGAAGCTCTCGGCCCCCCAGGGCGTCGACATGACCGCCTCGTCGACGAAGGAGCACAGGCAGTAGCGCGCGGCGATCACGGTCGCCTTGTCGTACTTGCGGTTCGTCAGCTCGGTCTCGAAGGCGGCGATGTCGTTCTCGACGCGCCGGTGCAGGCTCTCGATGTCGTCGCAGCGCTCCATCTCGCGCAGGCGCACGGCGAGGCCCATGAGGGGGGTGGCGATATCGAGGATGACGTTGTCGTTCGTGTTGCGAAGCTGGAAGGTCAGCGTCTCGCGCGGGGTGATGCGCGTGCGTGCGTCGGCCACGGCGACGGCCCCGCCGGAGGGGGCGGCGGGTGCGTCGTCCTCGCGGAAGTTGAGGCGGGCGGCCCGTGCGGAGGCCGGGGCGAGCGTTCCGTCCATGGCGTCTCTCCTTTAGGGGCGAATGGCCCAGAACTGCACTTCGAGACCGGGGAAGTCCCCGGCGACGTGGAAGGCGAAGCCCATCGCCCCGCGCAGCGCGTTCCAGTGCGGCGAGTTCTTGTCGAGCTGGAAGTAGGCGAAGCCCGCATGGTACGGAAGCTGGCGCGGCGCGACGGGGAGCGGCGAGAGGGTGACGCCGCTGAGCTGGCGGTTGACCAGCTCGCGGATGCTCTCGATGGAGCTGACCTTCGTCTGGGCGGGGAACTCCTTCTGGAGCCGGGCGAGCGAGGTGTCGGCGCGCACGGCGAGAACGAACTCGCGCTCCTCGATGATGCCCGGCTCGTTCAGGGGGGCGACCATGAAACCGTGCTTCTTCGGCTGGACGGGGATGGACATCGCCGTCGGGATCAGCGTCTCGCTCATCAGCCCGCGCAAGGCCCGGATGACCGGCGCGAAGGACAGGTCCGGCATGTCGTGGTCGTAGGGCGCGAATTGCGGGGCGACGCGCTTGTCCGCCATGAAGGTGGACAACTCGCCGGCGATCTGGATCAGCGCCTCGTACAGCGTGCGGGGGTGGACGGTGGACAGGCGGTTGTAGTGCTGGGCCAGCGGCTCGATGCGGTTCAGCGATTGCAGCAGCAGGAAGTCGGCCACGTCGGCGACGCCGTTCTGGCCCGGCCCGCCGATGCGCTGGGAGATGGCCTCGGCCCGGCGGCGCACCCCGTCCGCGAACTCGCCGACGAAGCGGCGCAGGCTCTTGGAGCAGGACACCGACAGCATGGTCGGCAGGAAGGCGTCGTCCGCGCGCAGCGAGCCGTCGGCCCCCTGCTCGGCGATGCGGCACAGGGCCAGCGTCGAGAAGGAGCTGAGATCCTCGCTCCCCGCCATCACCACGGGCCGCACCGCGCCCACGCGGATGGTGGTGAGCTGACCCGTGGCCGAGCTGTTGTCGCGCAGGGCCGTGTCGCGCGCGGCGAGCCGTCCGCCGACCCGGCGGTCGACCGGCTCGTCCTCCTGCACCTCGGCCACGCTCTCGGATTGCAGGGGCAGGCACAGGTAGATCACGTCCTGCGCAGCGAAACTGCCCGTCAGCGCGAGGGGCGCGGGCACCATGTCCTGCTGCGGGATGGAGAAGGGCGTGCCGTCCGGGAAGACGCCGCTCGCCTCGATGATGACGACCTTGCCCTGGTGCATCTGCTCGGCGTCGAGGGTAAGCGAGGTGAAGCCGTAGAAATGCCCCTCGATCCCGCCGACCCGGCTCTGGACCAGGGATTCGACGAAGCGGGTCTGCTGCTGGAAATGGTGCGGCTTCACGAAGAGGCCGTCGGACCATATGACTCTGTTTCTCGATGACATCGGCGTTCCGGTTCGGGAAAGAGGGGGCGGGGTCAGCGGGGCGCGGCGGCGAAGAGCGGCTCGGCCGTATCCCAGAAGTCGTCGGCCGGCATGAAGGGGACGAGCGTGCGCACGTCGAATCCCGCCATCGCCGCCGGATCGCGCATCAGCAGCACGGCATTCGCCCCGCCCGGCCCGTCGACGGGATCGAGCATGGCGGTCGAATCCATCCGCGTGGTCCCGTCAAGGAAGACCATGCTGCCCGCATCCGCGTCGTAGAAGATCTCCGGCACCGGCGCGGGATCGGGGACCGGCGCGCCGTCCCCGTCCGGGACAGGCGGCACCCCGGCGGCGGGGGCCTCGTCCTCGATCGCCGGGTCCGCGTCGTCGAAGATATCGGCCTCGAACGGCCCGATATCGGGCACGATACCGTCATCCCCGACCGGGTCCGTCACGGAGAAGGCGGCGGGGACCGGCACCACCATGCGCGGCCCCTCGCCCTCGCGCATGATGCGCACCGCCGAATCGTCCAGGGCCACCAGCAGCGCCAGATCCTCGCCCCGGTCCGGAACCGCGAGATGATCGCGCCAGATGGCGCGGTCCACGTCGGCGAAGCTGGCGATGACGCCGATCTTCTGGGTCGTGCGCGGCACCTCCAGCTCGCCCGTGCTGACGAACTGGCCCGGCTCGGCGCTCACGGCGCTCAGCTCCCCCACGAAGGTCGCGCCCAGCGCGCCGGGCAGGTCGTCCTGGAGCGCGAAGTAGTCCGTGCCCATGAGCTGATGCTCGGAGGTGAGCGCCAGCACGCGGACGGAAACGGGGGACGCCTCGCCATCCGCGTTGCGGTTCGCGTCCGCCTCGGCATAGACCTTCACGTTCACGCGGGTCGGCTGCTGCGCCTCCTCCTCGTACTTCGCGACGATCTCGGCCTCCTTGGCTTCGTAGTCGGCGACGACTGCGGCCTCCTTGGCCTCGTAATCCGCGACGATCTCCTCCTCCCTGGCGTCGAGGGCGGCGATCATGGCCTCGATGTCGTCCTGCTTGGCCTTCTCGGCCTTGAGGGCGTCGAGGGCGGCATCCACCTCGGCCTTCATCTCGGCCATCTCCATGGCGGCGATCTCTTCCTTCGCGGCCTCCTCGGCCAGCTTGGCCGCCTCTGCCGCCGCCTTCGCCTCCTCGGCCAGCTTGGCCATCTCCTCGGCCTGCTTCGCGGCGTCCTCGGCCAGCTTCTGGGCTTCCTCCAGCTGCTTGGCGATGTCGTCGGCGGGGGCGTAGTCCTCGCCCGCGACGAAGCCGGCCACCGTCTCGTCGACGACCTTGTACGTCTCGCACCCGCCCGCGAGGGTCAGCAGCAGCAGCATCGCGCCGAGGCGCATCGGGGTCTTCATGGCTGGAACTCCTCCGCATCGGTTTCGTCGGGGTCGTCGGCGCGGTCCCATTCCATGGCGCGCATGGTGTTCTGGTATTCGTGGCCGAACACCTCCCAGAACAGCAGTTGCAGGCCGCGCTGGTTCTTGGATCGCAGCTCGTCGAAGTAGTGGCGGTACATGCGCCAGCACCACGCATCGCGCTCCTCGGGCGTGGGCGCACGGCGGGCGTAGTTGCGGAAGCGCCGCTCCAGCGCCTCGGGCGACAGCGCCTTCATCAGCGAATCGAGACCCCGGTCCACCGCCTGCTCGGTCGCGTCCTGGTGATGGCTCAGATGCCGGAGCGTCTCGCGGAAGGCCGCCGGGGCGTTGAGGTAGACCGGCCCGTGATCGAGCAGCAGCGCGCGCAGCGCCCCCTCGGCGGAGGTCTTGAAGCGCAGCGGGTTGTCCTCGATGGCGTGCATGTGCATCGTCGCCAGCGGAAAGCGGTGCGCCCGGCCCTGGCGCGCGGCGTAGAGACCGTTGATCTCCTCGGCCACCGCGCGCAGGGCCGCCCCGATCTCGGCGAGGATGCGCTGGGCGTCCTCCTGGGATATCTCGCCGATGGGCAGGCCCAGCGCCCGGGCGAGGGGGCGCAGGGCGATATGATCGACGCTGCCGCCGTCCCCCTCGTCCCGGTCCTCGAAATCGTAGGGTCTCGCAGGGGGCTGCATGGCGTCCTTTCCCGCCCGGGAGGGCGTGCCGCCGAGCGCATGGAGCTGCACGGCGGCGGCCGATTGGGTGGCGTAGTCGGGCTGGGCGATGTCGGGGGCGGCGTGCCGGGTCGTCTCCAGCGCGTGCAGCATCGCGCCGCCGCCCGCGCCCGGCCCGTCCCCGTCCGGGTCCTCGAACCCGCCCAGACCCGCGATGGGGTCCATGTCGCGGGCGGTCGGGCTGCGGCGCGAGACGCCCTCGACGGGGTCGGGCACCGCCTCGGCCCGGCGCTCGCTCTCGAACACGCCGAAGGACGCGCCGTCGCCCGTGGCGTCGAGCAGGCCCCCGTCCTCGTCCGCCTTGCCCTCGATCAGCATGTCGAGCGAGGTGAAGCCATCCTCGCGAAAGCTCTCCAGCGCCTCGTCCGGCAGGTTCACGACGAGGCGCAGCCCCCCGATCACGATGCTGTCGCGGTTGCGCAGGCGCGCGCGGTCACCCCGGCCGATGGGCGCGCGGGCGTCGTTGACGTAGACCTCCGCCTCCCCCGCCCGGGCGATGGTGAAGGCCCCGTCCGCCACCTCGACCCGCAGGGCCGTCTCGGGGATCGAGCGGCCGAGGTCCTGCACCTTCCAGTCCGCCCCGTCGCCCGAGCCGATGAGGCCGCCGCGCGCCGTGAAGGTCTGGGACGCGCGGATCGAGCCGGTCGCGTCCTGGATGTTCTCGATGGTCATGGTCAGCTTCATGCTTCCTCCCCCGCCGTCACAGCCGCGCCGGTATGACGACGCTCTTCTCGTGCGGCCCGCGCGGCTCTCCGGTGAAGCTGGTCCAGCCCAGCAGGCCCTTCCTCTCGTCGCCGAGGGTCAGGTTCGGCGTCTCGTGCTCGTGGGTGTGCAGCACCAGGTCGTAGGCGAGCTGATCCTTGAGCAGGAACTCGACCAGCTCCTTGAAGGGCGCGAAGTCCTTGCCCGTGGGCAGGAAATCGCGGAACCGCTCGAAGCTCAGGCTCCGGAAGATCACGGTGAACTTGCCCATCCGGTCGTCGGCCCACTCGCCGATCACCGCGTCGGAGCCCAGGGTCGAGTTGGCCCGGCCGAGGCACATGCGCTGATCCTCGGGAATCTCGACCTTGCGCAGCACGAGCTGCTCGATGGAGACGTCGGGGAGGTTGAACGCGTGGGCGATCACCCCCGCCGTCATGTCGGGCGAGCGGGTGCGCGCGGCGATGAGACCGATATAGGTGAGCAGCTTCGCCCAGGTGATGCCGGTCTCGCCCCGCATCTCCGGCGCGCCGAGACCGGCGAAGGAGAACATCCAGTCCGAGAAGCGGTCGCGCGCGTCCGCGCGGTAGCGGATGTAGTAGCGGTACTTCCGCCAGACGAGATAGAGCAGCCAGTTCAGCCGGTCGGAGAAGAAGTCCTGGAACGCCTGCTGCACCCCGTCCTGGTTCCGGCTCCAGACCGCGCCGTCGAGGAAGTATCCGGGCATCGGCGAGGACGCGCCGTGCAGGCCGAGGAAGTTGGTCGTGACCTCGTGGTAGTCGCCGTCCCCGCCGGGCTTCTCGACCCGGCGCACGCTCTCCACGTCCGACGGGGCGAAGCCGAGCGAGGGCGAGGTGCGGAAGACGAGACCCGTCTCGCCCTGCGCGCGCAGGGCGTCGTCCTCGACCTCCACCCCGCGATGGCGCAGCAGCGTGTCGACCACCTGGAAGAAGGAGAAACGCCGCGCATCCGCCTCGATCTCGTCGATCAGAGGAGGGGCTGGCGACCGACCTTCGGTGTCCATTCGTAGACCTCCCCGTTTTCCGTGCCGATCACCTTCAGGTGGTGAAAGGAGTTGATGGTCGAGTACAGCGCGAAGAACTCCGCCAGTACGGTGGTGAAGAGGTACATCTCCCCTTCGGAGGCGTAGTTGCTCTCCCGGATGGTGAGGGTGGATTCCATGCCCCGCACCGGCAGGCCGCGGAACAGGCGGTCGGTGGTGCGGGTGTCGATCCGCAGGATGCCGTCGAGGCGAAGCCGGGCCTCGCGCTCGCGCTGGCGGTCGACCCGCGCGCCGAAATCGTAGGCGGCGAGGATCGTGCGGATCGCGTCGCGGCTGAGCAGCGACAGGTAGTTGAGCGAGAGCGACGAGATGAGCATCCATTGCAGCGTGCCGTCCACGACCGGATAGAGCGGGGCGGTGGGCCGGGTGATGTTCGTCGGGGTCACGTAGGCGGGCATCCCGTGGCCGGGGACGGTCAGGTCGCCGACGCGCAGTTCCAGCGGCGCGAAGCCGTTGGTGCAGGTCAGGCGCATCGAGATCGTCTCCCGGTCGCGCGCGCTGAGGCGCTCGTCCTCGGTGACGAAGCTGACATGCCGGGCCAGCCCCTCGCCGGAGATGTGCTGGCGCACCAACTCGCGGAAGTAGACGGCCTCGCGCCCGTCGACCCGCTCGACCTCGTGATGGAAGGATTCGAAGCGGTGATAGGTGCGCGTCAGGCCGTCGCCGTCGCCCCTGCCGCCGCCCTCGCCGCCCGAGCGCCAGCCCGTGACCTCCTCGACCTGGAAGACGTCGTACTCCCCCGCGTCGCGCCCCGCCGGGATCACCGGATAGGAGACGCGCTTGCCGTCGAGCAGGATGGGCGTCGCATCGTGCTCGAAGAGGTTGATGGCCGGGACGCAGTGAAGCTGGAACGACGCCCCGTCGACCCGCACGTCGGGCGGCAGGGGGCGGACGAACTCCATCACCAGCCGCATCGCGGTCGCGCCGTCCGGGGCGGGGGGCATGTCGTCGACGGTGACGAAATGGTATTTCTGCGGAAAGGCGTAGTATTCCTGAAGCAGGCGGTAGCCCGGAAAGGTGTTGTTCGGATAGGGGATCGCCGCCTCGTCCGCGCCCAGCCCCCCGCGCCCGATGGCGCCCGCGTCCAGCACCCGGACATGGGGCGGGCCGCCCTCCCCGGGGACGTATTCGACCCGCGCGCTGCCGAGATAGCGGTGAATCCACAGGTTCAGCGTCAGCGCGCTGAAATCCGAGTTGCCGAGGTGGAAGCGCAGGCGCTCCATGCCGATGGCGTTCAGCGGTTCGCCGTTGAGGCTGGCCAGCTCGATCGTGACGATGCTCGCCTCGCGCGAGGTCTCGGCCCGCGCGCCCGTCACCGTCAGCGGCAGGATTTCGACATCCGAGCACAGGCGGTACTGGCAGGGCCTGCCCGCCGCCATGCCCGAGACCATGGCCGCGCCGTCGTCGTCCGGGTCCGGCCGCTCGCCGCCCCGGATCGTCTGCCGCTCGTCGATGGCCCCGGGTACCGGGTCGAGGCGCATGATGCACATGGACGGGATGGGGCGCAGGTAGTTGGGCCACAGCAGGCTGATGAGCGTCTGGGTGACCTCGGGCAGCTCGTCGTCGATCTTCTCGCGCAGGCGCGCGGTCAGGAAGGCGAAGCCCTCCAGCACGCGGTCCACGTCCGGATCGTTGCTCCGGTCCGACAGATAGGTGGACAGCTTCGGGAAATAGGTGGCGAACTCCGCGCCGGAACGGCGCAGGTAGTCCAGCTCGTCCTGAAAGTAGCGGTTGAAAGCCATGCCGCTACCGCGCGTCCGTCGTCTTCGGCGCGCCGGGTGCCCGGTCGTCCTTCTCTGCGAATCGGACCTGTATCAGATCGCGGATGCAGGTCGCGTCGCGGCCCGCTCCCCATTGCCCGTCGCGGTTGAGGAGCGTGTCCAGCACGTTGCTGTGATGTGTCCGTTCACGAAGGAAAGCCATTCTACCCGCATACCCCGAAGAAAAACCGTTATCGTCACCGCAACCTGAAATGCCGCCCGTCCAGCAGGGCGAGATCGACCGTCACCACGTCGTTGCGCCGTCCGACCCGCGTGTTGGCGCGGATCACGAAGTGAAGCTGCGTGCCGCGGTTGTCGTGCCGCTCGAAGGCGACCTCCACGTCCGAGACCCGCGGCTCGTGGTCCTGGATGCAGCGGCGGATGTCCTGCGCGACCATGGCGAGCATGTTGCTCGATTCCATCGCGCTGTCGTTGAAGTCGCCCAGACCCAGCGTCAGGGCGCTCGCCGAACTCCCGGCGCGGGTGTTGAGGATGTTGACGAGGTTGCTCTTGATCGAGGTGATGCGTCCCGCCACCGAGCCGCCCTCCTCCAGCGCGATGTGCTCGTCATCCGCCCGCAGCCGCTCGAAGAGCGACCCGGGCGGGACGACGCGCCGCCGCGACGCATCGACTCCCATGTCCC
>JAHDDY010000011.1:26081-34271 GCA_020629115.1 Paracoccaceae bacterium | reverse complement strand
AAGAGCGACCCGGGCGGGACGACGCGCCGCCGCGACGCATCGACTCCCATGTCCCCGCGCCCCCTCTAGGTCAGTCCTTGTCCAGCCGGCCCACGAGGGACAGCTCGAAGTTGGCGCCCATGTACTTGAAGTGCGGGCGCACCAGCATCGACACCTGATACCAGCCCGGATCGCCCTCCACGTCCGACACCTCGATCTTGGCCGCGCGCAGCGGACGGCGCGAGCGCACGTCCGACGGGGGGTTCTCCTGGTCGGCGACGTATTGCCGGATCCACTTGTTCAGGTCGTTCTCCAGATCGGCGCGCTCCTTCCACGACCCGATCTGCTCGCGCTGGAGCACCTTGATGTAGTGGGCCAGGCGGTTGATGATGAACATGTAGGGGAGCTGCGTGCCCAGCTTGTAGTTCGTCTCCGCCTCCTTGCCCTCGGGCGTGTTGGCGAAGCGCTTGGGCTTCTGGGGCGAGTTGGCCGAGAAGAACGCGGCGTTGTCCGACCCCTTGCGCATGGTCAGCGCGATGAAGCCCTCCTCGGCCAGCTCGAACTCGCGCCGGTCGGTGATGAGCACCTCGGTCGGGATCTTCTGCTCAAGCTGCCCGAAGCTCTCGAAGACGTGGTTCGGCAGGTCCTCGACCGCGCCGCCCGACTGGGGGCCGATGATGTTCGGGCACCAGCGGAACTTCGCGAAGCTGTCGTTGATGCGCGCGCCCATCATGTAGGCGGTGTTGCCCCACAGGTAGCTGGCATGGTCCGCGTCCGCGTCCTCGCGGTACATGAACGACTTCACCGGGTTCTCGACCGGATCGTAGGGATTGCGCAGCAGGAAGCGCGGGGCGGTCAGGCCCATGTAGCGCGCGTCCTCCGATTCGCGGAAGGAGCGCCACTTGGCGTATTGCGGCCCCTCGAAGATCGCGGCGATCTCCTTGAGGTTGGGCAGGTCGAGATACGAGTCGACGCCGAAGAATTCCGGCCCGACCGAACTGATGAACGGCGCATGAGCCATCGCGCCCACGCTCGCGCAGTACTGCATGAGCTTCAGGTCCGGCGAGGTGGGGGTCAGCGCGTAGATGCCGAGCATCACGCCGACCGGGTCGCCGCCGAACTGGCCGTAGCCGGAGGCGTAGACGTGCTTGTAGAGGCCCGACTGGGTGACCTCGGGGCTGACCTCGAAATCCTCCAGCAGCTCGTCCTTCCGGACCGACAGAAGCTCGATCCTGATGTTCTCGCGGAAGTCCGTGCGGTCGACGAGCATCTTGAGGCCGCGCCAGGTCGATTCCATCTCCTGGAAGTGGGGATCGTGGAGGATCTGGTCCATCTGCCCGCTGATCTTGTCGTCGATCTCCGCGATCATGCGGTCGACGCGAGCCTTGTTGACCGGCTCCTTGCCGGTGCCGGTGTCGAGAAGCTCGGCGATGAAGGCCTCGACCCCCTTGCGGGCGATGTCGTAGCCCTCGTTCCCCTGCTCCATGTTGCTCTTGGCCATGATCTGGTCGATCAGGGACCCATCCATGCTGTCCGGCGCGGCGCCGGCTTCTTGGGCGGTTGCCATCGTCGTGTGTCCTTCGCGTATGTCTGTTCTGAAGTCGTCCGGGGCGGTGCGCCGGTCAGGCGTCGTCGCCGGACTCCCCGTCGCGGGCCGAAAGCTCCTTGAGGATCTCCTCTCGCTTCTCCTCGTCGCCGAGCATCTCGGCGAGGGCCTTGCGGAACTGGGGCATGTTGCCCAAGGGGCCCTTGAGCGCGATCAGCGCCTCGCGCAGGTCCACGAGGTTCTTCAGCTCCGGCACCTTCTGCACGATGGCGTCGGGGTCGAAATCCTTCAGGTCGCGGAAATCGAGGGTCATGCCGAGCGTCGCCTCGGGGTCGTCGGACAGGGTGTTGCGCACCTCGATGGTGCGCTCCAGATCCATCTCGCGCAGCACGTCGTTGAAGTTGTTCTTGTCGATGGAGACGGTGGGCCGCTCTTCCACCGGGGTCTCGTCGGCCCGGCCGGTGAAATCGCCGAGCACGACCATCTTCAGGGGAAGCTCGATCTCTTCCTGCTCGTCGCCGGTCGCCGGCACGTACTTGATGTTGATGCGCTCTTTCGGCGCTACGGACAGCTCTTTCGCCATGATTCGCTACTCCATCCACTCTTTGACGCTTGAGAAAAGACTTAACTTATGGTTAGCAATTTGTAGGTTGCACAACCAACGTAAGCAACCATAAAAGTTGCAATTTTCCGATCCGAATAGATACGGTTTCCTGCGATAGTTCCCGATACGGAACACTTTCGGTTGCACAACCGGAACGTATGGGCACCCCCTCGGATCGGACAGCGTGGAGTACCCCCCGTCATGGTCTCGATCCTGAAGAAGGCGTTCCGGAAGCTGCGCGCCGTTCTCAGCCCCCTGCCCCTCCTGTTGTTGATCCTGCTGCTGGGATTCGTCGCGGTGCAGTTCTTCGCTCCGATGCTGACGTACAGAAGCTACGCCCCCTTCGCCGACGAGGCGGTGCGGCGCGGGACGGCCTTCGCGCTGCTGATCGGGGCGCTGGGGGTGGCGCTGTGGATGCTGGCCGCCTTCCTGCGCCGCCGGCGGCGGGACGCGGCCGAAGAGGGCGCGCGCGAGCCGACGCCGGAGGAGGTCGCCCTCGCCAACCTCGACCGCAACTTCACGCTGGCCACCGGCCTCGTCCGGGAGCGGTGGCAGGGGACGGGGAATCACCTCTACGGCATGCCCTGGTACCTGCTGCTCGGCTTCTCGGGCGCGGGCAAGACCAGCCTCGTCGACAATGCGGGCCTGCGCTTTCCCATCGAGCACCCGATGAACGCGGCGATGAAGACGCTGGCCGGGCGGGGCAGCGACGCGGTGACCTGGCGCGTGGCCAACGAGGCGGTGATCCTCGACATCGACGGCAACCTGCTGAACGGCGACGATCCGGTGAACGCGGCGCTGTGGTCGCGCCTCCTGAAGCGCATCCTCGGCCATCGCGGCCGCCTGCCGCTCAACGGCATCGTCCTCGTCATCGACTTCGCCGAGTTCGCGGGGATGAACGCGGACGAGCGCGCCACCCTCGCCGGGACGATCCGCGACAAGATGCAGGAGGTGGTCGACCGCCTCGGCATCCAGCCGACCGTCTACCTGACCTTCACCAAGATCGACCTCATCGCCGGCTTCCTCGAATTCTTCGAGAACCTGACCCCCACGGAGCGCGAGACGCTGTTCGGCCTGCATTTCGAGCAGGCGGCGACGGCGCAGGGCGAATGGTTCGCCGAGTTCGAGAAGGAATACGCCAAACTCGTCGCGCGCCTGCACGAGAAATCGCTCCTCAGGATGCGCGACCTGCGCGACACGCGCTCGAAGCGGGAGGCCTATCTCTTCGCGCGGCAGATGGCGGGCCTGTTCACGGGCCTGCGCGCCTTCCTGGAGGATGCGCTGGGGCCGGACCGCTACTCCTCGCCCCCCCTGATGCGCGGCATCTACTTCACCTCCGTGCGGCAGGAGAACGTGCCGGGCAACGTCTTCATGGACGCGGTGGCGCGGCGCTATCTGGTGTCGGAGCCGGCCTACCCGGCCCATGGCGGGGTCTCGAAGCCGTTCTTCTCGACGGGGCTGCTGACGCGGGCCGTCTTTCCGGAGGCGGGCATCGCCGCGCCGAACCGCCGGGTCGAGACGCGCCGCCGCCGGACGGTGCTCTCGACGGCCGCCGCGTGGGCCGTCCTGTGCCTCGGCGGGGGGCTGTACTGGTACGTCCAGCACGACCGCAACCTCGCCCGCGCGGCGGTGGTGCTCGACCGCAGCGAGGCCTTCGTGGCGGCGCACGGGGCGCTGGAGGCGCCCGACGCCGTGGCCCTGCTGGAACCGCTCAACGCGATCCGCGAGGCGACGGACGCCTTCCTCGACTACGATTCCGTAAGCGAGCTGGGCGCGGCCCTGCGCCTCTACCAGGGCAAGACGGTCGGTCCCATCGCCGACGGGGCCTACCTGACGACCCTGCACGAGACCTTCGGCCCGGCTCTGGGGCGGACCGTCGAGGCGCGGATGCGCGTCGCCTGCCCCGGCAGCGAGGCGGAACTGGACCTCCTGAGCATCTACCTGATGCTGGCCAGCCCCGAGAACCGCAACGACGCGGCCATCGACGGGTATTTCGTCAAGCGGTGGCAGGAACAGCTCACCGGGGATGCGGTGCGCCAGCGACAGCTCCGCGAGCATCTCGACTACCTGCTCGACCGCTCGCGCCGGGCGATGGAGAAGGGCGAGGCGGAGAAGGTGTTCGCGCTCGACGCGGACGCGGCGCTCATCCGGGCCGCGCGCGCCAACATGCGCAACCTGCCCGCCTACGAGCGCCTCTATCGCGGGCTGGAGACGGCGGCGGCGCGACTGATGCCCAATCCGGTCGACCTGAGCGCGGCCGTGGGGCCGAGCTTCGACGTCGTCTACGTTGCCGAGGCCCGTGCGGCGCGCGCCCCGCTCCGGCCCGGCGGGGCCGACGCGGACGATTCGTGCATCGAGGACAGCCCGTCGGCGGCGCGCGACGATCCCATGGAGATCGAGCGGTTCTTCACCCGACGGCAGTACAAGGAATACTTCGTCGAGCGCAGCCGCGACCTGTCCCTCCGCGCGAACGAGGACCTGTGGGTTCTGGGCGAGCTGTCGAGCACGGAATACAGCCCCGCCGACATCGACCGCACCCGTGACGAGCTGCGCAAGCTCTACGGCGCGGAATACGTCGCGACCTGGCGGGAGGCCCTCAATTCGCTCCGGATCGTCCCGTTCGACACCCTGGCCCGGGCTGTCGAGGTGCTGGACGCGCTGTCCGGTTCCAACCGGCCCATGCAGCGGCTCGTCGATGCCGTGGCCGACCAGACCATCCTGTACGGCCCCCTGCCCGAGGGCGCGGAGCCGCCGCAGGGGGAGATGGCCGAGTACCGCGAGACGGGCTTCGCCATCCAGCGGGCGTTCGCCTCCATCCACCGCCTGCGCGAGGAGAACGGCTCGGACGCGGAGCCGAACCTGGAGGAGATCCGCGCCGCCCTCTTCGCGGTGCTGGAATACGTGCGCAACATCAGCGATTCCTCCGCCGAATCGAAGGCCGCCTTGCGCGCCGCCGTGAAGCGCACCGAACTGGGGGACGACCCGCTCTACGTGCTCCAGCGCATCGCCAGCGGGGCGCCGCCGCCCTTCGACCAGCACCTGCGCGACATCGTGGACCGCACGTGGCGGGCGATCATGCGCCAGGCGCTGACGGAGCTGGAATCCGAGTGGCAGGAGAAGGTGTACGGCGCGTTCTGGCTCGAACTGAACGACGCCTATCCCTTCGACCCCGACAGCCCCACCGACGCGCCCGTCGAGGATTTCAAGGCCTTCTTCCGCCCCGACGGCGTGCTCGACACCTTCCTGAGGAAGGATCTCGGTCCCTTCATCAACGAGGATACGGGCGAGCTGCGGGTCATCGAGGGCCTCACGCTCGACGTGGACCCCGCCTTCGTCCAGAACATCCGCGACGGGCGGGCGATCACGCGCAGCTTCTTCGCGCCGGGGGGCACGCTGGCGATCGAGTACGAGGTGACGCCGATGATCATGAGCGGCGCGCTCGCCGGATCGAGCATGAACGTCGAGGGGCAGATCGTGCAGTATACCGGCGGCCCGACCCGCCCCTCCACCATCGTCTGGCCCAACGCCGTGCAGGCGGTCGGGGCCAGCCGCCTGACGCTCGCCCCCCGGGCGCGGGGGCAGGGGTTGGACGTGTTCGCCCGGACGGGACCGTGGTCGTGGCTGCGGCTCTACGATGCGGGCGAGAAGGCGAACTTCACGAACAACACGGTCGAGGTGACCTATGCCGACCGACAGAACCGGCGCATGACCTATCGGTACCGCGCCAGGAGCAGCGTGAACCCGTTCTTCAACAGCCCCCTGCGCGGCTTCTCGCTGCCCCAGCGCCTGAGCCGGAAGAAAGAGACGGAGACCGACGGGTGAGCCGCCGCGACCCCCTGACCGGCATCGCCCCCGTCAGCATCGGCAACGACCGCCCCTCGGCGAAGAAGGCGCTGGCCGAGCGGGAGGAACGGCGGACCGCACCGCCGCCGCCGCCCGCGCCGACCTTCGACCCGCCCCCGCCTCCGGCGATGGTCCCCATCGTCGCGCCGGACCCCGAACCGGAGGAGACGCCGCCCCCTCCCCCGCGCTCGGCGGCGGGCAGGCTGGGCGCGGCCCTGGGCGGCCTGTTCGGTCGGAGGAAGGGGTGAGGGCGGCATGTGACCGCTCATGCCGGCGGTCATCGGCACTCCGCCCCGCGCGCGGGGCGGAATTTCTCGTGTCGACGGTCGGTGTCCAAGGCCGCCGGGATCAATTCTCCTTCGGCGGCTCCGGCGGGACGGGGAGGATCGCGATGCCGTCCTCGGCCAGCGATTTCGCCTCGTCGGGCGTCGCCTCGCCCCGGATCGGCGCATGGTCGATCAGGCCCTCGTGCATGTCGCGCACCTTCTCCGGAAAGCGCCGGCCCACGTCGGTCGTCTCGGCCATCACCTTCGCGCGGTACCGCGATATCATGCGGGCCACCTCGCGCGGGGCGGGCGCGTTCGACATCGCCTGCGCCGCGCCCTTCCTCGGGATGCCCGGGGCCATGAGCGCCTTCTCCACCCGCGCGGAGCCGCATTCGGGGCAGGAGACATGCCCCTCCCCGGCCAGCGCGTCGTAGGTCGCGCCGTCGGCGAACCACATATCGAAGGCGTGGCCCTGCTCGCATCTGAGGGAATAGCGGATCATCGCGGGGTGCCGGCTCCTGGTCGCTGTCGGTACCCGAGAGATAGGAAGCGCGGACGCGGGCGGCAATGGCGCGATTCGGCGCGGCATGCTAAGGCTCGGCCATGGAACCGGAGGACAAGGATGCGCCGCGCCCCCCGAGACGGGCCGTGACGGCGACCCGGGCGCGGGACATGGGGCTGCTCATCGTCGCCGTCGTCGCCGGCGCGGCGGTCGCCCCGTTCGGCAGTCCGGTGGCGGGGGTTCTCGGCGGCACGGCTCTCGTGGCGGCCCTGCGACTGGCCATGCCGACGGGCGACCGGCACCGGCAAGAACACCGGCCCGCCGCGCCGCCGGACACGCCCGGCCCCGCGTCGGGCGAGGGCGTGCCGCTCGACCGGCTGCCCCTCGCGCTGCTGCTCATCGACGGGGAGGCGACCGTCACCTTCTGCTCCGACGACGCCCGCGCCCTCCTCGCCCGCGATCCGGTGGGACAGCACATCTCCGTGCTGTTCCGCGCGCCGGCGGTGCTGGCCGCCGTGAACCGCAGCCTGACCGGGGGCGGGGACGAGACCATCGAGTTCCTCGCCCGCCGCCCGCGCCAGCGCCACCTGCGCGCCGCCGTCCGGGCGCTCGACGGACCGGCGCGCGTCGCGCTGACGCTGCACGACGTGTCCCAGAGCTATCGCCTCGACGCGATGCGCATGGATTTCGTCGCCAATGCCAGCCACGAGCTGCGCACCCCGCTCGCCGCCATCTCCGGCATGGTCGAGACGCTGCAAGGCCCTGCCCGGGAGGACGAGGCCAACCGCGACCGCTTTCTCGGCATCATCGCGCGGGAGGCGGCGCGCATGGCCCGGCTGGTGGACGACCTGCTGTCGCTCAGCCGCATCGAGCTGCAGGCCAACATCGCCCCGACGACGCCCGAGGACCTGCGCCCCCTCGTCGCCGAGGCGGTGAGCGCCATGACCCCGCTGGCGGCCGAGAACGGCAACACGCTGCGCGTCGATCTCGGCGAGGGGCCGCTGACGGTGCCCGGCGAGCGCGACGAGCTGATCCAGGTGTTCAACAACCTGATCTCCAACGCCATCCGCTACGGCGGCGCGGACCGGCCCATCGACATCGTGCGCGCGGACGCGCCGGAGGGCCGGGTCGCCATCGCGATACGGGACCGGGGCGAGGGGATCGACCCGTCCCTGGTGCCCCGCCTGACGGAGCGGTTCTTCCGGGTGAACAAGCGCGACAGCATCTCGCGCGGGGGGACGGGCCTGGGCCTCGCCATCGTCAAGCACATCCTGACCCGCCACGGGGGCGAGCTGCGCATCGAGAGCGTGCCGGGCGAGGGGTCGCGCTTCACGGTCCACCTGCCGCGCCAGCCCGGACGGTGAGCGTCGGGGCGATCTTCAGAGAAATACACCGTAAATCAGATACTTGAGATGTTATAAAACTGTCATCGTTCCGTAATATTCCCGTG
>JAHDDY010000011.1:21439-25981 GCA_020629115.1 Paracoccaceae bacterium | reverse complement strand
TAAATCAGATACTTGAGATGTTATAAAACTGTCATCGTTCCGTAATATTCCCGTGGCCGACCGGCGCGACGTTCTGCGCACCGGAGCCGGGGGGACTTCCCGAACGACCCCGCCAGCCGGCGGACCGGCTCCGCAGGACACCATTCGGCGCATCCGCGCATTCCATCAAGGAGAGCTTCACCGATGAAGTCCCGCACCACCCTCGCCCTCGCCGCCCTCTGCGCGACCATGGCCACCGCCGCCGCCGCGCGCGACGAGATCCGCATCGTCGGCTCCTCGACCGTCTTCCCCTTCTCGACCGCCGTGGCCGAACAGTTCGGCAAGAAGACCGCCTTCGCCACGCCCGTCGTCGAATCCACCGGCTCGGGCGGGGGGCTGAAGCTCTTCTGCGCCGGGGTCGGGGCCGAGCATCCGGACATCACCAACGCCTCGCGCCGCATGAAGATGAGCGAGTACCGGATGTGCCAGGAGAACGGCGTGACCGACATCATCGAGGTCAAGGTCGGCTTCGACGGCATCGTCGTCGGCAACGCGATGAACGCGCCGACCTTCGACCTGACCCGCGCGGACCTCTACAGGGCGCTGACGGCGAAGACCGCACAGTCCGGGCGCATGAAGGACAACGCCTTCACGACCTGGAACGAGGTCAACCCCTCCCTGCCCGCGCAGCGCATCGAGGTCCTCGGGCCGCCCCCGACCAGCGGCACCCGCGACGCCTTCGAGGAACTGGCCATGGAGGACGGCGCCAAGAGCGAGGGGGCCGAGTTCGACGGCATGCGCGAGGATGGCGTCTACGTCGAATCCGGCGAGAACGACAACCTGATCGTCTCGAAGCTCGAATCCAACCCCGGCGCGCTGGGCATCTTCGGCTACAGCTTCCTCGACCAGAACGCCGACCGCATCAAGGGCGCGCGGATCGAGGGCGTGGAGCCGACCTTCGAGAACATCGCCTCGGGCGAGTACCCCGTCTCCCGCTCGCTGTGGTTCTACGTGAAGAAGGCGCATATCGACGTCATCCCCGGCATCGAGGAATACGTCGCCGAGTTCATCAGCGACGCGGCCATCGGCGAGGACGGCTACGCGGTCGAGAAGGGCCTCATCCCGCTGACCGACGACGAGCTGGACGACCTGAAATCCACCGTGAACAACCAGGTCGTGATGACCGGCAAGGAACCCCTCAAGTAAGGGACAACCGCCTTGCGATACGCGCGGACGCGGCGTCCCGCCCCGGCTTTCCGGGGCGGGACGATCCGTCTAATGCTTTCGAGACGAACCGCCCTATCTGAGCCGACGGGACGGCGGCGGCGGGGCGTCGCCGCGGAACGGGAGACGTCATGCTGAACTGGGCCGCGCTCGCCATCCTCGCGCTCACGATCGCGGGGTTCCTCATAGCCCGCAACCGGGCCGTCGCCCTCGGGGGCGACACGCCCGCCCTGCTGCATTCGCGGCCCAACTACCACGGCGGCTACGTCGCGGCCCTGGTGGCGCTGGCGGGCTTCGGCACCCTGATCGCCGGGCTGATCGCGACCAACGCGCTGCTGGGCTGGGCGCTGTATTCCGGGCTGCCGGAGGGCCTGTCCCGGATCGAGCAGGATCTCGTCGTCTCGGACGGCGTCGCCATCGCAGAAGGGGCGCTCGCCTCGCGCACGGATGCGGCGCGCGAGGCGGTGGCCGCGCTCTATGGCCGGTTGTCCTGGCTGCAGGTGACCGGCCTCTCCCTCCTCTCCATCGCCGCCGCCGCCCTGATGCTCCGGCGCGGGATGGGCCGGATCGCCCTCGACTTCCGGGCGCGCAACCGCTTCGAGGGCATGGCACAGACCCTGCTGATGATCTCGGCCGGCATCGCCGTGCTGACCACCATCGGCATCGTCGCCTCGCTGCTGGGCCAGACGCTCGTCTTCTTCTCGGACATCCCGGTATGGAAATTCCTGTTCGGCACGCTCTGGTCGCCCCTGTCCGGGGTGCATGACGGCGTGATGGACCCCGACAAGGTGGGCGCGGTGCCCCTCTTCGCCGGGACGCTGCTGATCACCGCCATCGCCATGACGGTGGCCGTGCCCGTGGGCCTCTTCTCGGCCATCTACCTCTCGGACTTCGCCAGCCCCCGGGCGCGCTCGGTCATCAAGCCGATGCTGGAGATCCTCGCGGGCATCCCCACGGTCGTCTACGGCTTCTTCGCCGCCATCACGGTCGCGCCCTTCATCCGGGATACCGGCGCGGCGGTCGGCCTGTCGGTCAGCTCGGAAAGCGCGCTGGCGGCCGGGGTGGTGATGGGGATCATGATCATCCCCTTCATCTCCTCGCTGTCGGACGACGTGATCAACGCGGTGCCGCAAAGCCTGCGCGACGGCTCCTACGGCCTCGGCGCGACGAAGGCCGAGACGATCCGCAACGTCGTGCTGCCTGCCGCCCTGCCCGGCATCATGTCCGCCGTGCTGCTGGGCGTCTCGCGCGCCATCGGCGAGACGATGATCGTGGTGATGGCCGCGGGCCAAGGCGCGAACCTGACCGCCAACCCGCTGGAGGCCGTGACCACCGTCACCGTCCAGATCGTCGCGCTCATCACCGGCGACACGGAGGCCTCCACCGCCGCAGGCCCCGCCTTCACGCTGGGCTTCACGCTGTTCTGCGTCACGCTGATCTTCAACATCTGGGCGCTGCGCCTGGTCCGCAAGTATCGGGAAGTCTATGACTGACATCATCCGGACACCCGCCGCCCCCGACGCCTCGTTCCACGCCAGCGACGAGGCCGCCGCGCGGCTCAGGAAGCGCCGGGCGGCGGAGACGCGGCTGCGCGTCTACGGCATCCTCGCCATCTCGCTGGCGGCGCTGGCCCTCGTCGCGCTGATGTGGAACATCGTCTCGCGCACGATCAACGCGACCACCGAGCATTACATCGCCATGGAGGCGACCATCGCGGAGGACGAGGACGATTTCCTCGGCGTGGTCAAGGATGCGGCCAAGGCGGCGTTCCCCTACGCCTCCGGACGGCGCGAGCGGCGCGACATCTACGGCCTGTTCTCGGACGGCGCGGCGGACGACATGCGCCGCGAGCAGACCGAGGGCACGCTGGTCGCGGGCGAGGGCATCGAGCGCCGCTTCCTCATGTCCGACACCGCCGACCTCTACATGCGCGGCACGTTCGGGGCGCTGGAGGGGCAGGCGACCGCCGGACCGCTGACCCTGACCGAGGAGGGGGGCGGCTACCGCCTCGACGCGGCCGACGGGGCCTTCTCGGAGGCGCTGGGCCGGGCCAAGGCGGGGCTGGCGCGGGAGGCGGCGGACTGGCGGGCGCAGGCGAGGCGGCAGGCCGCCGGCATCGAGACGCTCACCGCCCGCCTGCCCGACCTGACCGGCGCGGAGCGCGAGAGCACATTGGCGCAGATCGCCCGCTTCGAGGCCGAGCGCGACCGGCTGAACGGGCTGGCCGACGGTCTCGACGCCCTCGTCACCGCCGGGCGCGACGTGCAGATCGACCTGACCAACCGCATGGCGAGCTTCTTCGTCGCCGCGCGGGGGGGCATCCTCAAGCTCACCAAGGTCTCCGCCGACACCGCCCTCGCCGTCCCGCTCGTGCCCGTCGAGGGCGCCGGGACCGCACCGGACGGCGCGTGGTCGCTGCGCATCCTCGACCGTCCCGAGATCGGCCGCCCCGTGAAGGACCGGCAGGTCGCCATCCTGGAGACGCTGAAGGCCGAGGGGCGCATCGAGGAGGTCGCGAACTGGCGGTTCTTCTCCCTCAGCGATTCGACACAGCCGGAGATCGCCGGGATCAAGGGCGCGCTGGTCGGCTCGGCCCTGACGATGCTGGTCACCTTCTGCCTCGCCTTTCCCATCGGGGTCATGGCGGCGATCTACCTGGAGGAGTTCGCGCCGAAGAACCGCCTGACGGATTTCATCGAGGTGAACATCAACAACCTCGCCGCCGTGCCCTCCATCGTCTTCGGGCTGCTGGGGCTGGCGGTGTTCCTCAACTTCTTCGGCACGCCGCGTTCCTCGCCGCTTGCGGGGGGGCTGGTGCTGGCGCTGATGACGCTGCCGACCATCATCATCGCGGCGCGCGCCGCCATCCGCGCGGTGCCCCCCTCGATCCGCTGGGCGGCGATGGGGATCGGGGCCTCGCGCACGCAGACGGTGTTCCACCACGTCCTGCCGCTCGCCATGCCCGGCATCCTGACCGGCACGATCATCGGCATGGCCCAGGCGCTGGGCGAGACCGCGCCGCTGCTGATGATCGGCATGGTCGCCTTCATCACCGCCGTCCCCGAGGGCATCACCGATTCGGCGACCGTGCTGCCGGTGCAGATCTTCAACTGGGCCAACGCTTCCGAGCGAGCCTTCGACATGCGCACCGCCGCCGCCATCGCGGTGCTGCTGCTCTTCCTCGTCCTGATGAACGCGCTGGCCATCTTCCTGCGCAAACGCTTCGAACGCCGCTGGTAGGAAACCACGACATGAAACACGACGCCGTGCACGAATGCCGTCATCGCCCGGCTCGACCGGGCGATCCAGAGCGGCAAGGACTGGCACCCGCACCCCTGG
>JAHDDY010000011.1:0-21339 GCA_020629115.1 Paracoccaceae bacterium | reverse complement strand
GGTGGGAGGATACGAATGACCGATCCGATCAAGTTCCGCTGCGAGGGCGTCAACGTCTGGTACGGCGACACCCACGCCATCAAGGACAACGACATCGACATCCACGACAAGTCCGTCACCGCCTTCATCGGGCCGTCGGGCTGCGGGAAGTCGACCTTCCTGCGCTGTCTCAACCGGATGAACGACACCATCGACATCTGCCGCATCACCGGCTCGCTCACGCTGGACGGGCAGGATATCTACGCGCGCGGGATCGACCCGGTGCAGTTGCGCGCGCGGGTGGGGATGGTGTTCCAGAAGCCCAACCCCTTCCCGAAATCCATCTACGACAACATCGCCTACGGCCCGCGCATCCACGGCCTGGCCCGCAACAGGGCCGACCTGGACGCCATCGTCGAGGACAGCCTGCGCTCGGCGGGACTGTGGGACGAGGTGAAGGACCGGCTCGACGCGCCGGGCACCGGCCTGTCGGGCGGCCAGCAGCAGCGCCTGTGCATCGCGCGCGCCATCGCCACGAAGCCGGAGGTCCTCTTGATGGACGAGCCGTGCTCGGCCCTCGACCCCATCGCGACCGAGACGGTGGAGGAGCTGATCTCCGGCCTCGGGGAGCGCTACTGCGTGGTCATCGTCACCCATTCGATGCAGCAGGCGAACCGCATCAGCCAGCGCACCGCCTTCTTCCACCTCGGCAACCTGGTGGAATACGACACGACCGACCGCATCTTCTCGACCCCGCAGGACGAGCGCACGGTCGGCTACGTCAGCGGGCGGTTCGGGTGATGCCCCCGCGTGATCCCCGCCCCCGGCAAGGACCGGGGGCCTCGCCGGTCAGCGCTCCGTTCCACGAGGCTCCCGGTCTTCGCCGGGAGCGGGGCCGATACGACGACCCCGGGGTGATGGAGGCCCCGCGACCATGACCTTCCAACGGGAAATGAACGCGCTCGACGCCGCGATATCCGAGTTCGGCGGCGCGGCGGAGGATCAACTGTCCCGCGCGCTCGACGCGCTGGTGCGGCGCGATGCGGCACTGGCCGAGACGGTCATCGCCGGCGACCGCGCGCTCGACGCCATGGAGACGCGCATCGGGCGCGAGACGGCGGCCATGTTCACGCGGCGGCAGCTGATGGCCGGCGACCTGCGCACCGTGCTCGCCATCATCAAGATCGCCTCGACCATCGAGCGCATCGGCGACCTCGCCAAGAACACCGCCCGCCGCTCGCTGGTCCTGACCGCGCATCCGCCGCTGCGCACCGTCTCGGCGGTGGCGCGGCTGGGGCGCGAGACGATGATGCAGTTCTCCGAATCCCTCGACGCCCTCGGCCAGCGGGACCGGGACATGGCCCTCGCCGTCTGGCGGCATGACGAGGAGCTGGACAACCTCTACAACGGCCTCCAGCGCGAGATCGTGCAGGAGATGGCCGCCGATCCGGGCACGGTCGCGCGCAACACGCAACTCCTGTTCATCGCCAAGAACATGGAGCGCATCGGCGATCACGCGACCTTCGTGGCCGAGATGGCCCATTACATCGTCACGGGCCGCCATATCGAGGAGAAGCGCCCCAAGGGCCTGCCCGACGGCTCGCCCGAGACGCTCGCCGGATAGGGGAGGAGGCCCGCCATGCGCCGCATTCTCGTGGTCGAGGACGAGGACGCCCTCTGCACGCTGCTCGAATACAATCTCGAAGCGGCGGATTTCGCCCCCGTCATCGTGCGCGACGGGGACGAGGCGCTGATGCGCCTGCGCGAGGAGGAATTCGACCTCGCCATCCTCGACTGGATGCTGCCCGGCACGTCCGGCATCGAGATATGCCGCCAGATCCGCGCCCGGCCCGAGACGCGCGCCCTGCCCGTCATCATGCTCACCGCCCGGGGCGAGGAGAGCGACCGGGTGCGCGGCCTCGACACGGGGGCGGACGACTACGTCGTGAAGCCCTTCTCCATCGGCGAGCTGCTCGCCCGCATCCGCGCGCTGCTGCGCCGGGGCGGGCACGGGGAGGACGACGCCCTGCGCGCGGGCGACATCACGCTCGACGCGGCGACCCGCCGGGTGCGCCGGGGCGAGCGCGAGATCCATCTCGGCCCGACCGAGTTCCGCCTGCTGGAGACCCTGATGAAGCGCCCGGGCCGCGTCTACAGCCGCGAGCAGCTCCTCGACCGGGTCTGGGGACAGGACGTCTACGTCGAGGCGCGCACCGTCGACGTGCATGTGGGCCGCCTGCGCAAGGCCCTCAACCGCACGGGCGAGACCGACCCCCTGCGCACCGTCCGCGCGGCGGGCTACGCCTTCGACGAGACGTACGGGTGAATAGCGGTTGACTGTTCCGCCCCCGCCGGCCACATAGGGCACGGCGCGGGTGTAGCTCAGTGGTAGAGCGTCAGCTTCCCAAGCTGAATGCCGTGGGTTCGATCCCCATCACCCGCTCCAGCTTTCGCCCTCGACACGGGCCGCGTTACCGGGTAGGGAGCGCGGCTGTATCCCGTGCCGACCGCGCGGGCCTTCTCGAAACGAAAAGACCGGGTTCATGGAAAACGCGATCCTCATCGTCCATCTCGTCCTCGTGGTGTTTCTCGTCGGCATCGTGCTGCTCCAGCGGTCCGAGGGCGGCGCGCTCGGCATGGGCGGCGGGGGCGGCGGCGTCGTGACCGGGCGCGGGGCGACCACCGCGCTCCAGCGCGCGACCTGGTACATCGCCATCGGCTTCATCGTGACCAGCCTGACCCTGACCATCATGGCGACGACGGAGCGCGGCGGCGGCTCGGTCTTCGACGAGGCGCTGCCGGGCACGACCCTGCCGGTGGACGGCGACGCGCTGCAACCGACCTTCGTGCCCCCGGCCCTCGACGGCGACACGCCCGTCCCGGCGCTGCAGCAGGCCGATCCCGACGGTCTGGTGCCGCCAACGCCGGAATAGACGGGACCAGACCGACCGCATTCCGAACGAAAAGGGCCGTCCCCCTGCCGAGGGGACGGCCCTTTTGCGTTTCAAGGACGGCGCACTCAATCGTCGTCGTCATCGTCCCCGCCGCCGGGAAGGGCGAGGCCGATCACGTCCGTCGTGATATCGACCGACCCGACCACCACGTCGGTCGCGATGGAGGCCGTGCCGACCACCACATCCTTCGTGATGCCGAAGAGGGTGCCGATGCAGCCGGACAGGCCGAAGGCGAGGAAGAGGCCGAGAAAAGGGCGAAGCATGAGGATCTCCGATGCGCAGGGGCGTTTTCCCGCACATCGTACCGCATAAAAGCTACCGCGGCGTTGGCGGTCTACCCTTCCGCTTTCTGAAGCATCCGCCCCAGCCAGCGCCCGCCGAGGACGTGCAGGTGGAAATGCGGCACCTCCTGCACCGCGTCCTTCCCGGCATTGGCGATGACGCGGAACCCCTCGCCCCCGCCGGACGGCGCGACCCCCGCGTCGGAGGCCACCCGCCCCGCCGCGCGCATGAAATCGACGATCTCGGCATCGGAGGCGTTGGCGGCGAAATCGTCGAAGGCGACGTACCTGCCCTTCGGGATCACCAGCACATGCGTCGGGGCCTGCTCGCTGATGTCGTGGAAGGCGAGGCTGTGCTCCGTCTCCAGCACCTTCCGTGCGGGGATCTTGCCGCGCAGGATTTTCGCGAAGACGTTGTCGTCGTCATAGGTCATGGGGTTTCCTCCAGAACGACCGGATCGCCATGGGGCGTGGTCTCGTAGGCCCGCGCCCAGGCATCGCGGCGCGCGTCGATCTCGGGGGCAGGGACGGCCCCGCCCGCATCCAGCAGGGTCTCCAGCGCGGCGAGGACGGCGCGGTAGTATCCCCGCGTCGTATCCTCCTCCCGCCGCACGGCCCGGCCCAGCGCCGCCGCCCAGTCGCCCGCCGAGAAGGCCCCGGCGCGCACGAGGCAGTCGGCCATCCCGAGCGCCTGCGCCTGCCACGCCTCCTCGAAGACCGGGTCGCCGTCGCGCCGGGCTAGCGGGGCGAGGGGGTCAGGCGCGCTCAAGATAGCGCTCCCACAGGTCGAGATGCACGCGGTCCGCGCTTCCGGCGGCTTCCGGGAACAGGTCGCCCCGCGCGAAGGCCACCGTGTAGAGCGCCTCGGCCCGGTGCACGCCCCGCGCGCCCTCGTCGGGCACCGGATGCGCGCCGCGATGGGCGACGATCGCGCCGACCGCCCCGCGCGCATAGGCGGGCAGGCGGGTATGGCCGGGATGGCCCCGCGCCGCCGTGCGCACCCGGTCGCCCACGGCGAAGGCGGGGGGCGCGGGGGCCGGGCGTTCGAAATCGACCGGGGTCGTCAGCATGGCGCGCACGTCCGCCGCCGAGATCGGGGCGGGCACGCGCGGCGTCCGCGCCCGCGCCCCGCCCGTCGCCTCCTCCAGCGCCACGTCGCCCGCGTCGACGGCCATGGCCAGCACCGTCTGGAGCCACTGGTCGAAATAGGGGCGGGTGAGGTAGTCGACCGGGTCGATGCTCTCGCGGACATGGCGGAACCAGTCGATCGGATAGTCCCGCTCGCCCCGGATCGAGACCGAGAGGGCGTAGGCGCGGGCATCCTCGGGCGTATGGTACGGCGCGTCCTCGTGGGCGCGGTCGATCGGCCCGAAACCCTCCCTGCCGCCGAGATCGTGTACCCCGTCCATCAGGCATCTCCCCGCATGCGCTGCCCCGGACCCCGATCCGGGGCCTCCATGAGCGAGGCGCGACGCTCCATCACGCGCCGCCCTTCAGGTCGTCCGTCCCGATCATGGCGTTGCGCGTGACCAGCGCGGCCAGCGCCGCCTCGTCCAGCCCCTCCGTCCCGGCGGGGCGCTCGGGGATCACCATGTAGCGCAACTCGGCGGTCGAATCCCAGACGTCGACGGCCACGTCCGGCCCGAGGGTCACGCCGAACTCGGCCAGCACCCCGCGCGGATCGCGCACGGCGCGGGCGCGGTATTCGGCGGCCTTGTACCAGGGCGGGGCCATGCCGAGGATCGCGAAGGGGTAGCAGGAGCACAGCGTGCAGACGACGAGATTGTGCCGCGCGGGCGTGTTCTCCACCGCCTTCAGATGCCCGCTCGCCTGGCCCGCGAAGCCCATCTCCGCCACCGCCGCCGCCGCATCGTCCAGCAGCCGCGCGCGGAACCCCGCGTCGACCCACGACCGGGCGACCACCATCGCCCCGCGCTTCGGCCCGATCTCCTCCGTATAGGCCTCGATCCACGCGTCGAGCGCCGCCGGATCGACCAGCCCCTTCTCGACCAGCAGGCTCTCGATGGCCTTGACCCGCAGCGCCGGCTCGGGCGGCAGGTGCGCATGCAGATGCCGGTGGATCGCGGCCACCTTCTCCCGGTCGTAGGACGGCTCCATCGGCGCGCTTTCCCCATTGTCGTTCGCCCCGACCCTACGACGATCGGCGCGAGGTGCAAAGGGGGCAATGGCGACCTACATGGACCGCGCACGCCCCCCAGCGAGGAGACCCCGCCCATGCCCGATTCCGTCCCCGGTCTGCACCATGTCACCGCCCTGTGCGGCGATCCGCAGGAGAATGCGGATTTCTACACCGGCTGCCTCGGCCAGCGGCTCGTGAAGAAGACCGTGAACTTCGACGCGCCCGATACCTATCACCTGTATTACGGCGACCGGACCGGCAGTCCCGGCACGATCCTGACCTTCTTCGCCTTCGCGGATGCGGGGCCGGGGCGGGCGGGGGCCGGGGCGGCGAGCGCGGTGGCCTATGCCGTGCCCGATCTCGATGCGTGGATGGGGCGGCTCGCCGAGGCGGCGGTGGATTTCGACGGTCCCGCCGACCGCTTCGGCCAGCGCGCTATCGCCCTCGACGACCCGCACGGCATGCGCGTCGAGCTGATCGAGACGGGTGGCGCACCGCAGGGTGGCACACCGCACGGTGGCGCGGCCCACAACATCGACGGCGCGCCCGCCGACGAGGGCTTTCACTCCGTCACCCTCTGCGTCGCCGACATGGAGCCGACGGCCCGCGTGCTCCGCGACGTGCTCGGCTACGCGGAGGGGCCGGAGGCGCGGGGCGAGGACGAAACGCACCGAATGCGCTTCGCGGTGCCCGGCGGGGGGCGCGGCGCGGCGCTCGACATGCTGGTGACGCCGGAACGGTCCATCGAGCGCCAGGGCACCGGCTCGATCCACCACATCGCCTTCCGCGCCGAGACCGATGCGGTCCAGCGCGAGTGGCAGGAGCGGGTGCGCGCGGCGGGGTTGCAGGTCACGCCCGTCATCGACCGGCAGTACTTCAACGCCATCTACTTCCGCGAGCCGGGCGGCATCCTGTTCGAGATCGCCACCGACCCGCCCGGCTTCGCCGTGGACGAGCCGGTCGAGACGCTCGGGCAGGCGCTCAAGCTGCCCCCGCAATACGAGGCGCAGCGCGCGACCATCGAGCGCATCCTGCCGCCCGTGACGGCCTTCGCATGATCGCCGGGGGCGCATCGCTCGACCGGGCGCGGTACGCCGTCGTCATGGCCCATGGCCGGGGCGGCGGCGCGCGGGACATGATGGGCCTCGCCGAGGGCATCGGCATCCCGGACATCGCCTACCTCGCCCCGGAGGCGAAAGGGCGGTCCTGGTGGCCCGATTCCTTCCTCGCTCCCTTCGCGCGCAACGAACCGAAGCTCGGCATGGCGCTGGCCGCGATGGAGGCGTCGGTCGGCGAGGCGATGGCGGGCGGCATGGCCCCCGAACGCATCGTCGTCACCGGGTTCAGCCAGGGGGCCTGCCTCGCGCTGGAGCACGCCGCGCGCGCAGGGCGGCCCTACCGCGCGGTCGCGGCATTGTCGGGGGGGCTGGTCGGCACGGGGGAGGCGGGGGGCGCGCCGCGTGCCGACCTCTACGGCCATACCGCCAAGAGCTTCGACTATGCCGGGCGGCTGGACGGCACCCGCGCGATGATCGGCTGCCACGCGCAGGACCCGCACATCCCGCTGGCCCGGGTGCGCGAGAGCGCGGCGGTGCTGGAGGCGATGGGGGCCGAGGTCACGACATACATCCACCCCGGCGCGGGCCACGGCGTGACGGAGAAGGAGGTCTCGTGGCTGCGCGGCGTGCTGAACGCGCCGGCGCCGTAGCCCCTACCCGTCGAAGCCCGACGCCAGGATGACCGGCACGACGATCTCCTCCTCGTCGGTCAGATGCCGGTCGAGAAAACCGTGCAGGCGCGTCAGCCCGTCGTGGAACGCGCCCGCCGCCTCCCGCACGGCGGGATCGTCCGGGGCGCGCAGCACCGCATTCGCCCCGGCATCGAAACCGGCCAGCATCGCGTCGAGCGCGTGGTGGTCGGCGTCGAGGATGTCGAAGGCCCGCGTCACCCGCGCATCGAGGCGGGCGAGCCGGGGGAAGTAATGCGCATCCTCGACATGGTGATGCATCTGAAGCTCGCCGACGAACAGGCTGCCGTGCCGCGCGAGGCGGCGGCGGTAGCGCCCGGGCGGCATCGCACCGTCCAGCACCTCCCGCGCCTCGGCGGTCATGCGGTCCATCAGGTCGCGGAACATCAGATGCCGCTCCAGCCAGAACCGCACCGTCCCGCCGAACTGCGGATGCGCGGCCCAGGTCTCGCGCGGGATCTCCGCCACCAGCACGCGCAGGGCGTCGGGCAGGGCGGCGCGGGCGGTCAGGTCGGTCTGCGTCATCGCTCCAGCCATGCAGGCCGCCCGCCGCCCCGTCAAGGCGGGGAACCGCGTTCCGCCCCCTCCGCGCCGCCCGAAACCAGGGTCCGCCATCCGCGCCCGACCCGCGACGCCGGCACGATCCGCCCCGCGCGCACTGGACACCCGGCGATCCGCACGCCACGTTGCGCGTCGAGAATCCGACGACCAACAGGAGCGCCCGCCATGACCGGCACCGAGAAAGCCCCCTTCGCCCGGGGCCGCATCTACGACAGCATCACCGACACCATCGGCGGCACGCCCCTCGTACGCCTGTCGCGCTTCGCCGAGGCCCATGGCAGCGGGGCGGAGATCCTCGCGAAGCTCGAATTCTTCAACCCACTCGCCTCCGTGAAGGACCGCATCGGCGTCTCGATGATCGAGGCGCTGGAACGGTCGGGCGATCTCAAGCCCGGCGGCACGGTTATCGAGCCGACCTCGGGCAACACGGGCGTCGGCCTCGCCTTCGTCTGCGCCGCGCGGGGCTACAAGCTGATCCTGTGCATGCCCGAGAGCATGTCGATCGAGCGGCGCAAGATGCTGGCCCTCATGGGCGCGCAGCTGGAACTGACGCCGAAGGAGAAGGGCATGAAGGGCGCCATCGCCCGCGCCGAGGAGCTGCTCGCCGCCACCCCCGGCGCGATCATCCCGCAGCAGTTCCAGAACCCCGCCAACCCGGCGGTGCACGTGCGCACCACCGCGCTGGAGATCTTGGAGGACACGGGCGGCGACTTCGACGCCTTCGTCGCCGGGGTTGGCACGGGGGGCACCATCACCGGCTGCGCCCGCGTCTTCCGCGAGCACGGGCACAAGGCCCCCGTCATTGCCGTCGAGCCGGAGGACAGCCCCGTCATCTCGGGCGGCGACCCCGGTCCGCACGCCATCCAGGGCATCGGCGCGGGCTTCATCCCGAAGAACCTCGACACGGATCTCGTGACCCGCGTGATGCAGGTCGCCAACGCCACCGCCTTCGAGACCGCCCGCGAGGTCGCCCGGATCGAGGGCCTGCCCGTCGGCATCTCCTCCGGCGCGGCGCTCGCGGCGGCGGCGCAGCTCGGGGCCGAGCCGGAGATGGACGGCAGGAAGATCGTCGTCATCATCCCCAGCTTCGCCGAACGCTACCTCTCGACGGCGCTCTTCGACGGACTGGGGTGAAGGCACACGATCCCTACAGAAAACGAGGTTTTCTGTAGGGATTCCCCATGACGTCGACAGAAAACGCGATTTTCTGTCGACGTTTTCGTGACAGGCAAAATTTCTTTGCCTATAGCCGACGGATGGTAGAGCGAGAGTTCATCCCGGAAAGACTGCCTCCTTCGAGCGACATGGAGACACCGCGTGTCCTGCGCGCGCTCAGCCGCGCCCATCGTCCGCTGGGCGAATTGAAAGGGCTGGTGCAGAGCATACCCAATCCCTCCATCCTCATCAGCACGCTCGGCCTGCAGGAAGCGAAGGACAGTTCCGAAGTCGAGAACATCGTCACCACACATGACGATCTGTTCCAGGCGCCGTCCGACCTGCGCGGCCTCACGGGTGCCAGAAAGGAAGTGGTGCGGTATACCGACGGCCTGAATCTCGGTCACCGTGCGGTACGTGAGACGGGATTGCTCACCTGCCGCACGATCATAGACATCCATTCCGCGTTGAGCGGCGCGGATATCGGATTTCGTCGTGCGCCGGGTACGACCTTGAAGGAAGATGCGACCGGGGAGGTCATTCACGTTCCGCCCCAGCATCCGGATACCGTTCTCGATCTCATGAGCAATCTCGAACGCTTCATCAACCAGCCGGAACCGGACGAACTCGACCCGTTGACACGCATGGCCATCGCCCATCACCAGTTCGAGACGATCCACCCCTTTCCCGACGGCAACGGCAGGACGGGACGCATCATCAACGTCCTGATGCTCGTGCAGGCCGGTCTTCTGGACCTGCCGGTTCTCTACCTGAGCCGGTACATCACATCGACGAAATCCGACTATTACGCCCTGCTGCAACAGGTTCGCGACGATGGGGACTGGGAGCCGTGGCTGCTCTACGTGCTCGACGGCATCGCCCAGACGGCGCGTCATGCCGTGGGCTTCGTCTCCGACATACGCGATCTGATGCGCGAGACGAAGCAGCACATCAGAACCGAAAGACCGAAGATCTACAGTCAGGATCTGCTGAACAATATCTTTCGCCATCCCTATACCAGAATCGGCTTCGTGGAGACCGACCTGAAGTGCAGCCCCGTCACCGCGAGCAAGTATCTGGAGACGCTCGAAGAGCTTGGAGTTCTGAGGTCTTTCAAGGTCGGACGCGACAAGTATTTCGTGAACGAACGACTGGTACGTCTGCTGACCGGAATCCCCCCCATCGGGGCTGAAACAATTCCAGTCGGTTTCGTGAACGCGCGCATTCCTCAAGGTTAACAAGGCACTGCCTCGTCCGCACACGTCTGCGGCGAGGGAGGGGAGAACCATTCGCGGTGTTTTGCATTGGTCTACCATGGCCGGCCTGGACGGTCGGCGCGATCACAAGCCATCGGAAAGACACCGCCATGCCCCTCCCCCGCCTCGCCGCCGCCATTGCCGCCCTGACCCTGCTGCCCGTCGCCGCGATGGCAGACGAGGCGCGCTCGCCGACGGGTCAGGCCGCCTACGAACTCAAGGCCGCCAACGATGCCGGGCAGGCCAAGGACGACGATACCTACGCCTTCGGCCAGAGCCTGCCTCTCTTCGACGTCGCCCCCGACCGCAGCGCGCTCTACGGCCCGTCCCGCCCCCTGACGCCGACGCTCGGCACATCCGCCTCGTTCCCCGCCGAGACCTACGAGGCGATCCCCGAGGATCAGCCGAGCTTCGGCCTCTCCATCCGCTTCTGACCCGGCGTCAGGGACGCGGCAGGGCGGCTTCGAGGGCGGTGGAGAGCTTCTCCACCAACTCGCCGATCTGCGCATCCTCGATGATGAAGGGGGGCGCGAGCAGCACGTGGTCGCCGTGGCGGCCGTCGCGCGTGCCCCCCATCGGATAGCAGATCAGCCCCGCCTCGAAGGCCGCCGCCTTGAGGCGCTTCGCGGTGCCGAGGGCCGGGTCGAACGGGGTCTTCGCCCCCCGGTCCGCGACGATCTCCAGTCCCATGAACAGGCCCCGCCCCCGGATGTCGCCGATATGCGGATGCCGGCCGAACGCGGCCTCCAGCGCCGCGCGCAGGGCCGCGCCCTGCCGGGCCGCGCGCCCGACCAGACCGCCTTCCGTCAGCTTTGCCAGCACCGCGCATCCCGCCGCCGCCGCGACGGGGTGGCCGAGATAGGTATGCCCGTGCTGGAAGAAGCCGCTCCCGGCGGCGATGGCGTCGTAGATCGTGTCGGTGCACAGCATCGCGCCGACGGGCTGGTACCCCGCGCCGAGGCCCTTGGCGATGCAGGCGATATCGGGCGCGATCCCGTCCGCCTCGCAGGCGAAGAGATGCCCCGTCCGCCCCATGCCGCACATCACCTCGTCGAGGATCAGCAGCACGCCGTGGCGGTCGCAGATCTCGCGGATGCGGCGGTAGTAGCCGGGCGCGGCGGGCACGGCCCCCATCGTCGCCCCCACCACCGGCTCGGCCATGAAGGCCATCACCGTCTCCGGCCCGAGACGCTCGATCTCGTCCTCCAGCGCCTGTGCGGCGCGCAGGCCGTATTCCTCCGCGCTCTCGTCCGCGCGGCGGTCCATGTATTCGTAGCAAGGCGCGATATGGCTCACCTCGACGAGCAACGGGGCGAACTGCGCCCGCCGCCAGGCATTGCCCCCGGCGGCCAGCGCGCCGAGGGTGTTGCCGTGGTAGCTCTGCCGCCGGGCGATGAGATGGCGGCGCTCCGGCCGGCCGGTCTCGACGAAATACTGCCGGGCGAGCTTGATGGCCGCCTCCGCCGCCTCCGACCCGCCCGAGACGAGGTACACCCGGTCGAGCCGCCCCGGCGCATGGGCGATCAGCGCGTCGGCCAGCGCCTCCGCAGGCTCGGACGTGAAGAAGCCCGTATGCGCGAAGGCCAGCGCCCCGGCCTGCGCCCGGATGGCGGCGATCACGTCCGGGTCGCCATGGCCGAGACACGACACCGCCGCCCCGCCCGACCCGTCGAGATAGGCCTTGCCGTTCTCGTCGTAGAGATAGCACCCCTCCCCCCGTACGGCGCGGGGCGGGGGGGCGGTCATGCTGCGGGGAAAGACATGGGACATGGTGCGGCTCCGGCGGCGGGGTCTGGGAAGAAGTAGGGACGCACGGACGCCCCCGTGTCCAGCCATGAGACGCGCCCGGAGCCGCAAAAATCCCTTTGCCCCGATCCGATTCCGTGACAGAGAGACGGTGAGCATGTCGGCGATGGCGTCGCCGGAAAGACGGACCGTCTTTCGCTCGTTCCCTTCCTGAACGCCGGGACTTTCAATCGGAAGATTGGAGGTGCCCTCTGCGAGACGCCTTCCGCGAGGCCCGCCTCCGACTTCCGAATCCTTGGAGGTCGCGATGACACTCGTCCAACCCGATACCGTCGTACCGGCCCGCCCGGATTTCCACATCTTCCACAATGGCGAGAAGGCACCCCTGCCCTTCAGCCATGCGGAATACGACCGCCGCCTGGCGGATCTCCGCGCGATCATGGCCGGGCAGGACCTCGATGCCGTGCTGCTCACCTCGATGCACGGGGTCGCCTATTACTCCGGCTTTCTCTACTGCGCCTTCGGGCGGCCCTATGCCTGCGTCGTGACGCGGGACCGCTCCGTCACGGTCTCGGCGGGGATCGACGGCGGTCAGCCGTGGCGGCGCTCGGCGCACGAGAACGTCGTCTACACGGACTGGCGGCGCAACAACTACTGGCGTGCGGTCGGGAACATCGTCGGCGATGCCCGGCGCATCGGGATCGAGGGCGATCATCTGACGCTGGCCCAGTCGGCCGGCCTCGGCGCGTTCATCGGCGCGGAGACGGTGGACATCGCCCCCGCCTTCATGCACCGGCGCATGGTGAAATCCGCCGAGGAGATCGCCCTGATCCGGGAGGGCGCGCGCATCGCCGATATCGGCGGCGCGGCCGTCCGGGACGCCATCCGCGTCGGCACCCGCGAGATCGACGTCGCCATGGCGGGCCGCGACGCGATGGAGGCGGAGATCGCCCGCGCGCATCCCGACAGCGAGCTGCGCGACACCTGGGTATGGTTCCAGTCCGGCCCCAATACCGACGGCGCGCACAATCCCGTCACGACGCGGCGGCTGGAGGCGGGCGATATCCTCAGCCTCAACACCTTTCCGATGATATCGGGCTACTACACCGCGCTGGAGCGCACATTGTTCCTCGGCGAGCCGGACGCCGCATCGCTCCGCGTCTGGGAGGCGAATGTCGGTGCGCACGAGCTGGGCCTGTCGCTGATCCGCGACGGCGCGACCTGCTCGGGCATCTGCGCGGAGATCAACGACTTCCTCGCGTCCCGCGACCTGCTGCGGTACCGCAGCTTCGGCTACGGGCATTCCTTCGGCATCCTGTCGCATTACTACGGGCGCGAGGCCGGGCTGGAGCTGCGCGAGGATATCGACACGGTGCTGACGCCGGGCATGGTCGTCTCCATGGAACCGATACTGACCCTTCCGGAGGGCGCGCCCGGCGCGGGCGGCTACCGCGAGCACGATATCGTCGTGATCGGCGGGGACGGGCCGGAGAACATCACCGGCTTCCCCTACGGTCCCGGTCACGCCATCGTCACGGCCTGATCCCGAGACGGGACAGTGCCCCGCCCCGGCCCGCCCGGGCCGGGTTGACAGGTCGGGGCGGGTGCCCTTCACTCGCTCCACCATAGAAACTCAGGGAGATATCCGATGAAATTCGGCATGATGGGCCTTGCGGCCTCCGTCGCGCTCGCGGTCAGCGGCACGGCGGCGATGGCGCAGCAGCAGTTCTTCTCGATCGGCACCGGCGGCGTGACCGGCGTGTACTATCCCACGGGCGGCGCCATCTGCCGCCTCGTGAACCGCGACCGCAAGGAGCACGGCTTCCGCTGCGCGGTCGAATCGACCGGCGGGTCGGTCTACAACATCAACACCATCAAGGCGGGCGAGCTGGAATTCGGCGTCGCGCAGTCGGACTGGCAGTACCACGCCTTCAACGGCACCTCGAAGTTCGAGGACAACAAGTTCGAGGACCTGCGCGCCATGTTCTCGGTCCACCCCGAACCGTTCACCCTCGTCGTGCGCGGCGACAGCGACATCGAGGGCTTCGAGGACCTCAAGGGCAAGCGCGTGAACGTCGGCAACCCCGGCTCCGGCCAGCGGGCGACGATGGAAGTCGTCATGGACGCCTTCGGCATGAGCATGGACGACTTCGCGCTGGCCACCGAGTTCAAGGGCTCCGAGATGCCCAAGCAGCTCTGCGACGGCAATATCGACGTGATGATGTACACGGTCGGCCACCCGGCGGCGGCCATCAAGGAGGCCAGCAGCACCTGCGACACGAAGCTCGTCAACGTCACGGGCGCGCCCATCGACAAGCTGGTCGCGGACAATCCCTTCTACCGCGTCGCCACCATCCCGGGCGGCATGTACGAGGGCACGGACGAGGACACGACCACCTTCGGCGTGGGCGCGACCTTCGTCACCTCGACCGCCGTCTCCGACGACCTGGCCTACACGGTGGCCAAGGCGGTGATGGAGAACATCGAGGACTTCCGCAAGCTGCACCCCGCCTTCGCCAACCTCGACGCCAAGCAGATGGTGGCCGACGGCCTGTCGGCCCCGCTGCACCCCGGCGCTGCGAGGGCCTACAAGGAACTGGGCCTGATGGACTGAGAACGCCTCGGTCGATTTACGCACCTGTCACCCTCGGGCTGCACCGTGCAACGGTTGTCCCGAGGGTTCATCTCTCAACCCATGACAACGTTCTGACCTGAGAGATGGATCGTCGGAACAACCGTTGCACGGTGCAGCCGCGACGATGACGGTGCCGTAGGATGCGCGGAAGATCCGAAAGAGATCTTCCGCACACCGCCGCAGAATGAACGCGGCAGTACCAAAGACATTCAGGTAAGCGCAGAGGGGGCCATGCCATGACGGACCTTGCAAAGGACCGCAGCGCCGAGGACATGGTCGCCGAGGCCGATACCGGGGGGCGCACGGTCGGCGGCGCGACCGGCAGGCTCATCGTCGGGCTGTGCATCGTCTGGTCGGTCTTCCAGCTCTACATCGCCTCGCCCTACGCGAGCGACCTGGCGCAACTGACCGGCATCGACTTCCTCGCGCTGATGGTGACGCAGGCGCGCTACATCCACCTCGCCTTCGCGCTGACGCTGGCGACGCTGGCCTTTCCGCTGCTGAAATCCTCGCCCCGCGACCGCATCCCCTGGTACGACTGGGTGCTGGTGGCCATGGGGCTGATCGGCTGCCTCTACCTCATCGTCTTCCGCGAGAGCATCGCCGACCGGCCCGGCCTGTGGAGTACGAGCGATCTGGTGGCATCCGGCCTCGGGATGATCGCGCTGATGATCGCGGTCTACCGCTCGCTCGGCCTGCCCCTCGTCATCATCGCCTCGCTCTTCCTCGCGCTCGCCTTCTTCGGGGGCGAGTTCGAGACGATCCGCAACATGACGAACTACGGCGGCGCGTCCTTCGCCAAGGCGATGGGCCATTACTGGATGCAGACCGAGGGCGTGTTCGGCGTGGCGCTCGGCGTCTCGACCTCGATGATCTTCCTCTTCGTGCTGTTCGGCGCGCTGCTGGAGAAGGCGGGGGGCGGGAACTGGTTCATCAAGGTCGCCATCGCGCTGCTCGGCGCGCTGCGGGGCGGACCGGCCAAGGCGTCGGTGCTCTCCTCGGCCATGACGGGCATGATCTCCGGCTCCTCCATTGCCAATACCGTCACCACCGGCACCTTCACCATCCCCCTGATGAAGCGCATCGGCTTTCCGGCGGAGAAGGCGGGCGCGGTGGAGGTGGCCAGCTCGACCAACGGCCAGCTCACCCCGCCCGTGATGGGCGCGGCGGCCTTCCTGATGGTCGAGTACGTCAACATCCCCTACATCGAGGTGGTCAAGCACGCCTTCGTCCCGGCGGTCATCTCCTACATCGCGCTCTTGTACATCGTGCATCTCGAAAGCCTGAAGATGGGCCTGCAGGGCCTGAAGAAGCCGGGGCGCACCATCGGCGTGCCGCTGATCCTGCTCCTGTTCCTGACCGGCTTCATCGCCATGGCGCTCATCACCTTCGCGGTGATCGGCATCCGCGCCATGCTCGATCCGGTCTTCGGGGAGGGCGGCTCGCTCTACGCGGCGCTCGGGCTGCTGAGCATCGCCTACATCGCGCTGGTCTTGGTCGCCTCGCGCTATCCGGATGTGGCGGTGGACGACCCCAACAGCGACGAGGTCTTCGCCCCCCGCCTGACGCCGACACTGCTGGGCGGGCTGTACTTCGCGCTGCCGATCTTCGTTCTCATCTGGAACCTGATGATCCGCACGGACACGCTCGACCGGCTCAGCCCCGCGCTCTCGGCCTTCTGGGCGGCCGTCGCGATGATCGTCGTGATCGTGACCCACCGCCCGCTCAAGGCGTTCTTCCGGGGGCGCGCGGGCGCGTTCGGCGCGGAGGCGGCGGGCGGCTGGCGCGATTTCGTCAGCGGGCTGGAATTCGGCGCGCGCAACATGATCTCCATCGGCGTGGCGACGGGGGCGGCGGGCGTCATCGTCGGCACCATCTCGCTGACGGGCGCGCACCAGATCATCGGCCAGGTGATCGAGACGATCTCGGGCGGGAACCTCATCATCCTCCTAGTCCTCGTCGCGGTGATGAGCCTGATCCTCGGGATGGGTCTGCCGACGACGGCCAACTACATCGTCGTATCCTCGCTCATGGCTCCGGTCATCATGACGGTTGGGGCGGAGGCCGGGCTGATCGTGCCGCTGATCGCGGTGCACATGTTCGTCTTCTACTTCGGCATCCTCGCGGACGATACGCCCCCCGTCGGCCTCGCCGCCTACGCGGCCGCCGCCATCAGCCGGGGCGACCCGATCAAGACCGGCGTGGTCGGCTTCGGCTACGACATCCGCACGGCGCTGCTGCCCTTCCTGTTCATCTTCAACACCGACCTCCTGCTGATCGACGTGTCGGCGGCGAAGGCGGTGTTCGTCTTCATCTTCGCCCTGATCGCGATGCTCGCCTTCGCCGCCGCGACGCAGGGGCATTTCCTGACCCGCAACCGCTGGTACGAGACGGTCGGACTGCTGCTCGCCGCCTTCGTCCTGTTCCGGCCCGACTACCTGCTGAACCGGGTCGCCGACCCGTTCGACGTGTCGCAAGGGCCGGCGGGGATCGAGGCGCTGGGGGCCGTGCCCGAAGGCACCCTGCCCCGCCTCATCATCGAGGGACCGGATTTCGACACCGGCGTGGTCAAGGAGATCACCGTCCAGCCCGAGAGCCTCGCTGCGGGCGACGGCGCGGCGCGGCTGTCGGAACTCGGCCTGACGGTCATGGAGGAGGACGGCGCGCTGGTGCTGGAGGAGCCGTTCCCCGGCACGCCCTACGGCGACCTGGGCACCAATCTCGACTTCTACGGCGACACGCCCGTCACGCTGTCGCGGGTCGAGACCCCCGCCGACCGCTTCCCGAAGGAGCTGTTCTACATCCTCGCGCTCGCCCTCCTCGCGGGCGTCGTCCTGTCCCAGCGCCGCCGCCAGACGGAACCGGCCTTCTGACCGCGCGGGGCACGCGATGAGGACCCTGCGGGGATGGACCGTGTGCGAGCGGCGGCCCGGGGGCGTGAGCCTGACGGTCGAGGGGCGGCACGTCCTGCGCATCGACGCGCTCGACGACACGCTGGTCCGCGTCTCGCTCCTGAAGGACGGCGCCTGGCGCCTGCCCCGCACCTGGAGCATCGCGCCCGGCGGCGACGTGCCGTGGGCGGGGCGGGACCGCGACGACCTGTCGGGATTTGCCGGGACGACCGTCACGGTCGAGGAGACCGACGCGGGCCTGACGCTGGCCACCCCCGCCCTGCGCCTGACCGTCGCCCGCCCGCTGCATCTGTCCTGGGCCGCGCGTACGCCCGACGGCTGGCGCACCTTCGCGGAGGAGCGGCCCACGGGCGGCATGATGCTGGGCCGGCGCGATCATGCCTGCGCCCATTTCCTGCGCCGCGACCCGGACGAGCCGATCCACGGCCTCGGCGACAAGACCGGCCCGCTCGACCGCCGAGGCCGCCGCTTCGAGATGCGCAACCTCGACGCGCTGGGCTACGACGCCGAGACGACCGACCCGCTCTACAAGCACATCCCCTTCACCATGACCCGCACCCGCGATGCCGGGGCGTGGTCGGTCTTCTACGACACCATGGCGACCTGCTGGTTCGATCTCGGGAACGAGCGCGACAACTACCACCCGCCCTACCGCACCTTCCGCGCCGAGGACGGGGATCTCGACTACTACATTCGCTGGGCACCCGAGATGCTGGACCTCGTCAAGGCGCAGGTGCGGCTGACGGGGGGCACCTGCTTTCCGCCGCGCTGGTCGCTGGGCTATTCCGGCTCGACCATGGCCTATACCGACGCGGCGGACGCGCAGGCGCAACTGGAAAGCTTTCCGCGCCGGATCGCCGAGCACGCCATCCCCTGCGACAGCTTCCAGCTCTCGTCGGGCTATTCGTCCATCGACGGCAAGCGCTACGTCTTCACCTGGAACCGCGACAAGATCCCCGATATCGACCGCATGACCGGCACGTTCCGCGAGGCGGGGCTGCATCTGGTCGCCAACATCAAGCCCTGCCTCCTGCACGACCACCCCCGCCATGCCGAGGCCGCCGAGGCGGGCCTGTTCATCCGCGACAGCGAGGACGGCACGCCGGAGGTCTCGACCTTCTGGGACGATATCGGCTCCCATCTCGATTTCACGAACCCCGACACCATCGCCTGGTGGAAGCAGAACGTGACGCGCCAACTGCTCGACCACGGGATCGAATGCACCTGGAACGACAACAACGAGTACGAGATCTGGGACCGGCACGCGCGCTGCGCGGGCTTCGGCGAGCCGGTCGATATCGCCCTGATCCGCCCCCTCCACGCCCTTCTGATGATCCGCGCGTCGGAGGAGGCGCAGCGGGCGCACGCGCCGGGCAAGCGGCCCTACCTCATCTGCCGCTCCGGCGGGCCGGGCATCCAGCGCCACGCGCAGACCTGGTCCGGCGATAACCACACGGACTGGAAGACGCTCCGCTACAACATCCGCATGGGGCTGGGGATGAGCCTGTCGGGCCTCTTCAATACCGGCCACGACGTCGGCGGGTTCGCAGGCTCGCGCCCGGAGCCGGAACTGTTCGTCCGCTGGGTGCAGAACGGCATCTTCCACCCGCGCTTCACGATCCATTCCTGGAACGACGACGCGACAGCCAACGAGCCGTGGATGCATCCCGAGGTCACCGGCCACATCCGCGAGGCCATCCGCCTGCGCTATCGCCTGCTGCCCTATCTCTACACCCTGCTGTGGCGGGCGGCGCATGAGGACGAACCGATGCTGCGCCCGCTCTTCCTCGACCATCCGGACGACGCGGCGGCGTGGGAGGAGACGGACGACTTCCTGCTGGGGCGCGACCTGCTGGTCGCCACCGTCGTCGAGCCGGGGGCGACGGAGCGCACCGTCCGCCTGCCCGTCAACGGCACCGGCTGGTGGGACGTGGATACCGGCGCGTGGCACGCCCCCGGCGAGACGGTAACGAAGCCCGTGACGCTCGGCACCATCCCCCTCTTCGCCCGCGCGGGGTCCGTCATCCCGCTCTCCGCCGGAGCCGACCGGGCCGACCCCGCCGCCGACCGGGGCCGCATCCTCGCGCTCTACCCCGCGCCGGGCCGGGGCGAGGGCGGCGGGACGCTCTACGAGGATGACGGGGAGAGCGTGGACGCGGCCTGCTCGCACCTGCACTTCGCCCTGACCGGCGCGGACGACCACATCGCCCTCGACTGGCGGCAGGAGGGCACGCGCGCCCCGGTCCTGGCGGAGGCGACCGTCACCCTGCCCGCCGGCGAGACCCGCCCCCTGCAAGTGCGCGGCGCGCCCGTCCCCCGCGGCGGCACGGTCGTCCTCTGAGCGCGTCCGGGCGAAAACACGCATTGCCTGCGCCCGCCCCTTCGCTCTACCTCTAGCGGAGACCGGAACCGACGCGAGGCACGCCATGGCCCTCTCCGACGACGACCTCGACCGCTATGCCCGCCACATCGTCCTGCGCGAGATCGGCGGGCCGGGGCAGGCGAAGCTGCGCCGCGCGCGGGTGCTGAGCATCGGCGCGGGGGGCCTCGGCTCGCCGCTCCTGATGTACCTCGCCGCCGCCGGGGTGGGCACGCTGGGGGTGGTGGACGACGACGCGGTGGACCTGTCGAACCTGCAACGCCAGATCGTCCACCCGACCGGGGCCATCGGCACCCCCAAGACCGACAGCGCCGCCGACACCCTCGCGCGCATCAACCCGGGCGTGACGGTCGCGCGGCATACCCTGCGCCTGACGCCGGAGAATGCCGCGGAGATCGTCGGCGGCTACGACCTCGTCTGCGACGGCTCGGACAATTTCGACACGCGCTACCTCGTCAACGCCACCTGCACCCGCCTGCGCATCCCCCTCGTCGCCGGGGCCATCGGCCAATGGGACGGCCAGCTCGGCCTCTACGACCCCGCCAACGGCACCCCCTGCTACGCCTGCGTCTTCCCGAAGCGCCCGGCGGCGGGCCTCGCGCCGTCCTGCGCCGAGGCGGGGGTGGTGGGGGCGTTGCCGGGCGTCATCGGCTCGATGATGGCGCTGGAGGTGATCAAGCACCTGTGCGGCGCGGGCGAGACGCTGGCGGGGCGGCTTTTTATCTATGACGCGCTGGCGGCGGAGGGGCGGACGCTGACGGTGCGGCGGGACGAAGGATGCGGGGTGTGCGGGGATGGATAGGATATTAATCGAGGATGTAACTGATCTTCAAAATTGGCTTGCAACTAGAGATCGTTCTTATTCGATTGCAATAGCTAGCCGCGTAGCCCTGCGGGTGCTTCCAAATATTGTAGAAGTTCTTTCATTAAACATCGACGACAAGCGAGAAATTATAATATTACCTTTCATGCGTGCAATTTTCGCTTCCTGCGTAGCTCGCAAGGGAATTGCCACGACAAGTGCGCAATATTTTTCTCGCGATTCGCTTCAAATAATTCAAAACTATAATACTGGGATTTCTAGTAAAAAATACTTCATTTTGCATGCTACGATGCTCACTTCATATTACGCTGCCGCCGCAACTACACACTTCGCAGATGATATAGCAGCAGAAAATGCGTCCGATGCTGCTACTTCATTCGATAATGAAAAATACTGGAAATTAATTAAAAAGGATGTGAATATTATATATAGCCATATTAATTCACTTGTAAAAAATAATTTCCCTGCAGATGAAATATGTTCATACCCTTTGTGGTTAGATGCCAACCATGATTGGCCCGTTGGGAATTGGAATACTTTAAAGACTTATCTTCTCGCCTACGAAGACGAACAATGGGATTTTTGGATCGACTGGTACGAGTCCCAACTCGCCGGCATCAACCCTGCTACCGTCAACCATGCCCTCGAAGAAGCCATTCTCCTGATCCCGGACGAGATCTGGAAGGCTGGCCCGGCAGTCACGAATGCGGAAATTGCGCGGCTCGTTCGGGAGCACAGCCGCAAGACGCAGGAGGAGACCGTCAGCCCCG